>CALWNI010000016.1 GCA_944382775.1 uncultured Allofournierella sp.
GAAGCGACCTAAAATCCCTTATGTGTAAGAAAAGAAGTTGTTAACATGAAAGGGTGCTTGGTGTTGATAACTTTATTTTGAAAATTAAAACTACACAATTGAAAAGATCTCAATATTTTATATGATGTGTTATTGAATTGACGGAATAATGGAAGGAGGCACTGTAGGAGCTATTATAGAGAAAGAGTTTTTTGTTCAGCAAGACTCCTAAATATATTTTTAGTGAATATTGGGATAGATTAGATATGAGGAAAATGTAGATATTTTAATAAATAGTATATAAATGGTGATAAGATGGGAGTGAAATATGAATGGTATGATTGTTTAGTAAGAATTTTGGATAAAGAGAAATTTACAATAAAAAACATGTAACAGTGTAGCAGCATCAAAAAGCCAAATAGAGTAGATAAAATGGATAGTTTAAGTATTTTCATTATAAGTAGAGTGATGATCTGTTTAATGGGGATGTTTTAATATTAACTTCAAATTAGTGTGCAGAGGATATTAAAGTTACTTTATAGAGTCTGAGTAGCAGGTAAGAAGTTGAAGGTCGAAGAGAGTGTGTATTTCCGGATGTTTGGCTATATCAGTATTTATTATTCAGAAAGAAAATGAAGAAGAAAAGATAATGAATGGATATCCGCGCTTTGGTTGTTGTTTTGATTATAATTTATTTGGTTTTGAATAATAAAAAGGTAATGTGGTAATACGAAGAGGGAAAGCAGATAAAAAGGAGAAGTAGCTTTACATGAGTAAAGGCATAGGAAATGCAAAAAATAAGTTTAATAGAAATCAGGTGTCTTCTACATAGAGAAGCAATGGAATACGTTTAATAGATCTAATCTAATATAGAAAGTGAAGTACAATAAGTCTGATTAAAGAAAAGATGGAGAGCAAATAAGCGTGAGATTGTGGTAAAGTAAATATTGTTATCCCAAATAGAAAAAATGGAAATGAAACAAGATTGTTTTTCACAAAGAAAAGAAGAGCATGTTGATAAGAACAAAGAGAAGGAAAAAACAGTTTATAAATATTGTCTATATTTATTTTTAGAGATACTATGAAAGGATTATTTTGGCCAATAATAATAGTGAAATGAAAGAAATCAAAAGATTAGAATACAAATAGTATAACAGCCAAATGAATATTTATTCATTTGGCTGTTTGGCGTTTAATGGGAAATAATATTCCAAAGAGCATCCGGATTTTGTGCGATATGTGTGGCACCAGCTTCTATAAGTTCTTGCTTGGTGCGAAATCCCCAAAGTACGCCGCAGCTATCAATTTGTGCATTGGATGCAGTAAAAATATCCACATTGCTATCGCCTACAAACAGTGTAGAAGCAGGATTGGCATGCATTTTTTGCATGAGTGCAAGGACACCAATCGGATTTGGTTTAGCTGGAATATCCGATGTGGCACCTTGTACAAAAGGAATCATAGTTGAAAAATAGTGGTTTACGATGTCTTGTGCAAACGGATGCGCTTTGTTGGTTACAACGCCGATACCGATATTGTTTTGAATGCAGTTTTGCAGCAATTGCAGAATGCCGGGATAGGGTGCAGTAAAATCTTGTTTATGTAACGCATAATAAGTTTGAAATTGTGAGAGTGTTTGTTGTAATTGTTCCGGAGTTCGATGCGAGGGTGGCGAAAAGCGTTCACATAGTTTGGGGATGCCGTTGCCCACAAAATAGCGATATTCCTCCAATGAATGGGTAGGCCAGCCGTTTTGTTGACAAACATAGTTACCGGCAGCAGCCAAGTCTTTGAGAGAGTTAAGCAAGGTGCCATCCAAATCAAAGATTACAGTTTGATACACAAAATACACATCCTTTTACTCAATATAAAAAGCTGCTCATACCGAAAACGGAGGAGCAGCTTTCACATTACAGGGTAAGTTTTAATCGCTGGGCTTGATACAATTTTATACTGCGAATTAAAATTCGCTTACGGCACGGCAGGTGCAAGGTGAAATTGCAACGAGCAATATTTTCTGCAAAGGGTGTTTGCAATGTAGAAAATGAGATGTCCGAAGTAAATATACAGAGATTATGCCGCGTAAATAATTTTGTATAGGATACGGAAAGTGTTCGGTTGTCGTTGCGACAAATGCCTTCGGTAAACCAGGCCTCGATGGAAACAAGCACGAGTACAATACTCATAAACAAAGGAATGATGAGAACAAGGGTCAAATTGGGCAGGCGCCAGACGGATACGGCGGTAAGTGCGGAGCAAAGCAAAAATAAGCTGCCGCTTTTCCAGAGAAATTGTGGCCAACTACGTTCGGCAGTAATGCCGCCAAGAGGTTTTGGTGGAGTAAATTGCGGCATGAGTGCTTGCAATAGAGCTTCGTACCCTTTTCGATAAACCAAAATAGGAAAATCGCTAAGATAACTTCCAGCACATAAAAAAACAGGATAACGTCTTAAAATGCGGGAGGCAGGGGTAATGCGAATGTCGCAATAGCTAACGGCACTTGCAAGAACACGGCGTTCGCTGTGGTTAATGCACCCACCTTTGGAAAGGATAACGCCGCCACTACGGCTGACCCGAAAATTTGCGGTAGAGAGCAATGAAAAAAACAGAGCAATGCCCCACAAGAGAAACAATAAAGTAAACAGCCAGGCAACACCCGCAGGCAGAAAGAATTCGGCCAATTGTTCTACTTTTTCCAGATTGCTAATGGCTAATTGGTTTAGCTCATTGAAAATATTGCGCCCAAGAATTTTTTCAGTTTGCTGAACACTGATATAGACCAGTGCGGAAGTGGTAATCAAATTGGCACTAAGCATGGTAAAACGGATACGCTCGGTACCGGATGGAGCAAAAAAGGATGATTCCGTTTCGACCGGGAGAATACACTCAGCAAGGACTGCCGCTTGACGCCGAGATAAATAGCACTGTGCTTTGCCAAATGATGCACTGCTTGTGGCATATAGTTTGACTCGAGTACAGCCCATAAGACGAAAGATAAGTGGCCGTTCTAAAATAAGAGCGGCAACTTCGTTTGTAGAGATGGTAGTTTGCTTTAAGAACAATAAACCATAGCGCAAGGTAAGTGTTTGGGGAGTTAGAACAAATCCCACCTGATTCCAGATGCAAAGAGATAAAACGCCCATTACCGTAAGGATAATTGCATCTTGCCGAAGCGCAGAGTAAAGGCTGTCAAAGTCCCACAAAAAAAGCGCTTGAATCATGGGGACCAAACAAAGGATTAATCCATATCGAATGTATTTTAAGGTATAGATGATATGAAAACGGCCTTTGGCGCGGATGTTTGTCATAAACTTCCCCCTTGAATCACATGAATGATCTGATCGGCCATGTTGTTGGAAATACCGGGAAGTAAGATAAAAGTACCACTGGTATAAAGAATAAGAACACTACAGTTTGCCAGGCGCAAAAGAGGGGTTTGCAAGCGAGTTACACCGGTAACAAAGCGTGTGGGAATGCGGTGACTGGTTTTGAATAAAATCCCTTTTGAAATGCGAACTTCTCCCAAGGAGATGCTGCCTTGAAAACTATGTAGGCTCATGGGGACAACGACACACGCAAATATTGCCCAAATAGCATAGATGAGAAATCCGATAAAAAGACTTTGCCAGATAACAAAGGGGGCCAAAAGAGTGCCAAACAACAACATCCAAAAGGATGTTATCTTAATACCCGCAGAGCAGATAGAAAAATGCAGCATAGATACCCCCCTTGAAAAAATAGCTAGTGATTAGTCGCGTGCAAGACCCCAGTCTTGTGTAAGTTCGTGAATTGCAGTATCCCGTGCAACGCAAAGAACCTTGTCGCCGTTTAAAATTTGTGTGTTACCGCGCGGAATGAGCAGTTCGCCGCTGCGAGTAATGGCAATGATAACGGCAGATTCTGAAATGGGAATTTCAGCAAGGCTTTTGCCATGGTATTTGAAATTGCTGGGGATTTGAATTTCAAATACGGTGGCGGTTCCGCCCGCCAAATTCAATACCTGCTGAATGGCGGCACTTTCCACCTCGCGCTCTAAAATGCGGGCCAGATTATCGGTGCTGGAAACCGCAATATCAACGCCCAAGCGGCGCAAAACTTCGGTGTTTTTGGGATTGTTTACACGTGCTACGGTTTTGGGAACATGAAATACGCGTTTTGCAATTTGGCAGGTAATGAGGTTTACCTCGTCCCGACCGGTAACCGCAACCAATGCTTGACAACGGCTACAGCCGGCAGCCTCCAGATATTCTACGGTAGAACCGTCGCCCTGTGTAACGGGAATGTCCAAATCGTTGGCGATTTGACGGCAAAGGCGTAGGTCTTTTTCGATAATTACCGGTTGATGGCCGTGATCCAATAGGGTTTTTGCCATGTAATAACCGACTTTTCCGCCACCCACAATCATAACTCTCATGATAAAAACCTCGCTTGTTTAGTCCGCAATGCGGGAATAGATAATTTGATCGCCCTCTTCCAAAATTGGCATGGGCTGAATGGCAAGCTCCACCATACCATTGGCTTTAAGAACGCCGTACAGAAGTTCTCCATCGGGAACGGAAATGCGATTTAAACGATGTCCCACATCTCGCATGCTGACCGGAACGGTAACAAAAGCAGTGGTAGTGGAACCGATGGTAACGGTACGGGATTCTTGGTCATCCAACAGGCCAAGCAACATGCTTTCTACGGTTAAGTTGGTGGTGCAAATTGCACGCAGGCCAAATTCTTTTGTAAACAAGTCTTTTAGAGTAGGGTCGGTAATACGAGCGATAACGCGAGGAATATGGAAAAGATTTTTTGCAATTTGCGCAACCATAATATTGACGCTATCGTCAGAGGTTACAATGGCAACGGCGTCGCAGGTTTCGATACCGGCTTGGCGCAAAGCGTCGATGTCAATGGGGATACCGATGGCAGCTACACCGGAAAAATGATAGCCGTCAACGCTTTCCAAACGCTGAAGTTCGTCGGGGTTTGGGTCCAGTACCGAAACTTCGTGACCCAGTTGTTCCAGTATGCGGACGATACTTGCACCAACACGTCCACAGCCTACTACTAGGATATTCAAAAAAACACCTCTTTTATAACATTAACCGATTGAAAAAATTTGACGATAAATCCCGCCATAAAAACAATGGCAGCGAAATGCAACCAAATGTATGGCGGGGTCAAACCGATTATACTTTATTTTAGGGCGAAATAAAAGGGTTTGCCAACAAAAGCCGTTCTGTTTTTGAAGATTGTATGCTATAATAGCAAGACAAAAAATCTTTGCTTTTTGGGTGTGGAAACGAAATGCAAGCAGAGAAAAAGAAAAGTGAGGCGAAAAAATGGATATCATTAAAACAATCCTATATGGTATTGTAGAGGGAATTACCGAATGGCTGCCTGTAAGCAGCACAGGACATTTAATTTTAGCCGAAAAATATTTAAATATGCCGTTTAGCGAAGCGTTTTTGGAAATGTTTCGTGTGGTAATTCAGCTGGGAGCCATTATGGCGGTGGTCGTGCTGTATTTTCCGAAATTATGGCCCTTTTGTGCCGATAAAAGTCAAAATTACATAAAGCCAAAAACCTGGGTGATGTGGTTTAAAATAGCGGTGGCTACCTTGCCGGCCTTGGTGTTGGGGCTTTTGTTGGATGACTGGCTGGAAGCACACCTGTACAATTATGTTGTGGTTGCAGCAATGCTGATTTTGTACGGCATCTTCTTTATTTTAATCGAAAACAAAAAGAAGAAGCCCCGAATTACCAGCATTGATGCACTTACCTATAAAGATGCCTTGATCATTGGTTGCTGGCAGGTTTTGGCCATGATTCCGGGCACATCTCGCAGTGGTGCAACCATTGTGGGCGGCTTATTGCTGGGAGCAAGCAGACCAGTAGCGGCAGAATTTACCTTCCTTTTAGCAATTCCGGTTATGTTCGGCGCAAGCTTGCTGAAAGTAGTAAAATATTTGATGGATGGTTTGGTATTTACCGGTGCAGAACTAACCGTATTAAGTGTAGGATGTTTGGTAGCGTTTTTGGTAAGCGTGGCATCCATTCGGTTTTTGATGAACTTTGTAAAAAAGCATGATTTTAAGGTGTTTGGTTGGTATCGCATTGTGTTAGGCATTGTGGTATTGGCAGCAGCCGTATTTGGATTTTAAATCGAGAACCCGCTGGTTTGTAAAACAAATCGGCGGGTTCTTTTTATTATGCTAGGAAAGCAATTTGTGATATTTAAAATGTACAAATATCTATAATTTTTAACAAAAATAAGAAAAAACAAATTAAAATGAACAAAAAAACGGCAACTTCTATAAAAAACAAACTAACATTTATGAGGAAACGAAAAAGGTCTTGATGATATAATGAGGACATTCAAACGGACGATAAAATTGTGCGATATCGATTGAAAAACAGTAATTAGTAACTATTTTTTGTTGTTATCGTTAATTTTAGGAGCAATAGTTGCATTGTTGGAAAGGATGGAATCGACGGTATCATGAAGATGAACATGAAATGGCGAATTTTCAGTCTAAGCATGGCAATGGTTATGTTGGTATCGGCCACACAGCCGGTTGCTTATGCCGCAAGTCAAGCAAGCTCAACTGCACCGGAAATGAGCGCAGTCCCAGAAGAAACAAAGGCTCCGCAAGAGGCTGTAAGTTCACAAGAACCTGCAAGTTCTGAAACGGTTGCAAGCTCGGAAGAGACCGCAAGCTCCGAGGCGGCTGCAAGTTCGGAAGAATCTACAAGTTCTGAGGCGGCTGCAAGTTCGGAAGAATCTACAAGTTCCGAGGCAGCTGCAAGTTCGGAACAATCTACAAGCTCCGAGGCGGCTGCAAGTTCGGAACAATCTGCAAGCTCTGAGGCAGCTGTAAGTTCGCAAGAGCCAGCAACCTCCGAAACAAAAGAAAGCACGGTGGAATCGGAGGCACAAGACACCGTTGATGCCAAAGAAGAAACGGAAGAGCAAACGGCAGTTCAACAAATCACTTTGGACGGCGCAATTTATGAAGATGCGGCTTTGGTAGACCAGTGGACCGGCAACCAGAATGGTACCGTTGCGGTAGAGGACGGCTGGCTGCATCTGGTTTCCAAAAGCGGCGACAACGGAAATAACCAATTTTATGTGGTGAATGAATCCGCTGCATTTTCACAGCAAGAAGGATATCTGGAATTTACAATAAAGCCAAATTCTGCCCCTGCCAACAGTCGGTTTGGCATCTATTTGCGCAGCAATGGTGCAAACGATGGTCTGTTCATCGGATATGACCCCGGCGGATGGTTTTGGCAGACCTACGATGGACAGGCCAATGCCTATTATAGCGGTTCTCGCATTGCAGCACCTGCCAGTGGACAAGAAACAAAGGTGCGCATTGATTTTACCGAAACCAAAGCAACCGTTACCATCAATGGGCAAGAAGCATTTGCAGGTGGTGTGGATTTAAGCACATTGCCCAGTAGCCGCGGCGGAAAACTGGCAATCAAAGCTGCACAGTGGAACACAAGCTCCACCGATGTGCGGCTGAAAGAAATCCACTATGAAGGCCAAAAAGAAATTGCAACCTATCAAGTGGCTGGTGTGGTAACGGCAGACGGTGAGCCGGTAGAAGGCGCAACCGTTCAACTGGGCGAACAGTCTGTGGTTACCGGCAAGGATGGCAGCTATACACTGGATTATGTACGCACCGGAGAATATAAAATAACGGTATCCAAAGAAGGGTTTGTTAGCCAAAGCCGAGAGGTTACCATTGACCAAGCCGATTTGCAGAACATTGATTTTGAGCTGAAATCGGCCGCAGTGCAAACCATTTCGTCTGAGCAGATGGATGTAACCATTTACGATAAGTTCCCGGCAGTAAAGCAATATGATTTTAAGTCGGGTGAGTTGAAAGGTAAAACCTTCTATGGTCAAACCGTAACCCCCGATACCATTGAACTGAACGGACAAAGCATTGTGCTGACCGATGAGGATGTTACCCTGCAAACCGAGGGCAACAAGGCAACCTACACAATGCATGTAAAAGATGATACCGGAATTGACTGCAACATTACCGCAGTGATGACGGTAGAAGAAAACATGTTGTCGCTGGAAATTACCGATGTTCAGTACAACCAGGAAAACGGCAAAAATGAGCATCCGGTTCAAACCATCTATTTCCCCAACCATAGCTTGGTTTCGGTGCGCAGCAGCCAGCAAAATGCAACCTTTGCAGGCAGCAAGATGTCCAGCAATACCCGCATCAGCGGTGATACCTACAAGGATGTTACCAAAGATTTGGCTACTGGCAAAACCGACTATATGTATAGCTTTGTATCCGCAGACGGCATGAGCGCAGCGATGGAAAGCAATTCGGAATACGAGGGCAGCAACGCAGCTTCTTACATTGGGGCAGGCGGTGCAAGCAATACCCGTATTTGGGCAACCGTAACGGATGTAAACGGCGAAAAAAGTATGGGACTGGGCAGCGCCCTATTCTATTGGAACCGTGCATTGGAATCCAAGGATGAAAGTGATGCATCGGGTCAAACAAACCGTACCTATGTTACAGAGCCCACCGAAAATCCCTTGGTGAAAATTATCATTACCGGCAATCAAAACGGTGATGATACCGTGGACTGGCAAGACGGCGCAATTGCATTCCGCAGCATCTCCCACGAGCTGTATAAGAGCGAAGAGGTGCCCGACCGTGTGGCAATGCGCGTGGTAGAAAACTTTAGCAGCCAGGCTACCAACCCCTTTATGATGACCCTGGACAACGTAAAGCGTGTTTATCTGAATACCGATGGCTTAGGTCAGGCCGTACTGCTGAAGGGTTATGCAAACGAAGGCCATGACTCGGCACACCCGGATTACGATGACATTGGCCAGCGTTTGGGTGGCGTAAATGATATGAACACCCTGATGCAAGAGGGCAATAAGTTAGGTGCTTATTTTGGAATCCACGTGAATGCAAGTGAGATGTACACCGAAGCCAAGGCTTTTGATGAGCTATTGGCAAAACGCAATGCAAGCGGCGGTTTATCTTACGGCTGGAACTGGCTGGACCAAGGCATTGGCATTGACAGCAAGTTTGACCTGTTGAGCGGTCGAAGAGAAGCCCGTTTTGATGCCTTGTACGACAAGGTGGGAACCAATCTGAACTGGGTTTACGTGGATGTTTGGGGCAATGGTACCGGCACGTTGGAAGATAGCTGGGCAACCCGGCGGTTAAGCGATGAAATCACAAGCAACGGCTGGCGTATGACAACCGAATGGGGACCCACCAATGAATATGACTCTACCTTCCAGCACTGGGCAACCGACCTGACCTACGGCGGCTACCAGGCAAAGGGGTACAACAGTACCATTGCACGGTTTATCCGTAACCACCAAAAAGACTCGTGGGTAGGCGATTATACCCAATATGGCGGCGCAGCCAACGCACCCTTGCTGGGCGGCTATGATATGAAGGACTTTGAAGGCTGGCAGGGACGCAGCAACTATGATGATTACATCAACAACCTGTTTACCAATGACTTAAGCACAAAGTTCTTCCAGCACTTTTTGGTAACCAAATGGGTAAACGATGAGGCAATTTCTACCCCTTATGGCAACTGGGCACCGGAAAAAGAAATTACCCTGCAAGATGATACTTACGGAACCGTGGTTGTAACACGTAAGGATACCAAAACTTACAGCGAAGATGTATTGTCGGATTATCGTGACCGTACCGTAACATTGAACGGCAAAGTAATTTTGACCGGTAATGCCAGCCGTTCCGATAACAACAAAAAGGGCGATGAAACCTATTTGCTGCCCTGGTTCTGGGATGCAAACGGCAATGATTTGGCGCAAGACCAACAAAAATTGTACCACTGGAATACACAGGGCGGTACCACCACTTGGGATTTGCCGGACAGTTGGGGCAACGTGGCCAATGTGGTGATGTATCAGCTAACCGATGAAGGCAAAACCAATGCGGTAACCGTTCCGGTTGTGAACGGAAAAGTTACCCTAGAGGCAGAGGCAGAAACTCCCTATGTGGTATACAAGGGCGAGCAAAAGCAGCTGGAAATTGGGGGCTGGCAAGGCAACCACTTGTATGATACCGGATTTAACACCTATGATTTGACCGAAAGCAAGTGGAAGGTTGTTTCCGGCGAACCCAGCATTGAAAACACCACATCTTCCAACCCAATGCTGATTTTGGATAGTGGCGAAGCCGCTTCTCATACCATTACCGATTTGACCCCCGGCAAAACCTATGCTTTGTATATCGGGGTGGATAACCTGAGCGATGCAAAGGCATATATGACAGTAAGCAGTGTGAATGGTACTGTATTGGCAAGCAACTACACCGGTCGCTCCATTGCAAATAACTGGGTTGCTACCGATCCGCACAGCAATAACATTGTAACCGAAAAGGGAACCAACGGAAGCCGCTTCCAGAATATGTACGTATTCTTTACCGCAGATGACACAACCGCAACACTGACTCTGAGCCGTGATGCGGGAGAAGGTCGCACCTATTTTGATAATATGCGCTGCGTGGAAACACAGGCAAACTATTTCACCTACAACGACGCAGGCGATGTTGTGGCATTTAGTCAGGACTTTGAACACAACGTACAGGGCTTGTATCCCTTTGTCATTGGTCCTTCGGAAGGCGTGGCAGACAACCGAACCCACTTGTCTGAGTTGCATGCACCCTATACCCAAGGCGGTTGGGATGTGAAAAAGGGCGACGATGCCATTGAGGGCAGCTGGTCGGTAAAAACCAATGGATTGGTACAGCTGAATAACGTGGTTTACCAAACCATTCCGCAGAACTTCCATTTTGAACCGGGCTACACATACAAGGTATCCTTTGACTACCAAGCCGGCAGCGAAGGCACTTATGCAGTGGTTGTGGGCGACGGTACCGGTTATGATGCAACCAAAGCACAGCCCTTGCATTATAAGGCTGATGAAAACGGTGTATTTGAAACCCAAACCTTTGAAATGGAAATCACCGGTGCAGCCGATGGTCAAACCTGGTTTGGCATTTACTCCACCAATGTGACAGCAAATACCCAAGGAACCAGCGGAAGTGCCGCAAGCTTTGGCGATTATCAGAATCTGATGCTGGATAATCTGCGCATTGAACGGGTAGAAACCACCGTGGAAAAAGCCGATTTGGAGCAACTGCTGCAACAAGCAGCCGGCTATACCTTTGAAAACACAGGATGCACCGCCGAAGAGTGGACCATGTTTACAAAGGCATTGGCACAGGCAAACACCGTTTTGGCAAAAGAAAATGCAACACAGCAGGAAATGGAATCTGCATTTAATGCATTACAGGCGGCAAAAACCGCAGTGGATAACACCACCGGATTGCCCGCAAGCAGCGACCAAAACGACATTGCAGTGGAAGAACTGACCGCCAGCGATGGTGCACATCAAAGCGGACAGGATGCGACGAATGTTTTGGACAATGATTCCGATACCGTGTATCATTCGCCTTGGAACGGAACCGCAAGCGAAAACCTGTGGATTCAATTGGATTTAAAAACACCGCAAACGGTAAACGGTTTGCGTTATCTGCCACGCCAGTCCGGCATCAACGGCAAATTGGTGGAAGGCAAAATCCAAGTAAAGGTACAGGGCTCGCAGGATTGGATTACCGTAGTACCCAAAGGAACCACCACCCGTGCCGACGGAACCTTTACCTTTGGCACAGGAAACGATTGGCAGAAAGCGGTATTTGACGCAGTTGACAACGTGGTAAGCGTTCGCTTGACCGCTTTGAATACCATGAACGATAACAGCGGCAACACCTATTTCTCGGCGGCAGAAGTTCGATTGACACAGCCCGGTGCACAGGGTGAGGAACCGGCTGCGGATAAAAACGAATTGCAGAGCCTGGTAAATGCGGTTAATCGTTTGGATGAAAGCCGTTATGTGGAAAGCGGCTGGGCGTTGATGCAGGAAAAACTACAAGCCGCCCAAGATGTGCTGGCAAAAGCCGATGTAACCGCACAGGAAATTGCAGACGCTACCGGTGCTTTGCAGGATGCGATGGATGCACTGGTCATGAAAGCCTATCTGCCCCAGTTGGAAGAAAAGATCGCAATTGCAGAGTCCATGGATGAGATGGATTATATGTCCGGTTGGGAAGCCTTTGCCGAGGCAACCGCAAAACTAAAAGAACTGGTGCAAGATCCCAATGCAACCCAGGAACAGGCCAATGCAGCCTTGGCAGCGTTCTATGAGGCATACCAAGCACTGGTGGCAGCACCGGATAAAACCGATTTGAAGCAGACCATTGCATCGGTGGATGAACTGGTACAAAGCGTATCTTCGGCTGCTTATACGCAGGAAAGCTGGCGAGACCTGTTGAATGCACTGCAAGCAGCAAAAGAAACACTTGCAAACAAGCAGGCAACCCTAGAACAGGTAGAAGCAGCAACACAGCAGCTGAAAACCGCATTGGCAGGCTTGAAGCAATCGGATGAAAAGACCGCTTTGCAAGATTTGATCGCATTTGTGGAAAAACGTATGGCAGAGCTGGATCAGAAACTGTATACCACCAATAGCTGGGCTGCACTGAGCAGCGCATTGGAGAATGCGAAGAACACACTGGCAGACACCAAGGCCACAACACAGGATTATTCCGATGCAGTAAGCAAGCTGAATTCCGCCTACGGTGATTTGGCATTGAAGGGGGATGCAACCGAACTGAAAGCCGAAGTGGACGCTGCAAAGGCATACCAAGAAAATGCCTATACACCGTCCAGCTGGAAGGCATTGAACAATGCATTGCAGGCAGCACAAGCATTGTTGAACGATGCAGACAATGCTACCCAAGCACAGTTGGATGCAGCAAAACTTCAGCTGCGGGACGCACGCATTGGTTTGGTGATGCGCGCCAATAAAAATGAGCTGATCAATGCCATGAACGAGGCAAACAAAAAACAGCAAAAGGACTACACTGCAGACAGCTGGGCTGTGTTTGCCAAAGCCAAAGCAGAGGCAGAAACCGTATACCATAACCAAGATGCCACTCAGGCACAGGTGGATGCGGCACGCACTGCATTGGAACAGGCAATGGCTGGCTTGAAAAAGGCAGAATTCGCCCAGAACCAGAACAACCAGAACCAAAACAACACAACAAGCAATGCACAAACCACAAACAATCAAGGCAATAGCGTAAATGCCCCCAAAACCGGAGATGGATTCTCCTTTGCGGGCATGATCACAGCAATTGCAGCAAGCATGGCTGGATTGATTGCCTTGGGCAAAAAGAAATCCAAAAAAGAAGAAAACTGATTGGAACGCATGGCTAGAAAGCGTAACAGGGTGGGGGCAAATGCCCCCACCTTGTTGCTTGTGGGATTGACGCAGTTGTTTGGGCAGCCGTATAATCGTTAATAGAGTTGAAGTATAAAAGGAAAGGATTTTGCTCTATGGAATTCTATCAGGATTTGTTTGATTATATCCAAAAAAGCCCCACGCCGTTTCATGCAGTTGCCGAAAGTGCACGCCGCTTGCGCGATGCCGGTTTTACCGAACTGAACGAGGCAGAATGTTGGAATTTGCAGGCCGGTGGAAAGTATTTTGTAACCCGCAATCAGTCCAGTGTAATTGCGTTTGTTATGCCGCAAAAGGCAGGTGCCGGCTGGCGTATGAGTGCAGCACACAGCGACAGCCCCGGCTTTAAAGTAAAAGGAGCAAGCCAAAAAGCAGGATTCACCATGCTGGATACCGAGGGGTACGGCGGTATGATTCGTTCTTCTTGGATGGATCGCCCGTTGGGCATTGCCGGCCGCGTAATGGTAAAAACCGCCCAAGGCGTAGAAAGCCGTTTGGTGGATTTAAAGGATACAAAAGCGGTGATTCCTCATCTGGCAATTCACCTAAACCGCAATGTGAACGATGGCCATACCTACGATATGAAAAAGGATATGCAGGCGGTTTTTGCAGGCAAAGAAAAGAATGCATGCTACCAAGAAAAGGTTGCACACGCAGCCGGATGTTCTGTTTCTGACATTCTAAGCGAAGATATGCAGCTGTACTGCCCCGAACAAGGTCAGGTAATTGGTGGCGAACAGGAGTTTGTGCTGTGCCCCCGTTTGGATGACCTTGCCTGTGGCTGGGCTGCTCTGATGGGCTTTTTGCAGGCAAAACCAAGCCAGCAGGGACGCATCTGGTGCTTGTTTGACAACGAAGAAGTGGGCAGCGGCACACGTCAAGGTGCATGCAGCAGCTTTTTGCCCGATGTATTGGCACGGGCTGCAAAGGAACTGGGCGAAGATGCACAGCAGCAGCGCATGAGCTTGGCAAATAGTTTGTTGTTAAGTGCAGATAACGGCCATGCCATTCATCCCAATTTTGCGGAAATGAGCGACGGCGGTTATCCAGTTCGGGTAGGTGAGGGCATTGTGCTAAAATTCAATGCAAGCCAAAAGTACACCACCAATGCCGTAACCGCGGCACTGTTCCACACCGTATGCGATGCCGTACAGGTACCGGTACAGGAATATTACAATCGCCCTGACCTGCCCGGCGGTTCCACCTTGGGCAATTTGCTGGCTGCACAGGTAAGCATTCCCATGGCGGATATCGGCTTGCCCCAGTTGGCAATGCACTCTTGCGTGGAAATGGCAGGCGTACAGGATATTGCGTATTTGTGCAAGGCATGTTCTGCTTGGTACGATGCGGAAAT
Source organism: uncultured Allofournierella sp. (assembly GCA_944382775.1). Classification (GTDB taxonomy): domain Bacteria; phylum Bacillota; class Clostridia; order Oscillospirales; family Ruminococcaceae; genus Allofournierella. The sequence goes on from CALWNI010000016.1 coordinate 14,658, forward strand.
TGACTGCAAGGCAGATGGCAGCTATCGGGTGACGCTGTGACCGAAACAACAAGAGAATGGTTAAAGCAGCAATCGGATGAAGCATACCGCAGTTTTCAACACAAATTGCTTCCGGGCGTTGAAAACTACATGGGGGTACGGTTGCCGATTTTGAAGAGTAAGGCAAAACAGCTGGCAAAACAAGATTGGAAAACCGAATTTGCACAAGAGGATTTGACCTTTGAAGAGGTAATGCTGCGAGGCATGACCATTGGGGCACTAAACCTGCCCATGGAACAAACGGTACCGCTGGTGAAAGCCTTTGTGCCCTGCATTGACAATTGGGCGGTTTGCGATAGTTTTTGTGCTTCTTTGCGTCAGGTAAGGAAGCACAAAGCGGAATTTTTGCCCACAATAAAAGAATTTGCAGCATCCAAACGGGAGTTTGAAGCCAGATTTGCGACAGTTATGTTGTTGTGCTATTACAAAGAGCCGCAAGACCTGCCGCAAAGTTTGGCACTGTATGCCCAGATCACACAAGCCGATTACTATGCCCAAATGGGGCTGGCGTGGGGATATTCGGTATTTGCGGCAACGGATTTTGAAATGACCTTGCAGGCTATGGAGCAGGCGGCCTTGTCGGTGGAAACATGGAATAAGGCGTTGCAAAAAATGCGGGAAAGTCGCCGAATTTCACCACAGCAAAAAGAAATTGCCGCACAGAAAAAACGCAGCAAAAAAGAGGAGCAGCCATGAGTGAAGTAGGACGCTTTGCCCCTAGTCCATCGGGAAGAATGCATCTAGGCAATTTATTGTGTAGTTTGCTGGCGTGGCTAAGTGCAAAACAAAGCGGTGGAAGAATCGTTTTGCGAATTGAGGATTTGGATCGGGCTCGCTGTCCCCGTAAATATGCCGACCAGCTGGAAGCGGATTTGCAATGGTTGGGGCTGCACTGGGACGAGGGCGGAAGCCAAGGCGGCGCCCATGGCCCGTATTACCAAAGCCAGCGGGACGAAATGTATTGGCACTACTTTAAAAAGCTGCAAGAAAAGGGATTGGTGTATCCCTGCTTTTGTACCCGTGCACAGCTGCATGCGGCAAGTGCGCCCCACCGTGAAGACGGAACGCCGATTTACAGCGGAATCTGCAAAACATTGAGTACGGAACAAGTGCAGCAAAATCGGTTGCAACGCAGCCCTGCCATGCGGTGTAAGGTTCCGGATCAAACCATTTGTTTTGTGGATGGACACATGGGCGAATATCGGGAAAATTTAGAAAAAGACTGCGGCGATTTTGTGCTGCAACGCTCAGACGGAGTGTTTGCGTATCAATTGGCCGTGGTGGTGGACGATGCCTGCATGGGGATTACCCAAGTAGTGCGGGGAGCGGATTTGCTGGACAGTACACCACGGCAGATTTACCTGTACGAACAGCTGGGCTTAAAGGCACCGCAATTTTATCATCTGCCGCTTTTGTTGGCGCAAGACGGAAGAAGGCTTTCCAAGCGGGACGGCGATGTGAGCTTAGAGCAGCTGCAAAGCAAATACACCGCACCCGAAATTATTGGGCGGTTGGCGTATCTGGCAGGAATCCTTGCCAAGCCCGAGCCGGCAAAGCCAAAGGAATTATTGACGGTATTTGATTGGAGTATGGTGCCAAAACAGGATATTCGTTTGCCGAATGATTTGTTTTAAAATGACATCGTTGCATTACAAGGAAGGATAGGCGAAGAATGTCATGCAGGTAATTGCATATTTTATCATTAGTTTGCTGGCCAGCATTGCCGGTGCCATATGTGGCATTGGCGGGGGAGTAATCATTAAACCATCGCTGGATTTGTTTCATCTGGACAGCGTGGCAACGGTAAGCTTTTTATCGGGCTGCACTGTGTTGGCAATGAGTTGTTACTCGGTAACAAAATCCCTGTGTTCAGGCGATAATAAGGTGGATTTAAAACTGGGAACACCGTTGGCGATCGGTGCCGCTTTGGGCGGCGTTGCAGGCAAACAAATGTTCAGTGCAATCAGTGCACAGTTTCAAGAAAGTGCCGGTGCAGTGCAGGCGGCATGCTTGTTTTTGATTACCTTGGGAACCTTTGTTTATACTATTTGTAAAGATAAAATATGCACAAAACACATCCAGAGCAAAGCCGTATGTGTTGTTGTGGGGCTTTTGTTGGGAATTATGTCCAGCTTTTTGGGCATTGGCGGTGGTCCCATCAATTTGGTGGTATTTTATTACTTTTTTTCGATGGATACCAAAACCGCCGCGCAAAACAGCCTGTATGTCATTTTAATCAGCCAAATTACCAGCTTGCTTGCAACCATTGGTACGCAAAGCGTTCCGCCCTTTGCATGGAGCAGCTTGCTGCTTATGGTGGCAGGCGGAATTTGCGGTGGTATGTTAGGCCGTATTTGCAATAAAAAAATGGATAACAAAGCGGTGGACCGTTTGTTTTTGGGCTTGATGCTGGTGATTATGGCAATCAGTCTATATAATACCTATCAATACATGTTTGCAGCATAAGTAAGAAACCCGACAGAGCATTTTTTCTGCCGGGTTTTATTTTGTATCAAAACAGTGTAAAATAAGAGAAATCAATAAAACGAGGTTTGCAGCAAGAGCGATAAGGGCAGAATGTGTGCAAACAACAGAGGGAGAGCACCATGATTTTAGATGCAAAGGAACGGGAACGCATTGTAAAACAGGCACGGGAACTATTTCGCGCCGGTAAGGTGGATTATGCAGCAGCAATGCCGGTGCTGCGTCAAGGTGCGGCTTTGGGCGATGAATGGTGTTTGTGCACCTTGGGATGGTGCTGTGAATTTGGGCAGGGTACAGAATTGGATTTACAGCAGGCAAAATGGTTGTATCAACAGGCAGCTGAAAAAGGATTTGCACCGGCTCAGTGCAATTTGGCGGTGCTTTACATTACCGGAAGCGGTATGGTTGCGGATGCGGTTCAGGGCGTATATTGGCTGAAAAAGTCTGCGGCACAGAATTATCCAAGGGCACAGTACTTAATGGGCTGCATGTATCAAGATGGAAAAGGGGTAGAAGAAGACCCGGTACAAGCGGCAAAGTATTTTACCCATGCGGCATTTCAGGGATATGCGGCGGCACAGTTCAGTTTGGGTGTTTGCTATGAGCGGGGCCGTGGAGTAGAGCGCAACTTTGAAACTGCACTGCACCAATATTTATTGGCGGCAGAACAAAATCATATTTCCGCCATTTACAATGCGGGATATTTTTATGAAATGGGTTTGGGAACCGAGCAGAATCTGGAAAAGGCGGCGGAATGTTATCAAAAAGCTGCCGATGCAGGCGACGCAGACGGGCAATGCAGTTTGGCATGGTGCTATGATACAGGTACCGGAGTAGAGCGGGATTCTCAAAAAGCAGTGGCTTTGTACGAAAAAGCGGCAAATCAAGGCCATTTGCGAGCAATGCACAATTTGGCGTGGTGCTATCGGTTGGGACAAGCCGGGGCAGACGGTGCAGACCGAAAGGAAAAGGCTGTTGCCTTATTTCGCCGTGCGGCAGAGCAGGGGTATGTGAGCTCCATCTGTGATTTGGGTGTATGTTACCAAGAAGGTTGGGGCATTGAACAGGATTTGCAGAAGGCGTTGGAGTTATATCACCAGGCAGCAGACTGTGGACTGGGCAAAGCAATGAATTGCATTGGCGAATGTTTTTGGAACGGAGAAGGCGTTGAACAAGACCTAAACCAAGCACTGGAATGGTTTGAAAAGGGAGCCAAGGCCGGGCACCCTGAAGCACAATTCAATGCGGCATGGTTTTGGGATGAGGGTTTGACCGGCGAAAAAGACAGCGCAAAAGCAGTGCATTGGTATTCCAAGCTGTTAGAGCAAAAACTGCCCAGCCGAGAATGTTGGATTAACGGTGTAAATAACTTGGGTGAGTGCTACCGCTATGGTCGAGGGGTAGAAAAGGATTTAAACCGTGCCATTGAGTTGTATGTGATTTCCGGTCGATGCGGAAACGATATGGCCTGGTTTAATTTGGGGCATTTATATGAAACCGAAAAAGAAGACCCCAAAACCGCCGCAGCCTATTACCAAAAAGGAATTGATGAGTGCGAACGGGGCGGCGATTGTGCGTTGGCATTGGCGTTGCTGCATGAAAAAGGACTGGGTGTGGAGCAAAGCGACGCAAAGGCGTTGCAACTGGCCCATTTGGCATTGGACCGAGCCATGGAAGACCAACAGGTGATTGAGGATGCTACCGATTTGGTCAATCGGTTGGAAAAACATTTACAAAAATAAAAAAAGGCGTGTTTTCAAAAGAAAACACGCCTTTTTTCTATAACAAACAAGCAATGAGTGCCATGGGGGAAAGAAAGTCCGCCGACCAGATGGCATCGTTTAACCGTTTTAGATTTTCGGGGGAATACTCTACTTCTTTGGAGTATGCTTTGGCATTCTGTATCTGTTGTTCCGGTGTGAGGGTGCCGGTGCTTGCTAGGGGGTCTTGGGCAAGCAGAGCAATCACCAATGTGGCAATTACAGAAGGCAACATGCCGCCTAGTATATCACCTTGCACGGCGGCAGGAAGAAAATAACGATAGAGAAAATAGCTGCCGATGTTTTGCAGTGGCAACTCCAAGTTTGCAGGAATAGACCAGCCTTGAAATTGACAAAGGGCATCGGAAATTTGCTTTAAACGGTCATGCCAAGTGGAATCGTTGGCGGAAAGGGTGCAATGGAATTGCAGCAAATCCTGCAAGAGAGCAGGCGAAGGATTGGGTGCAATGGCCCCGGAAAGTTGTTGAATCAGCGAGGGGTAGCAATCGGTATCGCTGTAAAAATCCGCCAAAGAAAAACAGGCTTGAATGCAAAATTCGGTGGGGGAAAGGTCGGGGTTGTCCTCGGCTTGGGAAAACCAATTTTGCAAATCCTGTGCAAGACTGACCAGCAAAGCAAGCCGATGAGGAAGCGAAAGTACCGATGTGTTGCAAATGGTAAAAGCGGCCTGCCGCACTGCACGCAGTGCATCGAGCAATGCAGAGTCAACAGCGGTGTGAGGGTCATCGGGTTGGTTGGTTTGGTGGCAAACCAGCGAGAGGGGAGTGGAAGAAAATAAAATAAGGCGGGCTGCCTCTTCACAGCATAACCCGAGCCCGGTTTCCTTTTCGGTACCAAACCAGTTGTGAAAACGGGGATGTTCTGCACAGATGGTGCAAAGATGTGGTTCACCCAGATCCGTGTGAACTTGGCAAAGGTTTTGCTCGGTTAAAAAGGGGCAGCGGTTCTTTTGCGTGAGAAGAAAATGGGCAGGCGTTTGGCTGGAAATGTTTTGCGCCAGTTTTTGCCCCAGCGCACCGGGAACCTGGCGATAAAATTTCAGCGTTTCGGCATCAATGCCGATTTCCCACCCAATGCAGCAGTTGTCTTGACAGGCAGAGCCGATGCATTGAAAATCAGAATAGTAATGGGGAAACCATTGTTTCATAACGAATTATCCCTTTCAAAAGGTTTGAATCAGTGCCAAAAAGGCGTCGCCGTATTGTTCGCATTTTCGCACACCCACGCCGGGAATTTCCAGCAACTCGTTGCGGGTTTTGGGCAGCTGCGAACACATGGCGCGCAGCGTGGTATCGGTAAATACCACAAAGGCGGGAACGCCTGCCTGCCGTGCCAATTGAAGGCGAAGGTCTTTGAGTTTTTGCAGATGCTCTTGGTTGAGGTCTTTTTCTGCAAGGTCTTTGTATTTTGCGGCTTTCTGTGCTGCCATTTTGACCACTGAGGCACGCTGCTGGTCGGGCTGGCAAACCGAACAATGGCCGCAGTTGCGGGATTGCTGCCGTTGACCAAAGTAGTTTAAAATTTCGCCCCGAAGGCAGTAACGGCTATGACAATAAAAGGTCATTTGACGCAGTCGGTCCCGCTGGCGTGCCAGCTGAATTTCCACTTCTTCGGGAGAAGCACCTGCGGCAGGTTCGCTGTTATCAATTAAAAAGTTTGCGGTACGCACATCCCCGGCAGAATAAAACAGAATACAATCGGCAGGTTGCCCATCGCGACCGGCACGCCCGGCCTCTTGATAATAGCTTTCCAAATCCAAGGGCATGTTGTAATGAATTACAAAGTTTACGTTGGATTTATCAATGCCCATACCAAACGCATTGGTTGCTACCATAACCCGTGCTTGGTCAAACAAAAACGCATCTTGATTGCGTTGGCGTTCTTCGGCAGGCATACCGGCATGATACCGCGCTGCGGAAATGTTGGCATTGCACAGTTTTTCGTAAACCTCATCCACCTTTTTGCGGGTGGAGCAATACACGATTCCGGTTGCGGTGGGGTGGTCGCCCAGATAGGCGGCAAGGCAGGGATACTTCTCTTTTTCCTCCATGCGCTGCACCTCAAAAAAGAGATTGGAGCGGTCAAAGCCGGTGGTGAGTTCCAACGGGTTGTTGAGTTGCAGCATCTGGCGAATGTCGGTTTTTACCCGCTGCGTGGCGGTTGCGGTGAAGGCACCTACCGGGGGACGCTGATGAAGCTGGCTGACAAACTGTTGAATTTGCAGGTAGCTGGGGCGAAAGTCTTGCCCCCATTGGGAAACACAGTGGGCTTCATCCACACAGAGAAGCGAGATTTTAACGCTGTGAGAAAACCGCAAAAAATTGGGGGTAAGCAGCCGTTCGGGGGCAACATAAACAATTTTGTACATGCCTTCGCAGGCGTTTGCCAAGGCTTTTCGGCATTGGTTTTCGGTAAGCGACGAATTGATGTAGGCGGCACGCACACCCATTTGAATCAATGCCTGTACTTGGTCCTGCATTAAGCTGATGAGTGGGCTAACTACGATGGTAATGCCTGGCAGAAGAAGAGCCGGCAGTTGATAACAGATGGATTTTCCGGCACCGGTGGGCATAACGGCAAGGACGTCTTTGCCGGAAAGCAAGGCATTTACCACTTCTTCTTGCCCAGGGCGAAAGGAGTCGTAACCAAAAATAGTTTTTAGGGTTTGGTGTTTTGCAATGTCGTTCATAAAAACCTCGCAGTATCGTGGCGTAAACAGAATTGTTTTTATTATAGCAGAAAAAAGAAAAAAAGGCAGAAAAACCGAAAGGACGGCGCATGCGCCGTCCTTTCGGTTTGTGGTTCGTATCCGCGAGGGAGAAGAGGAAAAAACAAATTAGGATTGCAGCTGGTTCCAGTCACGACGGAGAAACAGCCAGGTAATGCCGGGAACAAGGATGCTGCCAACAAACGACATCACAATGGAGAGAAGCAAGGCGTCAGAAGATAGACTGCCCACAACCGCAATGACAAAAGAAAGAACATAACAGCCACACATGAGCAAAAACCCTGTTTCTTTTGTTTGAATAGTAAAAGACAAAGCCCAATAAGAGATACAATGGCCACAACAACCGAGGGAATACGGCCATAACTTGCATTTAAAACCGTGGTAGCAGCACATAAAATAAGGGCAAACCAAAGCCAAACTTTTGTGGAACGACGCATAGAAAATCTCTCCTTTAAAAATACTTGACTTAGTCAGCATAATCAAATTAACTGACAAAGTCAAGTAAATTTGAAAAAAAGAGCATACGGCTTTTGCCGTATGCTAATTGGATTAAAGCATGGAAAGTGCAGCAAGGCGTTTTTCCATAGCTTCGTAGTGGATGGAATAGGTGAGGGCGGTTTCTTTGGTGATACGGCCCTGTTGATACAGCTGGAGCAGACTTTGGTCCATAGTGCGCATGCCCTCGGCTGCGCCTGATTGAATAGCGGTATCAATTTGATGGGTTTTGGCTTCACGAATCAGGTTTTTGATGGCAGCATTGGTATACATGATTTCAAAGGCTACCGTTTGCTTGCCGTCGGTTGTGGGAACAAGCTGTTGGCTGATAACGGCTTGCAGTACCATGGAAAGCTGAATGCGAACCTGCTGTTGTTGTGCGGCAGGGAAAACGTCGATGATGCGGTCAACGGTATTGGCTGCGCCCGTGGTGTGCAGGGTGCTGAACAAGAGCTGACCGGTTTCGGCGGCTGTCATGGCGACTTCGATGGTTTCATAATCACGCATTTCACCAAGAAGAATGACATCAGGGCTTTCACGCAGGGCACTGCGCAGTGCGCCCACATAGGTGGGGGTATCGCTGCCAATTTCGCGCTGGGTCACAATGCATTTGTTATGCCGATGAATGTGCTCGATGGGGTCTTCCATTGTGATAATGTGCCCTTCGCGCGTGCGATTGATTTCGTCAATCATGCAGGCAAGGGTGGTGGATTTTCCGTTGCCAGCCGGGCCGGTAACCAGAATAAGGCCTTTCATTTTTTTGCAGGCAGCCATAACTTGAGGCGGAATACCCAGTGCATTGGGATCTGGTAAGCCGAACTGGATAACACGCAGAACAACGGCTAAGGTACCACGTTGGTGCAGAACATTGGCACGAAAACGGCCCAAATCCTGAATGGCAAAGGAAAAGTCATCGTCAGAGTCTTCCGGCGCAAAACGGTCCGGATTGCGACCACATAATTTATAAATTGCCGAGATAAGTGCATGGGTATCGTCCGGGTGCAACGGTTCGCCCTCGCGAAGCTGACGACCGTTAATCTTATAAGTAAGGGGAAGGCCGGCGATAATAAAAATATCGGAAGCATTTAAGGTGATGGCGTGGTGTAAAATTTGGGAAATGTCCATAGAGAAAACTCCTTTCTCGGCAATGGCAAATGGAGTTATAGGGTTCCGTCCCAAAGATTGAGGCTGGTGTCCGGTTCCCATAGCTGCGAGAATTGCCAACGGGTAATGCGGTAACGGGGGCTGTTTTGCGTTTGACTTGGTGTGACAGAAACGGCAAGACAACGCCCGCTAGAATCGGTTAGTGTGGTGGAAATGCTGCCGTTTGGATTGATTTCGCCCAGGGGAATGTCGTATCCGTAAAAAAGCGATTGGTCTACGCTTTGCAACCAATGTTGTGCTTGATTTTGCAGTGCGGTATCTTGATAGTAGCGCTGAAGTGAGTTTTTTGCCAAGACCAGATCGGCGTGTGAGGTGCTAAAGGAAAGAACCGATAAGACTGCCAAGCATACGGCAACCAGTGTAATTAGGATTGTAAGGGTTCCGGTACGAATGGGTGGGTGTGTTCGGAAACGCATATCCAAAACCTCCTTTCAAGAAGCCGGTGCAGTCAACGGCAGATATTTTTCGCAGGTAACATCAATAAGCGGTTCGTTGTTTGATTTGGCTGTGATGATGAGATGAAGCTGCGCAAATTGACCAATGGTGCTGTTTGGCGAAGAAATCTGATAGGAAACATCTAAATAATAAATGCCGTCGCGAGAGGGGTTGCCAAACGAATCAATCTGGAGTTGTTTTTGCCAGATGTCGGAATTAAGGGATAATTCAATGCCGGATAGGCTGCTAAATTCTTGCATACTATCAGAAGCATAAAAAGTATCGGTTACATTTTGCGCAATTTGCTGCGTTTGCGTAAGCGCGTGGGCGTTAATGGCCTGGCTGCGTGCAGTAGCAAACATGCGGACCAATGTGGCGGTAATGATGAGAATAAATAATGTGAGCAAAAGGCTTTCTACATAAAATGCGATATTTTTCTTTTGTTTCATAGCGCGCCCTCCTGTGAACTTTGCAGCGCAATGCGCACTGTGCCAGCACTGGTTTCAATGGAGAGAAGCTGCGCAGAAAGAAAACATGGCTTGAACTCCTGCATTTCGGTAATTGGCTGTGCATAGTCGGTTAAAAAATCGCTGCCGATGGGCGAAAGTTCTTCGACCAGTTGGCCGTTTAACAGATAAATTCGGGTTTCGTAACCGCTTTCGTTGTTGGTTAAAACCAGCGCATCGCCTTGCGGGCCGGTACGGATGCTGATGGCGTTTTCTGCATCGGCAGCATGGACACTGGTGGAAAGGTAGCTAAGACCGGCGCGAATGGTATTGTTTTGGTTTTGACTTTGCACAAGACTGCTGTAAAGATTGCTGGCTAACATAATAAGCCCGAAAATACAGCCAATCATCAAGGTAAAGAGGGCCATGGCAAACAAGGGAGATAAACGATTGGGTTCTTGTTTCATGAAGCAACCTCCTGTTTTATTATGGAATCTGCAATACGCTGACCTGAGGAACCAGATTGGATGCAAAGGCGTTGTAGGTGACAATATAACGGTCGTGATTGATTTGCAAGCCGTAGTTTTCTTCTAAATATTCCAGACTTGTGGGATAGCTGCCCTCTACGGCATAACATTGAATTGCAGATTGCAAAATACTGTCACGCAATGCAAGGGCTCCGTTATCGTTTAGGTTTTGACTGATTTTTCCTACGGCCCAGTTTAACAGCAGGGCAAGACCGGACAGCAACAATAGTCCGGCGGCAAAGCGTATCAAAAGAGATTTAAGGGAAAGCGAAGAAGTGTCGTGATACATACTGATTCCTGCCTTTCTTAGCCAATGGTACCCAGAATACCAATGAGCGGAAGCATAACCGAAAGCAATGTTACACCAACCGAAATGGTGAGAAAACCTGCCAGCAACGGTTCAATGGAATCAATTAACGAGTCCAGAGCATTGTTGGCATCTTGTGTAAATAGGTCAGAAAGACGAGCCAACACCTGCTCTAAGTTACCACTGCGGGCACCACTTAGCAGCATACGACCATAAAGGGGTTCGAATACTTTTTCGTTGAAAATAGCAGCGGCAAGGCCGGAACCTTTGGACATGGAGATTTTGCATTTTTGGATTTTTTCATGGGTTTCGCCGTGATCCACCATGCCATCGGCTGCATCCAGAGCGGTATCCACATCAACACCGCTGGCAATAAAAATAGAAAGGGTGCTGGTGAAACGAGCCACGGCTAATTTACGCGAGGCAGAGGAAGTAAGGGGAAGCAGTTCAAATAAACCGGATAAACGACTGCGGCCTTTTGTGGTGCGTGCAGTAACCAAGCAAAAAACAAGCAGGGCAGCCAGCAAAAGGGTGATGACCAATGCAAACCAACCTACCCCATAGGCAAATTGGATATAAGCAAAGGAGGAGCTTGCCACGTTGCCTGCAAAACGGTTGTAAACACCGGTAAACACAGGGAGAACCTGGGAAAGCAATACAATGAGAATCAATGCCATAAGGCCAAGCAAAAGGCCGGGATATACAACGGCACTTTTTAGCTTTTTTTGCAGCTGGTCTTGTGCGGAGTAGTGACGTGCCAGGCTGCGAAGAACCGCATCGGTGCGGCCACTGGCTTCACCGGCGGCAATCATTTTGACCACATAGGGCGGAAATGTACCACAGTTTTTGGCGGCTTCGGAAAGAGTGCTTCCCAAAAGAAGTGATTCTTGCATGGTTTGTGCGGTTTTGTGAAAAAGCGGGTTGTGGGTGTCTTCTGCCAGGAGTGCCGCCGCTTCGTCCGGTTGAATGCCAGCCTCCAACATCATGGCGAGATTTTCGCAAAATGCACTGACTGCAATGCTGCTGAGTTCGTTTTTTGCCATTGTGCTTGCCCCTTTCTGTTAATAGGTTAAATAGTCGGTATAATTACTGCCGTCGCCAATATAGGAAGCGTCGGCGCCACCGGCGGCAAAGGTTGCATCAATCCGGTTCCAGGTGTTTTTGTCCACTTTTAATTCTACGGTAATCCAGCCGGTATCTTCCAGCCAGACCATATTCCATGCGTGATAAAGATTGTTTGGTGCCACATATCCGGTGATCAGCTTTGTGGGAATTCCTTGACTACGCAGCATGGCGGCGGCCAATGCGGCATAGTCGACACAAATGCCACTTTTGCTTTGCAGGGTTTCATCCGGATTGGGTAGGTAATCGGTACCAATGGTTTCTGCTTTGGTTTTATCGTAAGAAATGGTAGTTACAATAAAGTTGTAAATATTGGTTACCACATCCATTTGGGTGTTTGCCTGCGAAGCAAGCTCGGCGGCTTTTTTTACGCAAGCCGAATCTGCCGTATAATTGATGTAAATGCTGGGACGTAAAAAAGGCTGAAATTCATCGGAAAGTGTTACTTGCTCGCTTTGCCGATATAGATAGCTATACTTGGTGCCCTCGATATTTTTACACACCGCAAATTGATAGGTTCCGTTGCCCAATTGCAGTGGGATAATGGCGGGCGTACCATCGTTGGGAATAAGGTAGGAGTATTGCAAGGTTGAGGAGTTGCTTGACAGAAGAAATTTTAGTTTACCATCTACAGTGGCACGAACCGCCACATAACCTTGCGCCAGATGGCTGGTGTCGATTTGTACACCGTTTTCTCCTGTTGCAGCGGCCTCATCAAAGACCGAGGTAAGCATATCCGGTGCCACAAATTGACCGGTTTGGGCAGCGGCTGAAGAAATAGAACTGGTTTGGATCGTTTGTGAGGCACTGCCGGGGGAAGAACTGCAACCGACAAGAACGCCGAGAAACAGGATGGAAACAATACAGCAAAGCTTGTGCAATGCCATGAAAAAACCTCCTTTGAAGGGATTCAAGCAGGCAGAAGTTAACTTTAGTACCATAATAAAGTTTGATTTATTTTATTATAAAAATAAAAACGAGTATTGTCAAAAAACAAACCAATAGAACAGTGTATAGTGAGAATTAAATCTAAAAAAACAAATTGACAAAAAAGAGAAAAAAAGAGGAGAAAATTGTTTAAAACGGTGAAATATGAGTGGTTTTTTGTTGACATTGGTCTTAAATATTCAGTATAATGAATACATCATGCGTTAGATAGCGTAGGTCCCAACAAAAGGGCTTACGCTCTTTTTATCGCTTGATAATTATTTGCGAACGCAAACGTTTGCAAGGATAACCTTATTTTGCCTGCAAAAGGCGTAAAAATAAAATAGTAGTAGGAGGATAAAACGAGTTTATGTACAAACAACTTGCAAAGTCAATTCGGCAATACAAAAAAGCGTCGATAAAAGCACCTTGTTTTGTGTTTCTGGAAGTATTGATGGAGTGTATTATTCCGTTTATTATTGCACAGCTGGTAAACCAAATTAAAGCCGGTTGCAGTTTTAGCACAATTTTACAATACGGATTTGCACTATTGATTTTGGCGGGCTTGTCTTTAACATTTGGTGCTTTGGCCGGCATTGAGGCGGCAACTGCATCCAGTGGCTTTGCGCGCAATTTGCGAAAGGATATCTTTTATAAAATCCAAGATTTTTCCTTTGAAAATATTGATAAATTTTCCAGCTCTTCGCTGGTAACACGTTTGACTACCGACATTACAAACGTACAAAATGCGTATATGATGATTGTACGTATTGCAATTCGCTCGCCGCTGCTGTTTGTTTTCTCGTTTACAATGGCAATTATCATGGGCGGCAAGATGGCACTTATCTTTTTGTTGGTTGTTCCCATTTTGGGCTTGGGTCTGTTTTGGGTTGCACACAAAGTAATGCCTTTGTTTAAAAGTGTGTTTAAAAAATACGATGCACTGAACAACTCGGTACAAGAAAATATCCAGGGTATGCGCGTAGTAAAATCTTATGTACGCGAAGATTACGAAAAGAAAAAGTTTGAAGCCGCAGTACAAAATGTATGTGCCGATTTTACTCGGGCAGAAAAGATTTTGGCAATTAACAACCCCTTGATGCAGTTTTGTTTGTATGTGGTAATGGTATTTGTACTGTCATTCGGTTCTTACACCATTATTACAAGCCGCGGTATGGATTTGGATGTTGGTCAGTTTTCGGCATTACTGACCTATAGTTTCCAGATTTTGAACAGTTTGATGATGTTGTCGATGGTATTTGTAATGATTACTATGGCAAGCGAATCGGCACATCGCATTGTGGAAGTGTTAAGCGAAGAAAGCACCTTGACTAGCCCGGAAAATGGTGTATTGGAAGTAAAAGACGGTTCGATTGACTTTGATCATGTAAGCTTTAAGTATTCCAAAAAGGCAGAGCGTATGGCCTTGAGCAATATTGATCTGCACATTAAGAGCGGTGAAACCATTGGTGTGATTGGTGGTACCGGTTCGTCCAAGTCTTCTTTGATTCAGATGATTAGCCGTTTGTACGATACAACCGAAGGCACGGTAAAAGTAGGCGGACGGGACGTGCGCGAATACGATTTGGAAGCCTTGCGCAATCAGGTGGCAGTGGTATTGCAGAAAAATGTTTTGTTTAGCGGAACCATTAAAGAAAACCTGCGTTGGGGCAATAAAGATGCAACCGACGAAGAAATGATGGAAGCTTGCCGATTGGCACAGGCGGATGAGTTCATTCAGCGTTTTCCGGATAAATATGATACCTATATTGAGCAGGGCGGTTCTAACGTATCGGGCGGTCAGAAACAGCGTTTGTGCATTGCACGCGCATTGCTGAAAAAGCCTAAGGTATTGATTTTGGACGACTCCACCAGTGCGGTTGATACCAAGACCGATGCGTTGATTCGAAAAGCATTCAAAGAATTTATTCCGGATACAACCAAAATTATCATTGCGCAGCGTACCTCTTCGGTAGAAGATGCAGACCGCATTATTGTTATGGATGGCGGCAGAATCAGCGCTATTGGTACACACGAAGAACTGCTGAAGAGCAGTGAGATTTATCGCGAAGTATATACTTCTCAAAATAAGGCAGGTGATGAAGATGCACGGTAATCCGACAATTAGCAAACAAGGAACTCTGGTTCGTATTTTTAAAACCCTGTTTTCCTTTTATCCGGTTATGATGCCCATTACAGTGTTTTGTATTTTGTTTAGTGCGCTAGTAAGTTCAATTCCTGCAATTTTTATGCAAAACATCATTGCATTGATTGAACAAAGCTGGACAAGCGGTGACTGGGCAAGTGTATCGGGGCCTATTTTGAAATTGGTAGGCATTTTAATTGTATTGTATGTGTTGGCGTTGCTGTCGGCCTTTACCTTTACCCGATTGATGGCAATTATTACACAAGGTTCTTTGAAAAAGCTGCGTGTTAAAATGTTTAGCCGAATGCAGGATTTGCCTATTCGCTATTTTGACACCAACAATCATGGCGATATCATGAGTTACTACACCAATGATATCGATACCTTGCGCCAGATGATTTCTCAGAGTTTTCCCCAGATTACCATGACCATTGTTACCATGGTTACCATCACCTGCATTATGCTGTATTACAGTGTATGGATGAGCCTGGTTGTTATCTTAGGCGTAGCCATGATGCTGTTTATTACACGAAAAATTGGTGGACATTCGGCACGGTTTTTCCTGCGTCAACAAGAGGCGTTGGGCCATGTGGAAGGCTACATTGAAGAGATGATGAACGGTCAGAAAGTAGTAAAAGTTTTCTGCCATGAGGAAGAAACAAAAGCAGATTTTGACCGTTGGAACGATGAACTTTTTGCAGCAGCAGAAAGCGCAAACAAATTTGCAAACATCTTGCCCCCTGTTTTAAATAATATGGGAAACTTGATTTATGTTTTGGTAGCAGTAGCCGGTGGTTTTATGCTGATGGCAAAGGTACCGAATGTAAGCATTTCCGGCGTTGCATTGAGCATTAGTGTAGTGGTTCCGTTCTTAAATATGACCAAGCAATTTGCAGGCAGCGTTATGCAGGTTTCGCAGCAGATTAACTCGGTTATTATGGGTTTGGCAGGTGCACAGCGTATCTTTACCTTGTTGGACGAAGAGCCGGAGAAGGATGAAGGTTATGTTACACTGGTAAACGCCAAAGAAGATAAGGATGGCAACCTGGTAGAGTGCGAAGAGCGCACCAATGTTTGGGCATGGCGTCATCCCCACAAGGCAGACGGAACCGTTACCTATACCCGTTTGAAGGGTGATGTTCGCCTGTTTGATGTGGACTTTGGTTATACACCTAAAAAGACGGTACTGCATGATGTAACCTTGTATGCTGAGGCGGGTCAAAAGGTTGCATTCGTAGGTGCAACCGGTGCAGGCAAAACTACCATTACCAATCTGATCAACCGATTCTATGACATTGCGGACGGAAAAATCCGCTACGATGGCATTAACATTAACAAAATCAAAAAGGCGGACTTGCGCCGCAGTATGGGTATTGTATTGCAGGATACCAACCTGTTTACCGGAACGGTAATGGAAAATATCCGATATGGCAACTTGGATGCGGTGGATGAAGAGTGCATTGCTGCAGCAAAGCTGGCAGGTGCACATGACTTTATTACACGTTTGCCCGATGGATACAATACAATGTTGACCGGAAACGGTGCGAACTTGTCGCAAGGACAGCGTCAGTTACTGGCGATTGCCCGCGCTGCGGTGGCAGATCCTCCGGTAATGATTATGGACGAAGCAACCAGTTCCATTGATACCAGAACCGAAGCAATTGTACAAAAGGGTATGGACGCACTGATGACGGGACGTACGGTTTTTGTTATTGCACACCGTTTGTCTACCGTTAAAAATGCAGATGTTATTATGGTTTTAGAGCAAGGCCGCATTATTGAACGCGGAAACCATGAACAGTTAATTGCACAAAAGGGCAAGTACTATCAGTTGTATACCGGTGCATTTGAATTGGAATAAAACAAAAAAGAGCTTGGAGTTTCCAAGCTCTTTTTTGTTAAGGTAATTCAGGGGATTCAATTTGCATGGTGGACATTTGCTCTTTTGTAATGCCATGGCGTTTGCCGTAATTTTCCCAATAGTTGGTGGAAGCTTTGATAAAGATTTTTTTGGGAAGAGGCATGGTTACTTTGAAAGTTTTGTTTTGTTTGCGGGAAACAGAGATGGCAAAGTGTTTTATTTTTCTAACGACCAAAAAGCGAAAAGGCGTGGTCAAAATTGCTTCACCGCCACCGATTTTTAAAACTGAACCAAAAGGACAACCAACCTGACGGCAAAATAATTGAATGATTTTTATTGCGATATCATTTTGTTCCGGTTCGATAAATCCACAATTGATTAAAACAGATATGGTTGGCTTGTGCTTTGGCAGGTTTTCTTCTAAAGTTTTTAAAAAGTTTAAAAGTGTTACGGGAAGACTATCTACATATAATGGAAAAACAAATATAACTTGAGAAAAGCGGTTCATAGCTTGGCATAGGTCTAAATGATTGGTTTGGGTTATGTTAAAATATTCGGTTTGAATTGGGCAGTGCTGAGAAAAAAGTGCGGCATATTGTTTTGAATTTGATTTTGCTGCACGGGGGCTACCGTTTATAATCATTAGTTTTTCCATTTGGACACCTCGCTTTTTAGGGTTTCCTCCAGAAGATGTTCGGGAACAACATGAACTTGGGTATGCTCGAAATTCATATTATAAGCATTGCGGGAAATCAGCTGCCGAAAAAGTGTTTCCTCTTCCGGAGAAGAGGCACCATACCCAATGATGACTGCTTGTTTTGGCACAACGTTTCTTTGAATGTGGTGTGATTCGCCGTGATGAAGACGGATAAATGCTTGCTGAACGGGAATGGAACGCTCCAATATGGTTTTCATAATTGTGTCATAGGATCCATATTTGATTTTGCTTATATATATAACACGGTTACTGGAAGCAATAAGTGGATATATTGTTGTGGCATCGTCACGAATAACGCATTTGCCAGGTGTTTTTGTCCAGCAACCAAAACATCCTACACAATTTTTAATCTTTTTTTGCGAGAGATCAATAAATTGGGTGGTGGAATCCAGCGAGGGGAGTGCTAATGAGCGGTCGCTTAAAATTAACTTCATTCTTGCCTCCTATTTTTTAAAATATAGTTTAAGTATACCATATAAAACTACTATGAAAAAGGTTGCGGTATATGAAGATAAAATAAAAGTCTCCAAATCCAGTTGGATTTGGAGACTTTTTATGGTGCGCTCGGCGGGATTCGAACCCACGGCCTTCAGAGTCGGAGTCTGACGCGCTATCCAGCTGCGCCACGAGCGCAAATAATATTGCGAAACATATAGTACCATATTTTTGTTAATTTGAAAAGGGTTTTTTCAAATATATTATAGGAGAATTATAATGTAATTATTATTGAATATCAAAAGAAAAATTAAGATATATAATGTATTATATAATATATATAATATAAAGATTAAAAACAATTCAAAAAAATATTGAAAAAGGTGTTGACATTTGGGGTTGGGATATGATAATATAACTAAGCCGTCA
>CALWNI010000017.1 GCA_944382775.1 uncultured Allofournierella sp.
GGTCTTTCCCCCGCTTTTTTTCATTATAAACTGTGTGGTTTTTCCTGTAACCACCATTACCAGTACAGTGGTCACAATAATTGTAATTATAACCTGAAAAAATACGGGCTGTAATGCACCCCATGCATTAACCAGACCAACTGCCGCCGGAATAAACATAACCGGCATAATTTCGATTAAAAAAACGGCTGCTTCTTTTACCTGATTTACCTTTAAAACCCCCGTAGAAAGACAAACCAACATAAGAATCAAGCCGTAAACACTGGCGGGTATCGGCAGCGGCAGAATCATCTTAAGCAGTTCGCCTGCCAACGAAATCATTAAAATTCGACTAAATTGCATCAAAAACTTCATACTATCCCCCTCGATTGGATCGCCTCTTTAAACTGGTAGGACCAGTTCGTCAATGATTATAGTCCTACATAATAGGGATGTCAATATCCGTTTGGAATTTTTGCACAAAGAAAACGACACTTCTTTTGACTGAATGACGAAAGCCAAAAGAAGTGTCGCCTTATTTCTGCCTTGTTTGTAAAGAATCCACAAACTTACTATTAGAAGTTTCTGCCGTTCCAGCCCCAGTGTTCGGTTTCCGTATACTTAACATACACGCGGTCGGGTGCAATATCCAGCGCACCCTCCAAAATCTCGGTAATGCGGCTGGTCAAGTCGTCGTAGGCATCTGCCTGTGCACCACCGTAAACACTTACCTCCGCCAATGCTGCCGGTGCATCGCTGCCTGCAAACCACAGCCGTGCTTCATCGGTAAAAGAAACCATCAGCCATGCTTCGCTTTTTCCGGGAATGATTCCGATGGCATGCCCAAGCTGGGTTTTCAGCAATTCTTCTGCATTGTCGGGAATATGCGTATTGGTTGTAATGTGAATATACGGCATTGATTGAATGCTCCTTTATTATGGTTTTATTGCTCTTTATTATATCATATTTTTTCTTGCTGCAAAGCGGCAGTTTCTTGCCTTATTCGGTTCTCCAATAAGACACGCTGTAGGCAGGCAGCAAGCTTCCCCCGCCAAAATCATGGGGCAATGCTGTGATTAAATCCACTGCTCTGCCCGCCTGTGCATCAAAATGTGCCATAAAAGGTTCTGCCGATGCATTGATTGCCACCAGCACCCGTTCTTCATCGGTGCGGCGTTCAAAAATAATCTGATGATTGGTTAGCAGAATGTTTCGATAACTGCCATAGCATAAGGCACGGCTGTTTTTGTGTATCTGCGCCAACCGTGCAATCCACTGTGTAAGTTCATTTGCAATGGGCTGCTGTATAGCAGGCCGCAACGCTGCATCTCCGTCTGCTTTGCGGCCCTCTATGCCCCACTCACTTCCGTAATAAATCGCAGGAACACCCGGCATGCCAAACAACAACCCATACGCCGGGGCAAGGTGGTTTTTGTTTTGCAAAATGCTTGCAATGCGTTCCACATCGTGATTATCCAAAAAACACAAGGGATGCTTGCCCTTATACAGTGTCCAAGGTTCCGGGCCAAACTGGCGGGCTAAGCTGTGGCCAATTTCAAACAGATTCATGCTGTTGAAACTGGAGTATAATCCCTTGTAGCACTCATAGTTGGTAACGGAATGACACATCTCATCATTCATCCAGCGGTTGTAATCTCCGTGCAGGGTTTCGCCCACCAACACAAAATCCGGCTTTATTCTTTGGGTAAACTGCCGCAGCTGTTTTAAAAATTCCGGTGCAAGGCTATAAGCAACATCCAAACGCAGACCATCAATTGCAAATTGTTCCACCCAGTTTTGCACAGCCGAAAACAGATGCTCCACCACTGCCGGATTTTGCAAATTCAGCTTAACCAATTCGTTATGGCCTTCCCAGCCTTCGTACCAAAAGCCGTCGTTATATTCGGTATTTCCGTCAAAATTCAGGTGAAACCAATCTTTGTAAGGGCTGTTCCATTTATTTGCTTGTACATCCCGAAACGCCCAAAAACCGCGGCCCACATGGTTGAATACGCCGTCCAACATCACCCGAAGCCCTGCATCGTGCAAGGCTTGGCATACCTGCGCAAAATCTGCATTGGTTCCCAGCCGAACGTCCACCCGATTGAAATCACGGGTATCGTATCCGTGGCAATCGCTTTCAAACAAGGGGTTGAACAAGACCGTGTCTGCCCCCAGTGCTTTAATATGGTCAATCCAATGGATCACCGCACCAATGCGATGCTCTGATTTTTCATCGTTTGGCTGGGGAGCCCCACACATTCCCAAGGGATAAATTTGATAAACAACCGCTTGTTCAAACCACATTGCCACGCACTCCTTTTGATTTTTTCAGATTTTTATATTCTTTTTAGCCTATTCGGATTGCTCCGCATTTGTTACAGTAGGCACTGCATTTCCCTGTGCATCAATTCCCTTTGCGTTTAATCGGTTACGCAAAAACTCACTGCCCAAAGAATACAACACTGCAAAGGTAGGTACACCTACCACCATACCCGCAAATCCGAACAAACCGCCGCCCACAATAATGGCTACCAACACCCAAATTGCAGAAAGCCCTGTGAAATCGCCCAAAATTTTGGGGCCTAAAATATTGCCGTCAAACTGTTGCAGTACAATAATAAAAATACCAAATTTTAATGCGTTCATGGGGCTGCTGGCCATTAACAAAATCATAATGCTGGGAATGGCACCGATGAACGGTCCAAAAAATGGAATCACATTGGTAACACCCACAATGACACTGATCAACAACGCAAACGGCATCCGCAGCAAATTCATACCCACAAAGCAAATTACGCCAATGATTGCGCTATCAATAATTTTACCGCCAATAAATCCATTGAACACCTTATTCGCATGGCTGCACACTTCCAGTGTGCGCTTGGCTTTTGGCAACGGCAAAAAGGCATAAATTACTTTATGCATCTGACCAAGCAGTTTATTTTTATCCATTAGCATATAAATGGATGCAATCAGTGCCGTTAACGCCGAAACCACACCGCTGCCCACTGCCATGCCGTAGTTTAAAATCTGCGGCATCAATTTTGCGGCAATCTGTGTGACTTGATTCATCAAATCGGTATAAGAAATCATCATATTTTTGGTAACTTCCGGGTCTAGGCCTAGCTTAACCGTCCATTGATTTACCAAGCTTGTTAAATTGGCCATATAGCCGCTTGCATTGTCAATTAAGATTCGCACACTTTGTATCAATTGCGGAATAACAAAACTAAGCAACAATACCACCATTGCAATGGCCAGCAAATAGCTAATTCCAATGGCCAACAGGCGTTTGCCGTTGAGTTTCTTTTCAAACCAACGCACCACACCATCCAACAAATAGGCAATCACAAAGCCCCAAATAAACGGCGACAAAACCTGTAAAAATCCATTTACTGTTTTCGCAATTAAATGCAGGTTGGTAATTCCCACATAAAACAAAATTCCCACAATCACCACCGCCATATTGCCCACAAAGCGGTGGTTTGGCTTCCAGTTATTCACGCTGTTTTCATCCTTTTCCTTTTCCATTTTTTTCACTTCTTGATGTGATACAAAAACAGAGCAGCCCACTGTATGGCTACTCTGCTTAATCTCATTACAAAATCTGCCGCAATTTTGGTTTTACCTTTATTACATAAAAATGCAGCAAATTAACAAGTGCGGCATCGTAAACCAAAAAAGATACATTTCCCATTGCAAGCAATGCCGCCAACAGCAACTTGGTTGTTTCTGCAAACTCTTGTACCAAAGATTGAATCGGGAACAAATACAGCAATACCGCATACATGCTGATTACTGCTGCATTGAATACCAGCAATTTGATTGCTATTTGCAGAATACGACTATGGATGCGCTGCAAATATGCTTTCAGCAATGGATAATACCCAAAAAAGAAGATAAAAATTGCAACAGCCTCTTTATCCGGTACAAACAGCAAGCTTAATACCCCCACTGTACCGTAGCATATCCACGCCAGCCGCATGCCACATTCCATTGCTATCGCCATAAGCATAATACCGCCCAGTGCAGGTGCACAAAATGTGGCAAACGGCAAAATGCTTCCGCTTAACATGATTACCATAACCAATGCACAAATCACACCGCACAAAGCGATTTTTCCGCTTTGTCTTTTTCGCATGAATTAGCACCCCTGACCGCCGCAGCCGCAGCACATATCCATACAAATCATTGCGGTACACATATCACAGCAGCTACAGCCAATGGCGTTGGCTTGGGGGCCGCCGTAAGGACCATAAGGGTTGCCCGGCATTTGACCGCCTGCACTGCGCTGCAAGTTAAACAACGCCGCTGCATACTCACGGTTTGCAGGGTCTAAACGGCAGGCCTCTTGAAAATAGCGCAAAGCCTCGCCCATCCAACCTTTATAATAGTAGGCACTGCCCATTAAAAAGTTCCATTCTGCATTTGCCATGCCGTTGGGAATGCTTTGCAGTTGTGCCAATGCTTCATCGGCACGACCTGCCCGAATCAATGCACGAATCTGGGGATATCCGCTTTGGGCATTGCCTGCATCGTTTTGATATCCAGTTTGCTGCCCCGCATTTGCACCATACGACTGCCCGGCATTGCTTTGACCGGTACGCAGTTCGCTCATAACCTGGTCAAACGCCTCGTTCAGCTCGTTCATTTTACGCTCGGCATCTTCTCGCAGGGGGCCTGCCTCATAATTTTCCGGGTTGTATTTTTGTGCCAGCAAACGATAGGCAGCTTTTACTTCTTCTTCGCTTGCGCCTTTGGTAAGCCCCAACACTTTATATGCATCCATAGTTCTTTGTTCCTTTCTTTACTGCATGGCTCTTCGCTTGTCTGCCACGTTTGTTGCAATGCCTGCCCGCTCAATGCTGGCTGGCAAACCCAAAAAGATAATATTATCCAAAATCGGGCGGTTCAGTTTTAAATCCAATAAGTTATAGCAACGTGCAACTTCCCCTGCCGCCAATCGACATTGCAGCTGCACCTGTTCAATGGTTTGCTGTTTGGAATACTCGTTCTGCAAAAACACATTATAACGGTGTTTTTCTTGGTCAGCTTCATAATCTTCTGCCGCATCCAACCAGTATAGAATCTTACCCAAAAACAATCCCATACGGCGCAAAATTCGCTCCTGCTGCTCTGACTCGGCACAGGCCGCCAAAATTTCGGCAGTCATCACGCCTGTGGGCTCTGCGGCCTCGTCCCAGCGTTTTGTTTTGCTGCATTCAATTTGTTGTTGCTGCTCTGTTTGCTGTGCCAGTACCCGGTCGATTTGCAGATACTGCTTTGCCGCCTTTTTGTAGGCACTGCGCAGCAACAGCCGCAGAATTCTTACCAATTGCCGTTTCAAAAACGGTTCATCTGCCAAGTCATCGGCTAATTTATACCAGCTTAGCAACACCAAACCTGCCGCTGCCAATTGCAGCCCCTGTGTATTTTTTTGCATACACCGCTTTTTTATGGGATTTGCAATGCATCGTTCCATACAAGGGCTTCCCTGCTCGCCGGATATGCCGTCTGCCAACAATGCCACTGTAACCAAATCATAATTCAGTAACATACGCGGCCAAAATCCGTAGTCCTTTTTCAACTGTTTGCATAACCCGCAATACATGGCGCGATAACTCTCAAATTCTTTCACCTTCATTTCGGGTTTTGCAGGTGTTACATAACCGAACATCCACAATCCCCCTTTCGGCTTTTCTGCCAATGTTAACGGTCTTTGATAAAGTATAGACTATTTGGTCATATCATACACTATTTTACAATCCTTTACAACGTGATGTAAGTGCCTGCGCCGCAAAATTCCCAAAAAGTTTACAAAAGCCCCCAAGGTGAAATACCCTGGGGGCTTTTGTATCATTAAATCTGCATATCCAGCTCATCAATTTTGCAAAACCGATATCCATTTTCGCTGAACCAATCAATAATATCCGGCAAGGCTTCTGCCGTGTTTTTGGTTGCTTTTGTATCGTGCATTAACACTACGCAGGTAAGGTGATTATCTACGTCGTTAATTACATTTTGATAAATAGTATTTGCCGATGGATGCCCGCCAATTGCATCGTTGGCGCAAACGTTCCAATCCACATAGGAGTATCCCTTTTCTTCGGCCTGCTTTTTCAGCGACCGCATAATGAGAGATCCCCCGTATTTATGGCTTACGGTATTTGTGCTGCCGCCGGGAAAACGAATCCAACGAATGCTTTCCACATCCACATAGGGGCTGATTTTTTCACGCAGCGCCTTAATATCTGCCCAAAAAGCTGCTGTATCTTGATAAATCGTTTTGTAAGAATGGGTGCAGCTATGTAATGCAATCTGGTGTCCTTCTTCCACCGCACGCTGGATCAATGGAAGATACGGCTCGTTGCCCTCTGCTGCCACCACAAAAAAGGTTGCCGGCACATTTTTTTCTTTTAGGATATCAAGTACCTGTTCCGTTGTGGCACTGGGGCCATCGTCAAAGGTTAAAAAGACCCGTTTTTCTTCCGGCTGTAATTCATCTTGCATGGATGCCGTAACCTGTGCAATGGGAATTTGCGTTAAATCCTCATTGCTGCACCCTACGGTTTTGTTGCTTGCCGCCCATATCATTACACCTGCAATCACTGCGCAGCCCACTGCCCAGCTTGCAAACCAAAACATTCGCTTTTGTTTCATGTCCTGCTTCCTTTCTGCGAATTATTTTCTATGATTGATTTGCCACCGCAAACCTTTTATACTTATATGTATGAAGTTTGGGGGGTATTTATCCCCTTTTTCAAAGGAGAAAATTATGGAAATCCTAATACTTGTTTTAGCAGGCCTTTCCTGCGTATTTAGTTTGCTTGCTCTGCTGCGCCGCCCACTCGAGCAGGATTTAACAGGCGAAGATTTGGAAAAAGTACGGCAAGACCTTCTTGCAGAAATTCGCCAGACTCGTCAAGAGCTAAGCAGCCGCATTACGGCGGGCATGCAGGCCGGTGCTACCCAAACCGAACAAAAATTAGAGAGCATTCGCACAACCATGGAAGTTCGCATGAACGCTATGCAGGCCAGCAACGAGCGTCGTTTAAATGAAATGCGTCAAACCGTAGACGAAAAACTGCAACAAACCTTAGAAGACAAGCTTCAAAAAAGTTTTGGTTTGGTAAGCAAGCAGTTGGAAATGGTCTACCGTGGCTTGGGTGAAATGCGCAATTTGGCCGCCGGTGTTGGCGATTTAAAAAAGGTGCTGAGTAATGTAAAAACCCGTGGTATCTTGGGCGAAATTCAGCTTGGTGCTATTTTAGAGCAGATTCTGGCACCGGAACAATATGCCGAAAACATTGCCACCGTACCCGGCAGCAACGACCGTGTGGAATACGCATTGCGTTTGCCCGGTGATGACGAGGGCGAGGTTTGGATGCCCATTGACGCCAAATTCCCGGTGGATGCCTATTCCGCTTTGCTGGATGCCTATGATTCCGGCGACAAGTCTGCCGTAGAATCTGCCACCAAGGAACTGGAAAAGCGGATTCGTGGGTTTGGCAAAGATATTCACGATAAGTACATTGCACCGCCCCATACAACCGATTTCGGCATCATGTTCCTGCCCATTGAAGGCTTATACGCCGAAGTGGTACGCTGCGGCATGGCCGAACGCTTGCAGCGCGAATTTAAAATTGTGGTTGCAGGCCCCACCACAATGGCTGCATTGCTGAACAGCCTGCAAATGGGCTTTCGCACCCTTGCCATCCAAAAGCGTTCCAGCGAAGTTTGGAAGGTATTGGGCAGCGTAAAATCCGAATTTGACACCTTTGGCCATGCCTTGGCACAGGCACAAAACCGAATCAACCAAGCAAGCCACGAGCTGGAAAATCTGGTGGGCGTACGCACCCGACAAATCCAGCGCAAATTACGTCAGGTTACCGAATTGCCTGCAAACGACGGCATCTCTTCCGAAATTTTATCTTCTTTGGAAGAAAATAACGGTTAACGCTTGACTTTTGGTTTTTCTTTTGATAGAATACATCTTGCGGTTTACAACAAACCGCATTTATGCGAGGGTGGCGGAATCGGCATACGCGCATGTTTGAGGTGCATGTGGTTTTTACCTTGAGGGTTCAAGTCCCTTTCCTCGCACCAAAGCTCTTACCGTTGCGGTAAGAGCTTTTTTCTTAACAAAAAACAAAGAATGAGGATTTTACTATGCATGATGCAATGTTACAATTTTTGACAGACTTCAGCTATCTTGCAATGTTCGCACTTATCATGATCGAGAACTTGTTCCCCCCTATTCCCTCTGAGGTTATCCTGACCTTTGGCGGATTCTTGATTGCACAAATGCACCTGAGCTTCTCTGCAATGCTAATCTGCTCCACACTGGGTGCTGTGGTGGGTGCCATTGCGCTTTACTGGATTGGCACCTTAATTTCGGTGGATCGTTTGGAACACTGGCTCAACCACAAATGGGTAAAACGCTTGGGCTTTAAACCCGGCGACATTCAAAAAACCTTTGGCTGGTTTGAAAAATACGAGGCAAAGGCCGTGCTGATTGGCCGTTGTATTCCCGTTGTTCGCAGCTTAATTTCCATTCCTGCCGGCATGAACCGCATGCCATTTATGCAATTTGTCATTTACACCGTTGTCGGCAGTGCTGTTTGGAACACCATTTTGCTGTTAATCGGTCGTTTTGCCGGTGCTTCTTGGGAGCATGCCGGTGCTGTATTCTACGACGGCGCCAAGATCGTGGCAGGCATTGCACTGGTTGCCTTTGTTATTTACAAGTTTGTTATTAAGCGTAAAAAAGACGCTGAATAATCCCACTCTATCTTAATAATATTTAATGTAAGGGCTTTTGCTGAATCATTCGGCAAAAGCCCTTTTGTTTTGCCTTGTTTTTTCTAACTTTTTCGCCACCGTACCTCTTTTATACTTATCTTGTCTCCCCATTGAAACCGCTTTGTTTAATTTTTAATATTTAAATTTTTTTAAGTTTTTCTATTGACATTTTCCAAATCCTTGCTAAAATGTACTTAAATAATTTTACTTAAATTTTTTTAATTAAAATTATAAAACTATTAAATTCATTCTGAAACAGAAAGCGAGACTGTATTATGTTTGAAAAAGTACGTGACATTATTGTAGATACCCTGAGCTGCGAAGCAGACGCTGTTACCATGGAAGCAACCCTGGCAGACGATTTGGGTGCAGACAGCCTGGACGCTGTAGAGCTGAACATGGCTCTGGAAGATGCCCTGGGCGTTTCTATTTCGGATGAAGAACTGGCAAACATGAAAACCGTTGGCGACATTGTAAACTATCTGGAAGCCAACGCCTGATTTGGGCAAATCAACAGGTAAGGCGTTACAATAGCCGCCTGTAACCGCTCTGGCAGGGGAACTTTGGCAGCGGAGTGGCCCGCTTCTGATTTCCCGGCCAGAGCTATTTTATTTTGCGGCATTTACCGCCTAACCATTACAACAAGGAGGTTCCCGGTATGAACTTGGAACAAATCACCAGCCTAATGAAAGCATTCGACGAAAGCTCTTCCTCTCGTTTTGAATATCACTGTGGTGAAGAACATCTCACCTTGGAAAAAGCAGTTTCCCAGCCCATTGCAGTGGGCGCATCGGTTGCAGTTGCACCGGTTGCAGCACCCCAAGCCGCCCCTGCCGCTGAACCTGCGGCTGTAAACAACGCTACCATTAACGCACCTTTGGTTGGCACATTTTACGCTGCCAGCGCACCCTGTGAACCTGCTTATGTAAAACCCGGTGATACTGTGCAAAAAGGGCAGATTATCGGCCTGATTGAAGCCATGAAGATGATGAACGAAATCCCTGCCCCCTGCAACTGCGTAATCGAAAGTGTTCTGGTGGACGACAACACACTGGTTGGATTTGATGAGCCTCTATTTCAGATTCGGGAGCTGTAAACCATGTTTAAACGTATTTTAATTGCCAATCGCGGCGAAATTGCGGTGCGCATTATCCGCGCCTGCCGTGAACTCGGCATCGAAACCGTGGCCGTTTACTCCACTGCCGATGCCAACGCACTGCATGTGCAGCTTGCTACCCTTGCAGTGTGCATCGGCCCTGCAAAAGCTGCACAAAGCTATCTAAACCAAACCGCCATTCTTACCGCCGCCATTGAAAGCGGTTGTGAAGCCATTCACCCCGGTTATGGGTTTCTATCAGAAAACGATGAATTTGCCGATTTGTGTACACAGTGCGGCCTGACCTTCATCGGCCCCAGCGGCGATGTAATTCGCCGTATGGGCAACAAATCCGCAGCCCGTTCTTTAATGATTGAAGCCGGTGTTCCCGTTGTGCCCGGTTCGGACGGAGTTCTCCAAAATGCCGAACAGGCCCTAGAAGTGGCACAGCGCATCGGATATCCTGTTTTGCTGAAAGCAAGTGCAGGCGGCGGTGGACGTGGTATGCGCCGTGTATTCAGTGCCGAAGAACTGCCTGCCGCCTTTGCTTCGGCACAGGCCGAAGCGGTCGCCTGCTTTGGCAATGGCTCCATGTACTTAGAAAAACTGGTACTTTCGCCCCGTCACATTGAATTTCAGATTATGGCCGACCGCCATGGTCATGTGGTGCATCTGGGCGAACGTGATTGCTCGGTACAGCGCAAAAACCAAAAGCTGATGGAAGAATCCCCTTCCCGTGCGCTTACCCCTGCACTGCGCCAAGCTATGGGCGAAGCTGCTGTAAAAGCAGCGCAATGTTGCGGATACGAAGGTGCCGGAACCATTGAGTTTGTGTTGGCACCCGACGGCAATTACTACTTCATTGAAATGAACACCCGTATTCAGGTAGAACATCCCGTTACCGAAATGGTAACCGGACAGGATCTGGTCAAAGAGCAAATTCGTGTAGCCGCCGGGTTGCCTCTCTCCTTTACGCAAGACGATATCAAGCTAAACGGTCACTCCATTGAAGTGCGTATCAATGCCGAAGACCCCACCAAAAACTTTGCCCCTATGCCCGGCAAAACCGAGTTTGTTCATTTTCCCGGTGGGTGTGGTGTTCGTGTGGATTCTGCCCTGTATACCGGCTATGAACTGCCGCCTTTTTACGATTCCATGGTGGCAAAGCTGATTGTACATGCACCCACCCGACTGGCTGCCATTCGCAGAATGCGCCGTGTACTGGAAGAATTTATCGTGGAAGGTTACCCCACCAGTGCAGAACTTGCACACTTAATTTTGTATCATCCCGATTTCCTCAAAGGCGATTACTGCACCAGCTTTATTGAAGAAAATTTGGAGCAGCTTTTGGAATGGATGGAAAAAGGCTGTCGGTTTGATACACAGGAGGAAGCATAATCCATGTTAAACAATCGTTTTTCCAATCGGCGCGACCGATTGCTTCGCCTTAAAGTCATGCGCGAAGGTGGTCGCTTGCCGGTAACAAACCGTATCGATGCCCCGGTTTTGTTTGAGCAATGCCCTGCCTGTAACGCTGCCGTAAGCAAAAAGCAATGGGCAGAATCTCTTTCGGTTTGCCCGCAATGTGGGCATCATCGCCCCATTGGTGCCTATCAGCGTTTGGAAATGTTGCTGGACCAGGGCACCTTTCAGGAGCTAAACGCAAACCTGTGCAGTGCCAATGCACTGGAATTTGAAGGTTACGACAGCAAACTGGATACCCTGCGCCGCCGTACCGGTCTCAGCGAAGCCGTTGTTACTGCAAAAGGAAAAATCGGCGGTTTTTCCGCTGTAATTGCAGTTATGGATAGCCGCTTTTTAATGGGCAGCATGGGCGTTGCCGTGGGTGAAAAGGTTGCCCTTGCCGCCGAAACTGCCCGCAAAGCCAAATTGCCTTTGGTGATTTTTTGTGCTTCGGGTGGTGCTCGTATGCAAGAGGGCATTCTTTCGTTGATGCAAATGGCAAAAACCGCAAGCGCCATTACTCGCTTTCAGGACGCAGGCGGTCTTTACATTGCTTGCCTTACCCACCCCACCACAGGTGGCGTAACCGCAAGCTTTGCCTCCTTGGGCGATATTACCCTTGCAGAACCGAATGCCTTAATCGGCTTTGCGGGCCCCCGTGTCATTGAACAAACCATTGGACAAGCTCTTCCCGAAGGGTTCCAGCGTGCAGAATATCTGGAAGAACACGGTTTTATGGATGCTGTTGTGGTACGCAGTCAGCTAAAATCCACCTTGACCACATTGCTTCGATTACACAGCAAAGGAGGTGCACGGCGTGGCTAATCATACCCCGGCACAAAAGGTGGCATTGGCACGCCATGCAGGGCGTCCCGGCACTGCCGATTATATTCAAGCGTTATTTACTGATTTTTTTGAACAAAAAGGTGACCGCCTTGCCGGTGAAGATGCCGGTATTTTGGGCGGCATTGCCCTGTATCACGGCCGACCCGTTACGGTAATCGGACACCGAAAAGGTCGCAATTTGGCAGAAAACCAACGCTGCAACTTTGGTATGCCCAACCCGGAAGGCTACCGCAAAGCACAGCGACTAATGCGGCAGGCAGAAAAATTCGGCCGCCCTATCATTACTTTTATTGATACCCCCGGTGCTTATCCCGGTTTAGAGGCCGAAGAACGGGGTCAGGGCGAAGCCATTGCCCGCAGTCTTGCCGTTATGAGCCAGATTACCGTACCTTTGATTGCGGTTATTACCGGCGAAGGCGGCAGCGGCGGTGCTTTGGCACTTGCCATGGGCAACACGGTTCTTATGCTGGAAAATGCCATTTATTCGGTGCTTTCTCCCGAAGGGTTTGCCAGCATTTTATGGAAGGACTCTTCTCGCAGCTCCGAAGCCTGTGATGTGATGAAACTCACCGCCCAAGATTTAAAGCAGCTGGAGATTATTGACGATATTATCCCCGAACCGGAACAAGGCGCCCACACCGATCCGGATGCCGTTTTTCAAGCCGTGGATGCTGCATTGCAAAAGGCATTAAGCCGTGCTTTGCGCATCTCTGACCCGGCAGTACATCGGCAGAAAAAATTCAGAACCATGGGCACTGCCTTTTTGCAAGAGCCCGGAAAGGATGTTCTATGACGGGATTGCAAATTTTAGGCAGCGGACATGGACTGCCGAAACGCTGTGTTACCAATGAAGATATGGCGCAAATTGTGGATACCAACAACGAGTGGATTACCACCCGAACCGGTATTGAGCAGCGTTATTTTTGCAGCGAGGAGGAAACCTGCGGTCAACTTGCTGCACAGGCTGCACAGCAGGCATTACAACAAGCCAATCTAAGCGCAGACCAAATCGGCTTGATTGTGGCAGCCACATTCACTTCGGATTATCTTACCCCCTCGCTTGCCTGCCAGGTTCATCAAGCTTTGGGCTGCACAAAACCAATCCCCTGCATGGACGTTAACGCAGCCTGTACAGGGTTTTTATACGGGCTTGAAACCGCCCGCAGTTTATTAATGAGCGGTTCCGCAAACAGCGAATATGCCTTGGTAATTGGTGCAGAGGGTCTTTCCCGTGTGCTGGATTTTACCGACCGTACCAGCTGCGTTTTATTTGGAGATGCCGCTGCTGCCATGGTGGTTCGCTTGGCAGATACCCCCTATTCCTGCATTTTAAATGCCAGTGGTGATACCACATCGCTGTTTGCAAACAGCCTGCTGCCCAATCAAGCACGCTTTTTGCAGATGGACGGCAAAGCAATTTTTCGTTTTGCCGTGGATATTATCCCCAAATGTTTGGAGCAGCTACTGCAAAAAAGCGGGCTGACCTTGGAGCAAATTGACCATGTAGTATGCCACCAAGCCAACAGCCGCATCATTGACCATGTGGTAAAAAAACTGGGCGCACCGCCCACCATGTTTTACAAAAACATGCAGCGGTTCGGCAACACTTCCGCCGCCAGCATTCCCCTTGCTTTGGATGAACTGCTGCAAAACGGAACCATCCGACCCGGTCAAAAAGTGGTATGCATCGGCTTTGGTGCCGGGCTTACCTGGGGCGCATGTCTTTTAAGCTTTTAACGGCTTTATACATAAGGAGAGTAATTATTTTATGCGATTGAATCAACTTTTGGGGACCGAATTTCCCTTTATCCAAGGTGGTATGGCAAACATCGCCACCGGTACATTTGCTGCTGCCGTATCCAACGCAGGTGCGCTTGGCTTAATCGGCGCAGGCGGTATGAGCGCAGAGCAGCTGCGTGAGCAAATTCACATCTGCCGCAGCCTTACCGACAAGCCTTTTGGTGTAAACATCATGCTGATGAATCCCGATGCTCCCAAAATGGCGGAAATTGTGGTGGAAGAAAAGGTGCCCGTTGTAACCACCGGTGCAGGCAACCCCGGTGCTTACGTTCCCATGTGGAAAGAAGCAGGCATCAAGGTATTCCCTGTTGTTCCTGCGGTTGTTCTGGCTCGCCGCATGGCTTCGCTGGGTGTTGACGGCATCATTGCCGAAGGCACCGAGTCCGGCGGTCATGTTGGCGAAATGACCACCATGGCACTGGTTCCCCAGGTTGTGGACGCCATGAAAGAATACAATAACATTCCGGTTATTGCCGCCGGTGGCATTGCCGATGGCCGCCAACTACTGGCTGCCTTTGCTTTGGGTGCTTGCGGTGCACAGATTGGCACCTGTTTGCTGGTAAGCGAAGAGTGCCCCATTCACGAAAACTACAAGCAAGCTGTGCTAAAAGCCAAGGACAGCGACACCATTGTAACCGGTCGTATCGCAGGTGTTCCGGTGCGTATCTTAAAGAATAAGATGGCACGCAACTATGTGGCACGCGAAAAAGCAGGTGCCGACAAAATGGAACTGGAGCACTACACCCTTGGCTCGCTGCGCCGTGCTGTTTTTGACGGCGACACCGAAACCGGCAGCCTCATGGCAGGTCAGGTATCGGGCATGCTGACCGAAGTACGTCCTTTGCGTACCATCTTTGAAGAATTAAATGCGGGCTGTGCTGCTCGTTTAACACAGCTGGAACAGGAGTAATATATGAATTCTCTTACCATTCGTGGGCGTACTCTTTCGCTGCCCATTTTGCAGGGCGGCATGGGAATCGGTGTTTCTTTGGGCGGTCTGGCAGGTGCTGTGGCACAATGTGGTGGTATGGGTACAATCAGTACCGCTGTTACCGGGTTTAACGAACCGGATTTTGCCACCAATCCCAACGGTGCAAATCTGCGTGCTTTGGAACAAGAGATTAAAAAGGCAAAAAAACTAGCCAATGGGCTTGGCATGGTTGCGGTAAACGCCATGGTGGCAACCACGCAATATGCCGACAGCGTTCGTACCGCCATAAAATCCGGTGTAGATGCCGTGGTATGCGGTGCAGGTCTTGCTTTGGACTTACCCGAAATTGCCGCCGGCGCCGATGTGGCGTTGGCCCCCATTGTATCCAGTTCCCGCGCTGCTGCCACCTTGTGTAAACTGTGGCACAAACGCTTTGGTGTTTTGCCTGATTTTATGGTGGTGGAAGGCCCCAACGCAGGTGGTCATCTTGGATTTGAGCAGGAGGCAGTACAAAACAACACCGCCCCTTCTCTGGACAAGTTGGTTCCTGAAATCATCGAACAGCTCAAACCGTTTGAAACATTGGCAGGGCGTAAAATCCCCCTGTTTGCAGCCGGTGGTATTTTCAACGGCAGCGATGCTGCCCGTATGGAGTCCTTGGGGGCTGCCGGTGTGCAGATTGCTACCCGATTCATCGGCACCTATGAGTGCGATGCTTCGCAAGGATACAAAGACATTCTTCTGGCTGCAAAAGCGGAAGATGCCTGCATTGTAAAAAGCCCGGTGGGTATGCCTGGCCGTGCCTTGGCTTCTCCCCTGGTACAGCGATTGGCGGCAGGCGAAATCTTAACCCCCAAACGCTGCGTAAACTGTTTGGTGCCCTGCAAAAAACTGGACAGCATTTACTGCATTGCCCATGCGCTGATTGAAGCCGTGCGGGGCAACTGGGAAGAAGGCCTGTTTTTCTGTGGTTCCAATGTGGGCCGCATGAACCGAATGATGTCGGTAAGAGAATTGATGGAAGAAATTGCTGCTGAATGGAGGAGCAAAACACAATGAAACTGGCGTTTTTATTTGCCGGCCAAGGCGCACAACATGCCGGCATGGGCAAGGATTTGTACGAGTGTGAACCGGTATTCCGCAACGCTCTGGACGCCGCTGCATCTGCAGTGGATTTTGACCTGAAAACTCTTTGCTTTGAAGGTCCCGAAGAAACCTTAAGCCAAACCCAATTTACCCAGCCCTGCATGGTTGCCTTTGCGGTTAGCCTAACCCGTGTACTAAAAGAAAACGGAATCGTTCCCCAAGCAGTGGCAGGATTAAGCTTGGGTGAATATTCTGCGCTGGCCTGTGCCGGTGTACTGGATGCTTCCACCGCTGTTTCGTTGGCTTCCTTTCGTGGCAAAGCCATGGAACAAACGGTTACCGGCCGCCCCTGCGGTATGGCCGCTATTTTAGGCTTGGAGCGTGCTGCTCTGCAAGCTGCCTGCGATACCGCTGCGCAAACCACCGGCGGTGTGGTAGAAATTGCAAACTATAACTGCCCCGGTCAAATGGCAATTGCAGGCGATCAGACTGCGGTTGACGCTGCCTGTGAAACCGCAAAAGCTGCCGGTGCAAAACGTTGCCTGCCCTTAAAGGTTTCCGGCCCGTTCCACACCTCGTTGATGGCCCCTGCCGGAAATGCCCTGCGTGAAAAATTCAAGGAAATTTCCTTTGGCGAAATGCAGTGCCCAGTATACTTCAACTGTTTGGGTGCACCCAAATCCCCCGATGAATCCATTCCCGCTTTGTTAGAAAAGCAGGTGCAATCCAGCGTTTACATGGAAGATATCATCCGCCGTATGGAACAAGCCGGCATTGACACCATTTTAGAAATCGGCCCCGGTAAAACACTGGCAGGCCTTGTGAAAAAAACAGCCAAGAGCATCACCGTCCGTTCGGTTGAAACAGCCGAAGACCTGGCTGCTGCCCTTGCTTGGTTAAAAGGAGAAACCGTATGAGTACCAACACATCTGCTTTGATTACCGGTGGCAGCCGCGGCATTGGTCGCGCCATCTGTCTTGCTTTGGCTGCACAGGGCATTAATGTTGCCATTAACTATGCCGGCAGTGCTTCTGCTGCACAAGCCGTTGCCGAAGAATGCCGCGCTTTGGGCGTAGAGGCCTTTGCTATTCAGGGCAATGTGGCAATCGAATCCGAAGCACAAGCTTTGGTGGAAGAAACCATTGCCAAGTTCGGCCGCATTGATATTCTGGTAAACAACGCCGGTATTACCCGCGACAACCTGATGATGCGTATGACCGAGGCAGACTTTGACGCCGTACTGGACACCAACCTGAAAGGGGCCTTCCACTGCATGAAAGCCGCTTGCCGCCCCATGATGAAACAGCGCAGCGGCCGTATTGTTAACATTTCCAGCATTGTTGGCGTGCGCGGCAATGCTGGTCAAGCAAACTATGCAGCCAGCAAAGCCGGATTAATCGGTATGAGCAAAAGCATGGCAAAAGAATTGGCCAGCCGTGGCATTACCGTGAACTGTGTTGCTCCCGGCTTTATCGAAACCGATATGACCGATGTTTTGCCGGAAGCTGTAAAGGAAAAACTGCTGAACGAAATCCCCATGGCACATTTGGGCCGTCCTGAAGATGTTGCGGCTGCCGTTGCCTTTTTTGCCAGCCCCGCTGCCGCTTATGTAACCGGTCAGGTTCTGTGTGTAGACGGCGGCATGGCTGTATAACCCCAAATAAGGAGGATAAAACCTATGGAAAAACGTCGTGTTGTTATTACCGGCATGGGTGCGGTTACTCCGCTGGGTCTGAACTTAACCGAAACTTGGCAGGCAGTAAAGGCCGGTACTTGCGGTATTGCCCCCATTACCCACTATGATACCACCGGTCAAAAGGTTACCTTGGCCGGCGAAGTAAAAAACTTTGACCCCGAACAGTACATTGACAAGCGAGAATGCCGCAAGCTGGACCGCTTTTCTCAGTTTGCTTTGGCTGCTGCTGTGCAGGCGATGGAACAAAGCGGTCTGGTTATGGAGCAGGAAGACTCCAACCGCTGTGCTGTTATCTTTGCATCGGGTATTGGCGGATTTTCTACCACACAATCCGAATGTTTAAAGGGCAGTGAAAAAGGCTACGACCGTGTAAGCCCCTATTTCATTCCCATGGCCATTTCCAACATGGCTGCCGGCAATATCGCCATTCGTTTCGGCTTCCATGGCATGTGCACCTGCCCGGTTACCGCCTGCGCCTCCGGCACCAATGCGGTGGGCGATGCATTCCGCCATATTCGTGATGGCTATGCCGACGTGGTTCTGGCCGGCGGTTCCGAAGCCACCATTACCTCTTTGGCAATGGGCGGCTTTACCTCTCTGCATGCACTGCATACCGGTACCGACCCACTGCGTGCCTCCATTCCTTTTGATGCTGAGCGTTCCGGCTTTGTTATGGGCGAAGGTGCCGGTGCTTTGGTTATGGAAGATTACGAACACGCAAAAGCACGCGGCGCAAACATCCTTGCCGAAGTGGTTGGCTATGGCTGCACCTGTGATGCGCATCACATTACCGCGCCCTTGGCAGACGGTTCCGGTGCTGCCGGCGCCATGACCCAAGCTCTGGCAGACGCTAGCGTTTCTGCCGATTGCGTTGACTACATCAACGCCCACGGAACCTCTACCCCCATGAACGATGCCGGTGAAACCGCAGCGGTAAAGCTGGCTTTTGGCGAACATGCAAAACAGCTTTGCATCAGCTCCACCAAATCCATGACCGGTCATCTGCTGGGTGCATCGGGTGCTGTGGAAGCCATTTTCACCGCAATGGCACTGCACGACAGCTTTGTGCCTGCCACATTGGGCCACAAAGTTGCCGACCCTGCCTGTGATTTGGACATTGTACCCAACGAAGGCCGCACCGCAAACCTGCGCTATGCCATGTCCAACTCTTTGGGCTTTGGTGGTCACAACGCAAGCATTCTGCTAAAAAAATGGGAGGGCTAATGCCATGACGTTAAATTCCAATGAAATTATGGAAATTTTACCACATCGCTTTCCGTTTCAGCTGGTTGACCGCATCACCGAGTGCGAACCCGGCAATATGGCGGTGGGCCGTAAATGCGTTACGGTTAACGAGCAGTTCTTTTGCGGACATTTTCCGCAAAAACATGTAATGCCCGGTGTTCTGATTATCGAAGCATTGGCTCAGGTAGGTGCCGTAGCCTTATTGACCGAGCCGGAAAACAAAGGCAAACTGGTATTGTTTGGCGGCATCAAAAGTGCCCGCTTTAAGCGTCAGGTTGTGCCCGGCGATGTGCTGGAATTAAAATGCGAACTGACGGCACGCCGTGGCCCAGTTGGTTTTGGAAAGGCTACCGCTACAGTTGACGGCCAAATTGCCGCTGTAGCAGAGTTAACCTTTGCCATTGGTTGATTTACCCTTCTTGTCTTGGTATAATATTATGTGGTAATGATTATTTTACCACCAAGACCGGTAGCCAAAAGGCTACCGTCATTTAGGAAGGATGGATCCCCATGCTGGAAAAGGCATTTGCAGACGTGTATTCAAAATTTAAGTTACACTTTTACAAAAAGGTTTTCAATCGGTTTCAAGAGCGAGAAGCCAGCCTTACCACAGTAGAAACTTTTTGCATGGAAATTATCCAGGCACTTGGTACCCCTACCGTGAATGAATTCGCCAGCTTTGTGCAGATTTCGCCTCCTAATGCGGCTTATAAGGTAAACAGTTTAATTAAAAAAGGATATCTGAATAAGGTTCAATCTAAAAATGACCGCCGTGAATATCATCTGGTGGCTACAAAAAAGTATCAAGATTACTACAACATCAGCTACAGTTATCTTTCTACTGTTATGAACCGTATTAAAGAACGTTTTCCTGCGGAAGATGTGGCAAAAATCGAAGAAATGCTTACGATTATTTCAGACGAATTAATGCCGGAAATTCCGTTAAAATCTCCCAGTGCCGGTCATTTTGCCGGTCAAGAATAATAACATTGCAAGGCCTTTGTTGCTTATGGTATTGTGATACCTGGCAGCAAAGGCCTTGTAGCCGTATATTCGTATTGCGCTGTGTTATAAAATTTTTACAAACGCTCGATTACTCGGAGGCTTTTTATGAGTGTAACAATAAAACAAGTGCTGGCATTGCCAAGCTTTTGCAACGCTTCTTTGTTGGCGGGTTCTACCCGGCTTGACTGCCCCATTACCGCTGTAACTGTTTTGGAAAACGCCTGCCCCAATCATCCACAAGTTCAATACCACCCCAGCCAACCGTTTGTTGGCGGCGAACTGATTGTCAGCAGCTTTGCTTCCATTTCTGCCGACTGCAACGCTCAATGTGATACTTTGCGTGCTTTATCGGCTGCCGGTCAGTCCGCCTTGGTTTTGTACGGTGTGGGCACCCAGTTGCCGCAAGTTTTTCCCCAACTGATTGCTTTGGCAGAAGAACTGGAATTTCCTTTGATTTCCATGCCGGAACAACCGGATTTTCGTTATAGTCAGATGATTACCGATGTAATGGACGCCATTTTCCGCGACCAGTCCGACACAACCCATCTGTTGGGCGATATTTTGGAACAAATGACCCTTTTGCCTGAAACACAGCGCAGCGTAGATACGGTACTGCAACTGTTAAGCGACCGCCTGCGCACCACCGTGCTTTTGTTGGATGCGGCCGGTCAAGTGCTTGGTGCTGCTGCCTGGGCGCAAAACATTCAAGCCGATGTTACCGACCTTGTGTTGCAGGCACGGCAAGGCAATGCGGACCAATGCTGCCGCATCGCCATTGCCCCACCTGATAGCCCCGCCATGGAACTGGTCTTATTAAAAACAGGCCAACCCATTAGCACCGAAGTACAAGAGCAGGTGCAAAACGTGTTGTTAATGGCGGTTAACCTATGGAGCTTTAAGCATGCCGAACTTGCTGTAGAAGAACTTGTGCGGGCTATTTTACGGGATGAACCTTTAAAGATGCGCCGTTTGGCTGCTCTGTTCCGTTTGAATGTATCATCCATTCACGCTATGTGGTTGTTAAGCCCTGCCGACCCCACACAGCGCGAAGAATTTTTACGCCGTGTTCCAAATATCGCTTCCAAATTGTTGGAGCCACACTGCCAAGCGGTTATTGCCGGCAGCTACCAGGATTTTGTGATCATTCTGGCCGATAACGGCGTGTTCGGCTCCCAAGGTGAAGAGCTTTTGGCGCAACTGAACGACATTTTAAAACAGGAACAACTGCCTGCTACCTTTGTTTACTGCCAAGGCTTACAAAATACCGCACAGGTGCGAACCGCCTTTTTGCGTGGTTCCGAAGGCCTGCCCAGCGCGCAAATTATCTGGCCCACCCGTTCCATTCACACATTAAGCGAAATCGAGTTTGCGCTGCATTGCAAAAATCATCTATTACAAGATGAAAACAGTGTGGCTCGTTGCCGTGCGGTTCTGTCGCCTTTGCAAAAATCACCGGACGACCTTCCCCTTGTGGAAACACTGGCATCCTACTTGCTGGATTCTGACCAGAACATTGCACGTTGTGCCAGCCTCTTGTTTTTACACAAAAACACAGTAAAATATAGATATCAGCAAATTACCAACCGTTTGGGTTATAGCCCGGATAAATTGCCCGAGCTAAACGCCTTATATGAAGCGGTATCTTTATATCGTTTGCTGAACAACGAAGCCTAATTTGTTTCTTTTGCTTTTTTAGGAGGCTTGTTATGAAACAATCCATTGAACAGTTGTTGATTGCCCATGGTAAAGAGATTCTGCTTTCGCCCGGCATGCAATTGGAAAAACAATTTATTCAACATGGGTCAATCAGTTGTTTTGAACATTCCATTGCGGTTGCTTATATTAGCCTTTGGCTTGTACACTGCTTACGCTTAACGGTGGATTTGCGCAGTTTGGTACGCGGCGCACTGCTGCACGACTATTTTTTGTACGACTGGCACGAAAAAGACTCCAGCCACCGCTGGCACGGGTTTCATCATGCAAAGCGTGCCGCAAAAAATGCCAAACGAGATTTTTCTATCAATCCGATTGAAGAAGACATTATTCAAAAACACATGTTCCCCTTAAATCTTGCACTGCCCCGCTACAAAGAAAGCATCATTGTAACCTGTGCCGATAAATTTTGCGCTCTGTGTGAAGTATTTTCTTTTTTGGTCTATCGCTTTAATGAGCAGCATCTGCTTGGTGGTTTCGCTTTACCACAACATGTCTAATTTTATTCGCAAAATGTTCATAAAGTATTCATTGACAAATGATTTCAAAAAGGTTACAATTTAGTTGCAAGATAGTTACACCCCTTTTTTCATGTATTGTGAGATGTTCACAGTTTTCTCCTCCTTCCGCTTTTGCGGTATGAAACTGTTCTCCCCTATATCGAATATCTCCGAAACTCCTGAAGCTTTCTGCTGCCATCCCTCTGGCGGCAGAAAGCTTTTGTTTTATCTTCTCCCGTTTTTTATTAAAAACTGTAATAAGTTGGTATATTTTTCATCAATATAAGTCATACTTCCCTTGCTTTTTTTACAAAATGACGATTTTGCAGCAAAAGCGTTTGAAAAGTTTGGTATAGCCGCATTTTGTATTTTTGCCGTGAATGTGGTACACTTTTAAAAAACTTTGTTTACTGTTAATCTCCCATTTTTATAATCGGAATTAACCAACATACACCTTGTGATATCGCATATCTTGCCGTATAATATAAGGTAGATGTTGAAACACTGATGGAATTGTAAAGGAGACATGCAATATGGCATATTATTTTGAGCAGCCCTCCCGCACCTTTGGCGAGTACCTGTTGGTACCCGGATACTCTTCTTCCGCCTGTGTGCCGGATGCGGTAAGTTTAAAAACACCTTTGGTCAAGTATCGCAAGGGCCAGGAGGAATGTCCCCTAACCATGAACATCCCCATGGTAAGCGCAATCATGCAGTCGGTTTCCGGCGATCGTTTGGCAATTGCCTTGGCAAAGCAGGGCGGCGTTTCCTTTATCTACGGTTCGCAGTCCATTGAAGACGAAGCTGCCATGGTAGCCCGTGTAAAAGGTTACAAAAAAGGTTTTGTTACCAGCGATTCCAACCTGAAACCCACCGCTACTTTAGCTGATGTTCTGGCTTTAAAAGAAAAGACCGGCCACTCCACCGTTGCAATTACCGAGGACGGCACTCCCCACGGCAAGCTGCTGGGCATTGTTGCAAGCCGCGACTACCGTGTAAGCCGCATGGATTTAAGCGAGCCTGTTTCTTCCTTTATGACTCCGCTGGAAAAGCTGGTTTGTGCCCCCGAAACCACCAGCCTGAAAGAAGCCAACGATATCATTTGGGATAACAAAATCAACTCCTTGCCTTTGGTGGATGCAAACGGTTGCCTGAAATACATGGTATTCCGTAAGGACTACGATAGCCACAAGGAAAACATGAACGAGCTGCTGGACGCAAACAAGAGCTACATTGTGGGTGCCGGCATCAACACCCGTGACTATGCCGACCGTGTTCCCGCTTTGATTGAAGCCGGCGTAGACGTTTTGTGCATTGACTCTTCGGAAGGTTTTTCCGAATGGCAAAGCCGTACCATTAGCTGGATTCGTGAGCATTACGGCGACAAGGTAAAGGTTGGCGCAGGCAACGTGGTTGACCGTGACGGTTTCCGTTTCTTGGCTGAGGCCGGTGCAGACTTTATCAAGGTTGGTATCGGCGGCGGTTCTATCTGCATCACCCGCGAAACCAAGGGCATTGGCCGTGGTCAGGCAACTGCTGTTATCGAGGTTGCTGCTGCTCGTGATGAGTACTACAAAGAAACCGGCATTTACATCCCCATCTGCTCCGATGGCGGTATTGTTCACGATTACCACATGACTCTGGCTTTGGCTATGGGTGCAGATTTTGTTATGCTGGGCCGTTACTTTGCTCGTTTTGACGAAAGCCCCACCAACAGACTGCGCATCAACGGCAGCTATGTAAAAGAGTACTGGGGCGAAGGTTCTAACCGTGCTCGCAACTGGCAGCGTTATGACTTGGGCGGTTCCAGCAAGCTGAGCTTTGAAGAAGGCGTCGACAGCTATGTTCCCTATGCCGGCAGCTTGGCCGACGGCGTGGGCACTACCCTGTACAAAATTCGCAGCACCATGTGCAACTGTGGTGCTTTGAGCATTCCTGAATTGCAGGAAAAGGCTCGTTTGACTGTTGTTTCCTCTACCAGCATTGTAGAAGGCGGCAGCCACGACGTTATCTTGAAGAACAACCCCAACAACTAACCAACAAAAAAGGTCCACTTGCAACAAGTGGACCTTTTTTCGTGTAAACTGCTCACCTATAAACAAAGGAGCTGACAAAATGACAGCAATTCAAATTACCAACTTAACCCATGATTACGGCAGCGGAAAAGGGGTTTTTGATTTATCTCTGCAAATCAATCCGGGAGAAACCTTCGGATTTTTAGGCCCAAACGGTGCAGGAAAAACCACCACCATTCGTCATTTGCTGGGCTTTATTAAACCTCAGCAGGGACAATGTTCCATTTTGGGGTTAGATTGCTGGAATCAATCGGTGCAGATACAGCGCAATTTAGGATATCTTCCCGGTGAAATTTCCTTTTTTGATGATATGACAGGCTTGGAATATCTCTCTTTTCTACAGCAATATCGAGGTTTGAGCAAG
This sequence comes from uncultured Allofournierella sp., assembly GCA_944382775.1. Classification (GTDB taxonomy): domain Bacteria; phylum Bacillota; class Clostridia; order Oscillospirales; family Ruminococcaceae; genus Allofournierella. The sequence goes on from CALWNI010000017.1 coordinate 24,606, forward strand.
GCAAAAACCAGAACGCAGGAACTTTTAGACTGATTTGATGTTAACCCAAAACCAAAGCTAAAGAAAATGAGCAAAGGCATGAAGCAAAAAATCGGGATTGTTGCCGCATTTATGCATGACCCCAATATTTTAATTTTAGATGAGCCAACCAGTGGGCTGGATCCCTTAATGCAAAATCGTTTTATCGAGCTTTTAAATGAGGAAAAGAAACGCAACAAAACCATTTTAATGTCCAGCCATATGTTCGACGAGGTGGAGCGCACCTGTGACCGCATCGGCATTATCCGAAAAGGGCATCTGGTTGCATTGGAAGACACCAATGTCCTGCGTGCACAGCATGTAAAATCCTACACGGCCTCTTTTAAATCCCCTGCCATTGCACAAAACTTTGCCAAAGATTTTCAAGGCGTTATTGACCCGATGGATAATACAAAAGTCACCGTAACTGCCAAGCAAACACTGGAACAAATCTTTTTAGATTACTATGGGGGAAATGCCGAATGATTAACACTGTACTTTTTAAACGAGAAGCAAAAGCTTCCCTAAAGCTACTCATTATCTTTGCTGCCATTTTAAGCATGTACATCACACTAATTATTGGCATGTTTGATCCGGACATGGCACAGGTATTGTTGCAATTCGAAACCCTAATGCCGGAACTGATGTCTGCATTTGGGATGCAAGGCACCGCCGATACCTTAATTGGGTTTATGTCGTCCTATTTATACGGAATGCTTTTGCTCGTTTTGCCCATGGTATACTGCATCATTCGAGCCAATGGACTCATTGCCAAGTATGTGGAACAAGGCAGTATGGCTTGTTTGGTTTCTTCCCCTGTTAAGCGTACCACCATTGCCACAACCCAGCTTTCGGTTCTTTTGGGCAGTACCACCCTGTTAATCGGTTATTGCACCGCTTTAGAGTTTATTGTCGCCAATCTATCATTTCCGGAAGCGCTGGATTCTATGGAGTTGCTTCGGTTAAACTTTGGTTTGCTGGCTCTTCACTTTTTCATCGGTTCTTTTTGCTTTTTGTGCTCCTGCCTATTCAACGAAACCAAATACAGCCTTGCTTTTGGTGCCGGTATTCCCACATTCATGTATGTAATTAAAATGCTGGCCAATATGGGTGGTTCCTTAGAAAACGCCCAATACCTTACCATTTTTTCTTTGTTTCGTCCGGAGGCTCTTATTCAAAACCAAACCAATGGCTGGATATCCACCGCAATTTTATTGCTGGGCTGTGTAATTTTTTCCGGTGCAGGCATTTGGATTTTCAAAAAGAAGGATTTGTGTTTATAACGTTTTACAAAGAAACCGTTGCTTCAAAAAAGCAGACATCTTGATTGCGTCCCAATACATACCAGGTATCCGAATCGGTTTGGCCGCACTCCACCTCATATTCCTGCCCTACCGGAATTTCATTGTGATAGCTGATTGTCATTCGTTTTACCGGTTGTTCCAGCAAACGCTCCAACGGCAACGCATCGCATACAATATCCGCATATCGGCTGTTGTTTACATGGCGGTTGGTATCACAGTAGGTATACTGTGCTTTTGCACACCCTACCACATTGCGCTGTTCTGTTTTAGGAATGCTCATATCCAATGTAAACGGCACTTCTTCATCAAAGGGCAATTGTGCAAATGCTTCCGGCGCACGGCGGATAATGCGATGGGTTGTCATATTCACCAACACCCAGCGGCTGTCTACCAAGCCAATTTGTTCGCCTGCCTCATCGGTTACCACCGTAACACGTTTATAAGTGGCGCGTTTTGCACCTTCCGGCATGGTTGTCAAGGTTAGTAGCTCCCCGTACTGTGGCACTCGGCTCCAAGAAAGTGCCATCTTAACCATCAAAAACACTGCATTATTTTCTATATAAAATGCACGATTCATGCCAATGGCTTCGCAGTGGTCAGTGGAAATTTGCTGTGCCATGCGCAAAAATGCCCCCGGCATCATCTTTCCGTTCAAATCACAATCGGTATCTTTTACTTGAAATTGTTGCGTATATGTTTTAATCTGTTGCACCGTTTCTTCCCTCTTTTGTTTTTCTTTTATTATATCACAAACTATTTTTTACACAAATCTTTGCTTTTGCAATAAAAAATCCCGTATAACCAAATTGGTTATACGGGATTTCATTTTAATACAGCTCACGCCGTTTTTTGCGTGCACGGCGACGCCAGATATTAAAGCAGGTTAAGGCAATTGCCAGCAACATAAATACCGGAATTACCCAGCCGCCACCGCTTTCGTCATAGCTCTTCATATCGCTCCAAGCGGTGTCCATTGCTGCGTTTACTTCATCCGACAGCGAGATAAATGTTTCGGTATTGGCCAAAACTTCCGCACTGGGATAAGCAATGGGGCTGTTTGCAACCTCTTCCGGCAACATCTCGCGAACGGCTTCAATTGGGGTAGAATACCCGATGAACTCACAGTTTGCAAGACCTACGTCCGGCTCACACAAAAAGTTAATAAACATTTCGGCAGCTTCTTTATTTTTGCTGCCTTTGGGAATGCACAAAGCATCCACAAAGTAGTTGGTGCCCTCTTTGGGGATTACAAAGCCTAGGTCAGGATTTTCTTCCATCATCACCAGAGCATCGCCTGCATAATACGGGGCAAGGGCTGCTTCGCCGCCCTCCATCTTATCAAAGATTTCATCCATTACATAGGCTTGTACCACAGACTTTTGCTTTTTCAGCTCATCTGCAATCACATTGACTTGCTCTACGGTTGTGGGGTTCATGCTTACGCCAATTTTACGGGCTGCAATGGCAAAGGCATCGCGGCTGTTATTGAACATCAGCACCGAACCGGTGTAGGTTGGGTCCCACAAGGCTTCCCAAGAATCCGGCTCTTCTTCTACCATGGTTTTGTTGTATACCAAGCCCACAACACCCCATGTATAGGGCACACTGTACTCATCGTTGGGGTCGTAGGTTTGACCACGGTATTCTTGACCAATCAAACTATAGTTGGGAATATTGGAATAGTCAAGCTTTTCCAACATTCCTTCGTTTGCCATTTTGCCAATCATATAATCGCTTGGCACAATGATATCATAGTTGGCTCCGCCGCCCTTCATTTTGGCGTACAGGCTTTCGTTGGTGTCGTATGTGGTGTAGTTTACATCAATGCCGGTAAGCTCTTCAAAAGCAGCAACCACATTGACGCTTTCGTCCGAACCATCGGAAATATACAAGCCCCAGTTATACACATTCAGCTTAACGCCTTTGCCTTTAAAGCGGGTCCAATCGTAATCAGCCGAAACCGAAATATCATCGTTTACACGAATTTTTTCTTCATCGGCTGCGGCGGGCATTGCCACCATACCAGCTGCCAGAACAAAACTCAGCAGCAAACAAAATGCTTTTTTCATTTTTTTGCCTCCGTTAGCTTTTCTCTCTGGTTTTGCGGTAGCTGCGCCCTTCCATGTAGTTGGTAACCAGAATGATTGCCAAAATTACCACGAACATTACCGTAGAAAGTGCATTGATTTCCGGGCTAACCTTTTTACGGGTCATGCTGTAAATTGCAATGGGCAATGTTTGCAGCGTACCACAGCTGAAGTACGAAATGATAAAGTCATCAATGGAATAGGTTAAGCTAATCAAGAAAGCCGACAAAATTGCGGGCATAATTTCCGGCAGAACTACCTTAAAAAACGCCTGCTTAGGATTGCAGCCCAAATCCAATGCCGCTTCGTACAAACGCACATCCATCTGGCGCAGCTTGGGTGTTACGTTAAAAATAACATAGGGCAAGCAAAAGGTAATATGCGCAATCAGCAAGGTTCCAATGCCGAAAATATTCTCCGGCAAAATCTGCAAAAACGCCGGAATGCTCTCGCTGGTATTAAACCAGTGTGCAAAGTTCACATACACTACAAACAACAGCATCAAGGAAACACCGGTAATAATCTCCGGGTTTACAACGGGCATATAACTTACCGTGTTAATGGCACCCTGTAAACGCTTATTCATACCGCTGATGCCAATGGATGCCATAACGCCCAAAACCGTTGCCACGGTAGCCGCAATAAATGCCACAAACAAGCTCAACGCCAATGCATCCAGAATCATGTCGTTTTGCAGCAAGCTTTTGTACCACTTTAACGTAAAGCCGGTAAACAAGGTACGGCTTTTGCTTTCGTTAAAGCTAAATACAATCATTACCGCAATGGGCACATACAAAAAGGAAAAAAGTAAGCAAACATAGGCCTTTTGCAAAGCCTGAAGATGTGTTTTTTTCATTACACCACACCCTCCATATCCTCATCGTCAAAGCCGTTGGTAAAGCTCATGCACAACAGAACAATAACCATCAGCACCAAACTCATGGCACTGCCCAGGTTATAGTTGTAGCTGTTGCCCAAGAATTGCAGCTCAATCAAATCGCCAATCAGCAGGTTTGCACCGCCGCCCAGCATACGGCTAATAATAAATGTAGATACGCTTGGTACAAACACCATGGTAATGCCGGTTGCAATGCCGGGTGCCGACAGCGGTAACAGCACACGCAACAGGGTTTTAATGGTACCTGCACCCAAATCCTGCGCTGCTTCAATGATGCTGTCATCAATTTTGGTCATTGCCGTGTACAGCGGCAGAATCATATAGGGCAAAAAGTTATAAACCATGCCCAAAACAACAGCGCCGGATGTGTTAATCATCTGAAAGGGTCCCAAACCAATCAGACCCAGCAAACGGTTAATGATACCGTTATTCTCCAGCAAGCTCATCCACGCATAGGTTCGCAGCAAAAAGTTCATCCACATGGGCAGCATAACCAACATTAGCATAATTTTTTGCTTTGATGCCCGCAAACGGGATAAAAAATAACTAACAGGAAAGCTGAGAACCAAGCAAATTACCGTGGCAATTGCCGCCAAAATCAAACTGCGGGCAAATACCGAACTATAACGACCAATGGTCATCAGGTTTTCCAGTGTAAAATTACCGCTTTTATCGGTTAGTGCATAATAAACAACAATCGCCAAAGGCGCAGCAATAAACAACACCATCCAAACCAGATAGGGTGCCGACAAACTCTTTTTTCGAATCATCTGCTTAGCCCTCCGAACGACGCATGATATGGATCTCATCCGGCCCAATACACATGCCGATCAGTTCGCCGGGCTCGCTTGCCTGGGTAGAATGAATAATCCATTCGTAACCGGCCTGTTCTACGTGCATTTCGTAATGCACACCCTTAAAGATTACATCTTTTACCACGCCGGTCAGCTGACCACGAATTGCCGGTACCACCTGAATATCTTCCGGACGAATTACAACCTGTACCAGCTCATTGTGAGCAAAGCCCTTGTCCACACAGGTAAAGGCGTTGCCTGCAAATTCAACGCTGAAATCGCGCAGCATAATGCCGTCGATAATATTGCTTTCGCCAATAAAGGATGCAACAAACGCATTCTCGGGCTCGTTATAAATATCAATGGGGCCACCAATCTGCTGAATGTTACCATCTTTCATAATTACAATGGTATCCGACATGGTCAGGGCTTCTTCCTGGTCATGGGTAACATAGATAAAGGTAATATCCATTGCCTGCTGCAAACGCTTCAGCTCCAGCTGCATTTCTTTTCTCAGCTTTAAGTCCAGTGCGCCCAAAGGCTCATCCAGCAGCAATACCTTCGGATGATTTACCAAACCGCGAGCAATGGCAACACGCTGTTGCTGACCACCCGAAAGATTGGTTGTGCTGCGGCGCTCAAAGCCCTTTAAACCCACGACCTCCAACATTTCGGATACACGGCTACGAATTTCTCTTTCATCCATTTTTTTCAAACGAAGCCCAAAAGCAACGTTTTCGTACACATTCAGATGCGGAAACAGTGCGTATTTTTGGAACACTGTGTTCACTTCTCGCTTATACGGCGGAAAGTTTGTGATGTCTTGGCCATTGAAAAAAACATTGCCTGATTTTGGCTGAACAAATCCACCAATGACACGGAGTGTTGTTGTTTTACCACAGCCAGACGGCCCCAGAAACGTTACAAACTCTTTGTCGTGAATGTCCAGAGATAAACCGTTTAATACCGGTTCATCATCAAAACCAACAACAATGTTTTTTAGCGATACGATTTTATTCATTTTATGCATCCCCCTTTGCGGAATTTGCTGCGGTCCTCCCCCGCAGTCAGCGCCAATTATACCGCCCCGCAAAAGGTTTGTTACACTACCGACCTTTGTCGGCAGCTACAGCGGTACATACAACGCCTATGTGCTTAAACAAACATCCAGCCGGACCCAAATAAGAAAGCTCTTATTAAAGACCGGCTTTTATCAAACATAATTTTGTGAGATGTAACACACAAATTGTACTATACAATTTATCCCCCCTAATGTCAAGCAATTCTTGCAAAAAAACGTGTTAAATGCAGATTTTTGTGTTTTTATTTGTAATATTCTGCATTTTTGCATTATTTTATATAAAAAGCTTTAAAATTCTTTTGTTTTCTCGGTTTCCCACGTTTTTGTAAGGTTCATTTTTGCCTAATCTTTTTATATACCTTATGTAGAAAAACCGCAAAAACGGTATGCCCTTTTTCCGAATAGAAAAAGCATTTCGTTTTTGCGGTTGAGTAAGCCGACTAATCGGTTTGCTTAAATGCGATCGCCGTATCCAAAGCAGTCTTCCATTTCATCGGGTTCATCCCAGTCGTATGCATCGTTTAAATCCACATAAAATTCCTGGGTATCTGCCATATCGTTTGCCCGATTTACCTGAACGGGTTTGCTTGCAGGCTGATAAGGTTCCGGCAAATCAACCGCACCCGTTGTATTTTGCGTACCATGATGATTATTTTTATTTGTATGGTTCATCTTATCTGCTCCTTTATTCCTTATAATAAAGAGAAAACGCTCTCTTTATAGATATAATGCCCATTATTTTTTATATTATTAAAAATATTTTTATTAAAAACAAAGAACCATAAATTTTCTGTTGACATTTCAATTACTTCACGGTATAATAAACAACGTTGCTGGTGAACAACCAGAAGACATCCGGGTGTAGCGCAGTTTGGTAGCGCGCTTGAATGGGGTTCAAGAGGCCGTGAGTTCGACTCTCGCCACT
>CALWNI010000018.1 GCA_944382775.1 uncultured Allofournierella sp.
TTTGTTGGCTGGAGCGCAACCATTGGCAGCACCAAAGGCAGCGATGAGAGCTTAACCTTTACAGTGCCCACCAATGCAGATGCAAACGGTGTTATTTTGACAGCAAACTTTAAAGAGATTGTACAGGCAACCGCAAGCCCAACACCTTCACCCACACCGACTGCGACACCGACCCCCACACCCACTGCGGCAGTGGAACAGCCGGTTGTAGAACAGCCCACAGCGGCACCTACAGCGCAACCTACTGCGGAGCCTACCGCAGCACCGACTCCGCAACCCACAGAGGTACCAGTACCGACGGAAGCGCCAGCACCGACGGAAGCACCGGTACAGCAGCCCCCTGAAAGCGCAGGGAATGTGGATTCGGTTACAGAGCCCGCCGACGAGAGCATAGCAGGCTAACAGCATACGATGGAAGCTTAACTGTAAGACAAAGAGGCAATACAACCTCTTTGTCTTATTTCAACCAATCTATTTACAAGCGAAATCAAGGAGTAAACATTTATGAATACTAAGACAAAGCAGGGTCTGTTTCGACGTTTTTGGCCCTACTTGCGCAAATATCGTCATATTATGATATTTGACTTAATTTGTGCAGCACTTACCACACTGTGTGATATGGTATTGCCGTTGATTATGCGGTACTTAACAAACACAGCGTTGACCGATGCCGCTTCGCTGACCGTACAAGTGGTATTGCAGCTGGGTCTATTGTACTTGGTACTGCGTGTCATCGACGGTGCAGCCAACTACTATATGGCAGATATGGGTCACGTAATGGGCGTTTATGTGGAAACCGATATGCGCCGCGATGCCTTTGCACATCTGCAAAAGTTAGGGCATACCTATTATTCCAATACCAAAGTTGGTCAAATTATGGGCCGCATTACCAACGACCTGTTTGACGTAACGGAATTTTCCCATCACTGCCCGGAAGAATTTTTTATTGCAGCCATTAAGATTGTGGCTTCGTTTGTGATTTTGTGCCAATCCAGTGTGGCCCTGACCCTAATTCTATTTGCCTGTGTGCCCCTAATGGCGGTGGTATCGGTAATTATTAACCGAAAAATGCGTGATGCATTCCGTCATCAGCGTGTACAAATTGGTGAATTGAATGCTCGTATTGAGGACAGTCTGCTGGGCGAACGTGTAGTAAAGGCTTTTGCCAACGAAGAGCTGGAAAAACAAAAGTTTGAACGGGATAACGAAGCTTTTAAAGAAATTAAAAAGAAAAGCTATGTTTACATGGCTGCGTTTCAAACCAGCACCCGTATGTTTGACGGTTTGATGTATCTGGTTGTTATTGTGGCCGGTGGTTTGTTCTTGACCTTTGGCAAGATTGATTCCGGCGATATGGTGGCCTACATGCTGTATGTTACCACCTTGATTGCAACCATTCGCCGTATTGTGGAATTTGCCGAGCAGTTCCAACGCGGTATGACCGGCATTGAACGCTTTTGCGAAATTATGGACGCTGACATTGAGATTTTCGATGAGCCCAACGCAAAACCCTTGCAGATAAAAGCAGGTCAGATTCAATTGGATCATGTAAACTTTGAATATCCCGATGACCACAATGAAGTATTAAAGAATGTGAATTTGATGGTTCGCCCGGGTGAAAAAGTGGCATTGGTTGGACCTTCCGGCGGCGGTAAAACCACCCTTTGCAACCTGATTCCCCGCTTTTATGATGTAACCAGCGGCCGTATTTTAATTGACGGACAGGACATCAAAAATGTTACATTAAAAAGCTTGCGCAGTGCCATTGGTGTTGTGCAGCAGGATGTTTACCTGTTTAGCGGCAGTGTATATGAGAATATCGCCTACGGTAAGGTAGGTGCTACCCGTGAAGAAGTCATTGCCGCTGCAAAACTGGCCGGAGCACATGAGTTTATTGAAAAACTGAAAGATGGCTACGATACCTATGTTGGCGAACGTGGCGTAAAACTTTCGGGTGGTCAAAAACAGCGTATTTCCATTGCTCGCGTATTCTTGAAGAATCCGCCCATTCTGATTTTGGACGAGGCGACAAGTGCGCTGGACAACGAAAGCGAAGTTTTGGTTGGCAAGAGCCTGGAGCAACTGGCAAAGGGACGCACAACCTTGACCATTGCACACCGCTTGACTACCATTCAAAATGCTGACCGCATTTTGGTGCTGGGCAAAGACGGCATTGAAGAAGAGGGCAACCATGAGGAGTTGCTGGCGAAAAAGGGAACCTATTACCGTTTGTGGAACGGTTTAGTGGGAACACAAGTATAATAGAGAGCCGAGGTTCTGTGATAGGAACCTCGGCTTTTTTGTATGTGGATTTGTATAAGTTTGATAATTTGGCAGATACTACTAACAGATAGATTTGCACAAGAAAGGGTATTTGCCATGAAAGCAACGGGAATTGTAAGACGTATTGATGATTTGGGACGGGTGGTGATTCCAAAGGAGATTCGGCGCACACAGCGAATCCGTGAGGGAGATCCACTGGAGATTTTTACAACCGGAGAAGGCGAAGTTATTTTTAAAAAATATTCGCCTATGGGAGAGTTATTAAGCCAGGCGGAACATTATTCCGAGGTGCTTCAAAAAACACTGGGATACACAACCTTGGTATGTGACCGTGATACCATTATCTGTGCAGCAGGTGCGGCAAAACGGGATTTTGTGGAAAAGCGGGTGAGTATTCCGCTGGAAAAGATTATGGCCGGCAGAAAATGCTTTTATCACAACGGCAAGCCGGACGAAAGCATTTTTCCCTGTGAAGGTACGGCAAAACAAATTATGATTGCCTGCCCCATTGTGGATGCCGGTGATGTGGCAGGTGCCATTATGTTGGTAAGCGAAGACAAAAAAGAACAGCCGGATGAAGAGGTTCAAAAAATCTTGCAGATTGCGGCCGCCTTTTTGGCAAAGCAACTGGAAGCATGAGGCAGAGATAACCACGCTGCCCCGGATATGGGTATACAATACCGCATATTCGGGGTGTTTTGCTGCATACAACAGAATGTGAAAATACGATTGTTTGTGAACAAACCATGAAACTTTTAAAAATTTGGTTCATAGCTCTTGACAGTTGTATAAAATGGAGTAAAATAAATTTAGCACTCGAAGATAATGAGTGCTAAAACGAAAAGAAAAGAGGTGCAGGGCAATGCCGATGGACAATCGAAAACAACGTGTTTTAGAGGCGATTGTTGCCCTGTATACACAAGGCGGTGAGCCGGTAGGTTCGGGGTTGCTGAGTCAGTATTTGGATTTGGCAGTTTCCAGCGCAACATTGCGCAATGAAATGGCAGCACTGACAAAGTTGGGGCTGCTGGAACAACCGCACACCAGCGCAGGCCGTGTGCCAAGCGCAAAGGGATACCGCTATTATCTTGATCATTTAATGCGGCCCAATGCCACATTGCCCGCAAGGCAAAAAGCAGAGATTGATCGGGTGTTTGCAAGTTTGGATTATGAACCCGAACGCTTAGCAGCAGGTGCTGCCAAGGCATTGGCAGAACACACCGGTTATACCGTGGCTGCCACTACACCCCGATCAGACGATTTGTGTATTGCTCATTTTGAAGTGGTACAGGTTGGGTTATACTCGGCAGCGGTACTGGGCGTTACCAGTGCCGGCGGTGTGCGCACCCGTGTGGCACGGCTGGAAACAGGCTTATCCCGAGCGGATGCACAGCTGTTGGCAGCGGTACTGAATCGAGGACTTACCTTTGTAGCCCCGGCGGATTTATCGCAGCAGCTGCTTTACAGCATTGCGGCAGAGTTGGGCGAGAGAGGCCCTGCACTTTATCCGGTGCTGACCGCTGCGGCGGCACTGCTGGAAGAGGCCGCAAAGGCAAGAACCTATCTGGAGGGGCAGCAATATCTGCTGCGTTGGCCTGAGTTGAATCCCTATCTGCCAAGGGTACTGGAAGTATTCGCAGACCAGGAAAAGGCAGGGCGGCTGATTACACCCCGTACAGGACGTACTACCGTTTTGCTGGGGGAAGACATTCAAAGCCCAATGCCGGGTTTGTGCGTTATGAGTAAGCGATATTTGGCAGGTGGTGGCCTAACCGGTGCAATTGCGCTGCTTGGTCCGGCAAGAATGCCATTTGAACAACTGATTCCCATTTTGGAATATTATGCTTTGAAGCTGGGCGAATGCATGGCTGGTAAAGCACAGGAGGATAACACATGAGCGAAGAAATGAAGAATCCGGCTGCTGAGGCACAAGAGCCTGTGGAAGCTGCTTCTGAAAAAGAAAATACGGCTGCCGAACAGGAAAAAGAGCCGAAAAAAGAGAAAAAGAAAGACAAAAAGAAGGATTTAGCCGCCGAACTGGAAGCGGCTAAGGCAAAGGCAGAAGCCGCTGAGGCTGCTGCCGCTGCCGCAAAGGATCAGCTGATGCGAACCGCAGCGGAATATGAAAACTTCCGCAAGCGTTCGGCAAGAGAGCAAGATGCCGCCTTTAATAACGGTGTTGGCTTTGCGGTAAATCAGATTTTAGCAATTCTGGATACATTGGAGATGGCGGCCAACGCCCCCACCGAAGATGAAAACTATAAAAAGGGTGTTATGATGACGCTGGACAAAGCAGCGCAGGCATTTAAAACCCTGAAAGTAGAAGAGATTCCCGCGTTGGGTCTGGCCTTTGACCCCGAACTGCACAGTGCTGTAATGCAGCAGCCTGCAGAGGAGGGCCAAGAGAGCGGCACCATTGTACAGGTATTCCAAAAAGGCTATAAGTTAGGCGATAAGGTAGTACGCCATGCCACCGTTGTGGTAGCGGAGTAGACATAGCGTCGAGCGTAGCTTTTGATAAACACAAATAACATTTTCTTGAAATTGTAGATAGAAATTAAGGAGTGGAATAGATTATGGGTAAGATTATTGGTATTGACTTGGGTACTACTAACAGCTGTGTATCTGTTATCGAGGGTGGCGAACCCGTTGTTATTGCAAACGCTGAGGGCGCACGTACTACCCCCAGTGTTGTTGGCTTCACTAAGACCGGTGAGCGTTTGGTTGGTCAGGTTGCAAAGCGTCAGGCTATCACCAACCCCGAGCGCACCATCATCAGCATTAAGCGCCACATGGGCACCGATTACACCGTAAAGATTGACGATAAGGACTACAATCCCCAGCAGATCAGCGCCATGATTCTGGCAAAGCTGAAGGCCGATGCAGAGGCTTACCTGGGCGAAACCGTTACCGAGGCAGTTATTACTGTTCCTGCTTACTTTAACGACAGCCAGCGTCAGGCTACCAAGGACGCAGGCACCATTGCGGGCCTGAATGTTCGCCGTATCATCAACGAGCCCACTGCAGCTGCGCTGGCTTACGGTGCAGACAAAGACCATGACCAGAAGATTATGGTATACGACCTGGGCGGCGGTACCTTCGACGTTTCCATCATTGAGATGGGCGACGGTGTTACCGAGGTTCTGTCCACCAACGGTGATACCCACCTGGGCGGCGACGACTTCGACCAGCGCATCATCGACTGGATGGCAGAAGAGTTCAAGAAGGAAAACGGCATTGACCTGCGCAACGACAAGATGGCTGCACAGCGTTTGAAGGAAGCTGCTGAGAAGGCTAAGATTGAGCTGAGCGGTGTTCCCTCTACTGCAATCAACCTGCCCTTCATCACTGCTGATGCTACCGGTCCCAAGCACTTGGATATGACCCTGACCCGTGCTCAGTTCGACAGCATGACTGCTGATCTGGTAGAGCGCACCATGGTTCCTGTTCGTAAGGCTATGCAGGACGCCGGCCTGCGTCCCTCTGACCTGGGCAAGGTTCTGCTGGTTGGCGGTTCCACCCGTATTCCTGCTGTTCAGGAAGCCGTTAAGAAGGAAATGGGTTGCGAGCCCTTCAAGGGCATCAACCCCGACGAGTGCGTTGCTGTTGGTGCAGCAATCCAGGGCGGTGTTCTGAACAAGGAAGTTGGCGGCATCCTGCTGCTGGACGTTACTCCTCTGAGCCTGGGCATCGAGACCTTGGGCGGTGTATGCACCAAGATCATCGAGCGCAACACCACCATTCCCACCAAGAAGAGCCAGATCTTCTCCACTGCTGCTGACAACCAGCCCAGCGTAGAAGTTAACGTTCTGCAGGGTGAGCGTGAAATGGCTGCCGACAACAAGAGCCTGGGTATGTTCAAGTTGGACGGCATTCCTGCTGCTCCCCGTGGTGTACCCCAGATCGAAGTTACCTTCGACATCGACGCCAACGGCATCGTGCATGTAAGTGCGAAGGATCTGGGCAGTGGTAAGGAGCAGAGCATCACCATTACTGCTTCCACCAACATGAGCAAGGAAGACATCGACAAGGCTGTTCGCGAGGCTGAGCAGTTTGCTGCCGAAGATAAGAAGAAGCGCGAAGAAATCGACGCTCGAAACAATGCAGACCAGCTGGTATTCCAGACCGAGAAGACTCTGAACGAGCTGGGCGATAAGGTAGACGCTTCCAAGAAGGCAGAAGTAGAGAGCAAGCTGGCTGAGCTGAAGGAAGCTTTGAAGGGCACCGATATCGAGGCTATCAAGGCAAAGCAGGAAGAAGTACAGAAGGCTTTCTACGCAATCAGCGAAGAGCTGTATAAGAACGCACAGGCAGCCCAGGGCGAAGCTCAGGGTGCAGATGCCGGTGCTGCAAACAACGGCAAAGCAGATGACGGCGTAGTTGACGCAGACTTCAAAGAAGTATAAAATAAACTTTCCAGCCGCCCCGGCTTAGGCTGGGGCGGCAATTTGTGGTTATAACACAAAAGCCCCCAAAATGGGGCTGCAACATTACATGAGGGGCCCGCCCGGCGGGCTTAAGGTGAGATAACAATGGCAGACAAACGCGACTATTATGAAGTCTTAGGTGTTGCAAAAAACGCCAGCGACGATGAATTGAAAAAAGCGTATCGCAAACAGGCCAAAAAATATCACCCGGACCTGAACCCGGGCGATAAAGAGGCAGAAGCAAAGTTCAAAGAAATCAACGAAGCCTATGAGGTTTTGGGTGACAAAGAAAAGCGCGCACGGTACGACCAGTTTGGTTTTGCCGGTGTAGACCCCAGCTATGGCGCAGGCGGAGCAGGCGGCTTTAACGGTGGTTTTGGCGGCGGCTTTGGCGGTGTTGACCTGGGCGACATCTTTGGCGATATCTTTGGCGGCGGTTTTGGTGGTTTTGGCGGCTTTGGCGGCCAGCGTGCAAACCCCAATGCACCCCGTAAAGGTGCCGATGTGCGGGTAAGCGTAGTGCTGACCTTTATGGAAGCTGTACACGGTTGCACCAAGACCATTACCATCAACAAGCAGGATTCTTGCACCGAGTGCGGCGGCAGCGGTGCGGCAAAGGGAACCAGTCCCGAAACCTGCCCGGATTGTAACGGCAGAGGCTATGTAAACCGCAGCATCCGCATGGGTGGCATGGTAATGCAGCAGCAACAACCCTGTTCCCGTTGTGGCGGTAAGGGCAAGATTGTGAAAACACCTTGCGGTCATTGCCACGGAAGCGGAAAGGTTACCGTGAAAAAGACATTGGAAGTTAGCATTCCCGCAGGCATTAACGATGACCAGAGCATTGCACTGCGTGGTCAGGGCGATGCCGGCGTAAACGGTGGTCCCGCAGGCGATGTAATTGTTATTGTTACCGTGCGTCCAGACCCCATGTTTGAACGGGATAACTACGATGTTTGGGTAAATGTGCCCATCACCTATAGCCAGGCAGTATTGGGCGCATCCGTTGTGGTACCCACCGTAGACGGTAAGGTAGAGTACACCGTGCCCGAAGGAACCCAGAGCGGAACAACCTTCCGTTTACGCGGCAAGGGTATTCAATACCTAGGCGGACGTGGTCGTGGCGATCAGTATGTAAAGGTGAATGTGGAAATTCCCAAAAAGCTGAACAAGACCCAGCGTGAGGCATTGAAGGCGTTTGAAGAAAGCCTGAAAGATGAAAACTACGAACAGCGAAAAGGCTTTTTCAAAAATTTGAAAGAGAAATTTGAGAAAAAATAATAAAATAGGCATACGGATTTCCGTATGCCTATTTTCCTTGGAAATCTTAGCAAAAAGCAAGGAAAATGCTTGGGATAGATTGACAAAAAAAGATTCTCAGAATATGATTTTAAAAGATATATTTTTTCATGAAACAAATAGAAGAGTGATGATGAGGAAGATTTGATATGCGGTTAAGACTTGAAACAGATTACGGAATACGCTGTATTCTGTACCTTGCACAACAAGATGAATATGTGCAGGCAGGCAAAATAGCATTGGAAATGGCAGTTCCGGAAAATGTAATTCCGCGCGTTTTAAGTCGTTTAAAACGGCATGGTTTGGTAAATGCACGCAGCGGCGTGCAAGGTGGTCATAAATTGGGCCGTGCGGCGGATCAGATTACCATGTTTGATATTATTCAGTGCATGGAAGATCATTTTGTTGTGGGAAGAGAAAAGTGTGAACAGGCGGATCGTTCCCAGGAGAAAATATTGCAGGGTGTACAGCAATATTTTGTAAGCTTGCAGGAATTGGTGAATGATTCTATGCGGTCGGTTACCGTTGCGGATTTGGTTCAGCAAAAAACAATTGCGGATGATTGATACATAAAACAAGGGCTTGGCATGGATGCAAATGCCAAGCCCTTGTTTTATAAGGGGGATTTATAGGCAAGCAGCACACACGGTAGACAGGGTAAACTTAAAAATGACTGATTTTAAACATATCCGTACGTTACCTGGATTGCGGTTTGTGGTGGTGCTGCTTGTTGACAATTATTTTGCTAAGGCATATAATTAACAGTGTTAACTATATGAAAGGGAGATTCATATGGAGTGGACGGATATGATTCACTATCAGCAGCAGATGCAGAAAATTATGCGGTCTTTGCTGCCGGTACGAAAAGCAACACTGACGGTGAGTGAATGTGAAATTTTGGCTCACTTATATTTAAAGCCGGAACAAAACACCCCCATTTTATTAAGCCAGGGAACCGGGATGAAAAAAGAGGCGGTGAGCCGCTGCCTTAAAACACTGTATGAAAAGGGTTGCATCTGTAAACAGCGGAACGAAACAGACGAACGAAGCTATCAGCTGTTTATGACAGAAATCGGGCTTGCAGAACTAAAAAAAGGGTACGAAAGCATTTTGCAGCCATTTTATGACCTGTGGAGAAGTTCCGGTAAGGATTTTGAGATGTTTATGCAGTATGCAGACAAACTTGCTGCACATATCGAGAAAGAAAAGGGGAATCTCTGTGAAGATGAAGTTTTATGATGCGTTACAGATGGACCCTGCCATACTGAAACGGGAAATTGCCGCTTGCAGCACAAAGAAAGAAAAATTGTATTATTGGACTGCAATTGCCGTGCGTTCGGCCTTGATTGTTGCGTTTGCGATTGTATTTATCAGTGCTTTATCCGGTGTGTTTGGTTCGGATAATACACCCTTGGCGGTAGCGGTATTTTGCATGATGCTGGGGATTCGTTTTGTTAATTTTGAGTACTGCGTGAAGGATTCGCTTGTAACACTGGCGGCGGTGTTGGCGATTCTGGTGCTGGCACCCAGTGCGGCTGTAGTGCTTCCGTCAATTTTTTTGATTCCGTTGCATTTTGTCTGCTTTTTTTCGCTTATCTACATGACCACCCAGCAGCCCCAGATGGGAAACGGCGGATTATACAGTTTTGCTTACATCTATCTTACGGGAAATCCTGTGGTTGGAGAGGCTTTGATTCGCCGTGGATGTTTGGCACTGGTTGGGTATTTGATTTGTGGCATAATTTTGGTTGTTAAGCATCGGCATCAGCATAAAGAGGTTCGCTTTCATCATGTGGTACGGAAGTTTCATCCGGCTAAGCCGGTTTGCCTGTGGCAGCTGCGTATGGCACTTGGGGTAAGTTTGGTCATGACAGCAGGGCAGGTTTTTGCAGTAGAACGATTTATGTGGATGGGATTTGCCTGTGCATCTTTGTTATCGGAATATCCCTATTCCGGCAATGCCTTTGAACGCTTTTGGCAGCGAATGGTAGGAGCGGTTGCAGGTTGCGGCCTATTTTTTGTCCTATATCTGATAACCCCGGAAGCTCTACGTTCGTTGCTGGGCCCGTTGGGTGGCTTGTGTTTGGGTTTTTGTACCGATTACCGATATAAAACAGCAATGAATTACTTTGGTGCACTCATGTTGGGAACCGGAATATACGGGCTTCATGGGGCTGTGATGTTGCGAATTACCGATACTCTTTTGGGGGTAACCTTTGGCCTGATTTTTGCGGCAATCTTCCATCACGTTGTGGCAATTCGGGCATTGGCTGAACCAAAAACAAAATAATTGCTTTTGCAATGGTGCAAGGAGATATGCTTGCCGAATTGACAGCAAAAGATACATAAATAGAACACCCCCGTACAGAGTGTACGGGGGTGTGTTTATGTAACCTCTTAACCGGTTAAACCATAGCATTGTAAGGACTTTATACCGTATTTATGGAATTGAAGCTTGCGGGGTATCAATTCCAATCAAGAGGAACATGACAAAATTATTTGCGGGGGTTCTTGATGGCGGCTTGTGCGGCTGCCAGGCGTGCAATGGGAACACGGTAGGGCGAGCAGGATACATAATCCAGACCCACATTGTGGAAGAATTCGATGCTGCTGGGGTCGCCGCCATGTTCGCCGCAAACGCCTAAGCCCAAATCAGGACGGGTTTTACGGCCCAGAGTGGCTGCCATTTCAACCAATTTGCCAACGCCGGTTTGATCCAGATGTGCAAAGGGGTCATTTTCGTAGACCTTATTCTCGTAATAATAATTGAGGAACTTACCCGCGTCGTCACGGCTGAAACCAAAGGTCATCTGTGTCAAATCGTTGGTGCCAAAGCTGAAGAATTCGGCTTCGGTTGCGATTTGGTCGGCGGTAAGTGCTGCACGGGGAATCTCAATCATGGTACCGACTTGGTAATGCATATCGATGCCGGCGGCTTTGATTAAACGATTTGCGGTGGCAACCACCACATCTTTGACGAATTTTAGTTCTTTTAACTCGCCAACCAGAGGAATCATAATGTGGGGAACAATCGTTACGCCGGTTTCACGGCTCACATTGATGGCGGCATTGATAACCGCAGTGGTTTGCATCTCGGCAATTTCGGGATAGGATACAGCCAGACGGCAACCACGGTGGCCCATCATGGGGTTGAACTCGTGCAGGCTGTCGATGACATTATGCAGGTGCTCTACCGTGATGTTCAAATCTTTGGCAAGGGCAACAATGTCCTCTTCCTTGGTGGGTAAAAATTCGTGCAGAGGAGGATCCAGATAACGAATGGTCATGGGACGGTCGCCCAAAACCTTGTACATTGCTTCAAAATCGCTTTGCTGATAGGGCATGATTTTGGCAAGTGCTTTTTTGCGATCCACCACATTTTCTGCCACAATCATTTCACGAACTGCCTTGATGCGGTCGGCTTCAAAGAACATGTGCTCGGTGCGGCATAGACCAATGCCTTCGGCGCCAAATTCGACTGCTTGCTTTGCGTCGCGGGGGTTATCGGCATTGGTGAAAACCTGAAGTTGGCGTGTTTGGTCCGCCCAGCTCATAAAGCGACCGAAATCGCCGCTAATCGAGGCGGCCACGGTGGGCAGTGCCTGACCGTAGATGTTGCCGGTGGAGCCGTCCAGACTAATCCAGTCGCCCCGTTTGTAGGTTTTGCCTGCCAGTGTAAACTGCTGGTGCTCGTAGTCCACCACAATGTCGCCGCAGCCCGAAACGCAGCAGGTGCCCATTCCGCGGGCAACCACGGCAGCGTGGCTTGTCATGCCGCCGCGCACGGTGAGAATACCCTGTGCAACGGCCATGCCCTCGATGTCTTCGGGGCTGGTTTCCAGACGAACCAGAACGACTTTTTTCATCGAGCCGTTTTCTACGCTTTGCTTTGCATCTTCGGCAGTAAATACGATTTGGCCACAGGCTGCGCCGGGGGAAGCGGCAAGACCTTTGCCAATGGGTGTGGCAGTTTTCAGAGCATCGGCATCAAATTGCGGATGCAGCAGGCTATCCAGTTGTTTGGGATCGACCCGAAGCAGGGCTTCGTGCTGACTAATCATGCCTTCGTCCACCAAATCAACCGCAATTTTCAAGGCGGCATTTGCGGTGCGCTTTCCGTTACGGGTTTGCAGCATATACAGTTTGCCGTCTTCAATGGTGAACTCCATATCCTGCATATCTTTATAATGTCGTTCCAGTTGGTTTGCAATGTTGGAGAACTGGGCATAAATTTGCGGCATCTGCTCTTTTAAATGAGAAATGGGGGAGGGGGTGCGAACACCGGCCACCACGTCTTCGCCCTGTGCATTCATCAGATATTCGCCAAACAGTGCTTTTTCGCCGGTGGCAGGGTTACGGGTAAAGGCAACACCGGTACCGCTGTTGGGGCCACTGTTGCCGAATACCATTTCCTGCACATTGACCGCAGTACCCCATTCGTAAGGGATTTCGTTCATGCGGCGGTATACATTGGCGCGGGGGTTATCCCAGCTGTGGAAAACCGCTTTTACTGCCTCCACCAGTTGTTGACGGGGGTCGGAGGGGAAATCGGTGTGCATGTGGCTTTTGTAAAGGCTTTTGAATTTGAACACAAGAGCCTTCATGTCGTTTTCGTCCAGCTCGGTGTCAAGTTTCACGCCTTTTTGTGCTTTGAGTTGGTCGATAATATCTTCAAACTCGTGTTTGGGCAGACCCATAACAACATCGCTGAACATCTGCACAAAACGACGATAGCTATCGTAAGCAAAACGGCGGTTGCCGGTTTTGGTGGCAAGACCTTCCACAACCTGGTCGTTTAAACCAAGGTTCAGAATAGTGTCCATCATGCCGGGCATGGAAGCACGGGAGCCGGAGCGAACCGATACCAGCAGGGGATTGGTAACGCTACCAAACTTTTTGCCGGTGATGTCTTCCAGCTTGCCGATGTATTCATAAATATCGGCCATGATTTCCGCATTAATCTGGCGGCCATCGGTATAGTATTGAGTGCAGGCTTCGGTGGAAATTGTGAAGCCCTGCGGTACAGGAATGCCGATGTTGGTCATTTCGGCCAGGTTGGCACCCTTTCCGCCTAAAATATCACGCATATCACGATTGCCTTCGCTGAACAGATAGATGTATTTTTTCTTGCTCACAAGAGTGGCCTCCTTTACACAACACCAGATAAAATAGACAGAATCAATGTGGATGTTTGTCTGTCGATGGATATAGAGTATCACTTGACGGTTAAAGTTTGAATAAAGTTTTTAGAAACAAGGCTGTTTTTTTACGCAAAGCCAATTGTATGAAATGAGATTAGAAATCCATGGGCTTGAAAAGCCGAAAAAAAACAGTAAACTTATAATGGTATATAAAAT
The DNA here is from genome assembly GCA_944382775.1 of uncultured Allofournierella sp. Classification (GTDB taxonomy): domain Bacteria; phylum Bacillota; class Clostridia; order Oscillospirales; family Ruminococcaceae; genus Allofournierella. The sequence goes on from CALWNI010000018.1 coordinate 13,367, forward strand.
AGGTATATTGGTGAAGAGGAATCTTCATCTAGCAGATAAAACGAAGAATTGAGGAAATAAGATGTTTTTTAAAAAGCAGGATACGGGTGCCGATTGGTTGGTTGTAGGTCTGGGAAATCCGGGTCAACAATACGATAATACAAGACATAATGTGGGATTTGATGCCATTGACTACTTGGCTGACCGCTGGGGTTGCAGCGTTACCAAGGCAAAATTTGAAGGCCTGTATGGGCAGGCTGTGGTAGACGGCAAAAAGGTGTTTTTACTGAAGCCTCAGACCTATATGAATTTGTCGGGCAGAAGCATTCAGGCACTGGCTGATTTTTATAAAATTACACCAGACCATGTGATTGTGCTGTGCGATGACATTACCCAAAAGCCGGGAAAAATTCGGATTCGTCCCAGTGGTTCTGCCGGCGGACACAATGGCTTAAAGGATATCATTGCACGGTTTGGCGGGGATGGATTCCCTCGTGTGCGCCTTGGTGTAGGGGAAAAGCCCACACCGGAGTACGATTTGGCAAATTGGGTTTTGGGCAAGATGTTGGGGGATGACCGCAAGGCATTTGAGTCCAGATTGTCAGACATTGAAGGCGCAGTAAAGCTAATTATGGACGGAAAGCTGCAAGAGGCACAAAACTGTTACAATCGTTAAGACAAAAGGTGATTTATAATGATGTATTTTATGGTAGAAGGAAATTTAAGCGACCCGAAAAAGATTACGCCTGACTTAATGCAGGAGCATATGGCCTACACCCAGAAAGCGTTGGATGCAGGTATGTTTTTGTTTTCGGGTTTGAAAGAAACCATGGATGGCGGATTATTTATCTTGAAAGCGGAATCACAGCAAGAGGTGGAGCAGTACCTGAACAACGAACCCTTTGCACGGGAAGAGATTCAAAGTTACCGTGTGGTTGCATTCAATGCACATTATACAAACCCCTTGGCAAAGGCATGGTTTGAATAAACATAGCGTAAAATCTTACATGAAAATGAGGTGAAATGATGTTCCAGATACTCAAACAAACGGCAGAATACAAACGGTTGGCCGAGGCGGTGAAAAGTTCGGGTGCAGTGGCACTGTTTGGAATGCCGCCCATTGGACATGCCCAGATGTTGCAACAACTGGCGGAAGAAGAGAAAAAACAGTTGCTGGTGGTAACCAGCGGTGAGGCAGAAGCCACACGGTTTGCACAGGATTTGGAGGCACTGGGAATGACGGCGGCAGTATTTCCGCCCAGAGATTTCATGCTGCGCCCCATTGAAGGTGCCGGCCGTGAATATGAATATCGCCGCTTGGCGGTATTGGGTGATTTGGCAGGTGGACGTTTGCAGGCGGTTTGTGTGCCGGCAGAAGCACTGCTGCAATACACTATGCCAAAAAACGAATTTTGTGCTAACACCTTGATGCTGAAGCCCGGTATGACCATTGCGGTAAAGGAACTGTCGGCCCGTTTGCTGGCTGCCGGTTATCACCGCAGAGGTCAGGTAGAAGGCCCGGGTCAGTTTAGTGTGCGCGGCGGAATTGTGGACGTGTTTCCGCCGGACTGCAAAGCGCCGGTTCGTGTTGAGTTTTGGGGCGATGAAATTGACACCTTACATTCCTTTGATGTGCTGAGTCAGCGGCGTGATGAACCGCTGGAAAAACTGTATATCTCGCCGGCTCGTGAGGTATTGTTTGGAGATGCAGCCGAAACGGCTGCCGCATTGCGCAGCACCTTAGGCAAGCAGACCGGCCGAAAGGCACAGGCGATGGAGCAGGCCATGCAGGCCGATTTGGCACAGCTGGATGCAGGCATTGTGCCGGAAGCTCTAGACAAATATTTGGGCATTCGATACCCAAAACCGGCAACATTGCTGGATTATTTTGACGATGCCATTCTTGTATTGGAAGAACTAAGCTCCATTCGAGAAGCACACAAAGCAACCCAGTTTCGCAGAGAAGAGGAAATGAAAGGCCTGTTTGAAGAAGGCATTTTGTGCCCGGGACTAGATGTGCTGTACGAAGACATGGCATATCTGCTATATGTGGCGGAACGGTACCCCAGCATTTGCTGCGAAAATTTCGCACGCACTATGCCGGAGGTAAAGTTAAAGGATATTGTAAATGCGGCGGCCCATGCACATCCTGCATTTCGGGGAGATTTGGCAAGCTTGACCGAGGACCTGGAGCCTTTGGTCAAGCAGGGATACTGCATTGACCTGCTGGCCGGCACATCCAGAGCAGCGGCGGCACTGGCCAAGGATTTGGCGGCAAAAGGATTTGCGGCAACAGCGGCAAAGGATGTACGCCCCGGCGGAGGCATTATTGCAGTTCGGGTAGGCCATACCAATGGCGGTGTGGAATATCCTTTTGCAAAGTATGCACTGTTTACCGGAAGAAAAGCTGGTGAGAGCAATGCCAAAAAGCCTGCCAAACAAAAAAACAAGAATGCACTTTCCAACATAACCGACATTAAGCCCGGCGATTATGTGGTGCACCAAAACCACGGTATTGGTATGTATACCGGGATTCAGCGTTTGGAGGTACAGGGAGTTGTAAAGGATTATTTAAAAATTACCTACGACAAGGGCGATACCCTGTATGTACCGGTAACACAGCTGGACCTGTTAAGCCAATATACCGCCCCCGGCGATGCGGAAAAGGTAAAGCTGGCTAAACTTGGCGGCACCGAGTGGGCAAAGACCCGCCGAAAGGTAAAAACCGCAGCGGCAGAGATGGCGCAGGAATTGATTAAACTGTATGCAGAGCGTAGGCAGGCAAAGGGGTTTGCTTTTCCGCAAGATGGGGACTGGCAGCGGGACTTTGAAACCCGTTTTGAATACGATGAAACCCAAGACCAGCTCAAGGCAGCGGCAGAAATCAAAAAAGATATGGAAAAGGCCTGGCCAATGGACCGTTTGCTCTGCGGTGATGTTGGCGTAGGAAAAACCGAAGTGGCATTGCGCGCTGCCTTTAAGTGCATTATGGGAGGCAAGCAATGCGCTATTTTAGCCCCCACCACCCTTTTGGCATGGCAGCATTACAACGGCTTAATGGCTCGTATGGAGGCATTTCCGGTAAAAGCAGGATTGTTGAGCCGTTTCCGTACTCCAACACAACAGAAAGATACCCTGCGAGGGTTAAAAGAGGGTACTGTGGATGTGGTTGTGGGCACACACCGTATCTTGAGCAATGATGTGAAATTCAAGGATTTGGGTTTGGTTATCATTGACGAAGAGCAGCGGTTTGGCGTAAAGCATAAAGAAAAATTAAAGGAAGCCTTCATTGGCGTGGATATGCTGACCTTATCCGCTACGCCCATTCCTCGCACACTTAACATGGCCATGAGCGGTATCCGTGATATGAGTACCATTGAAGAGCCGCCGGTGGAGCGTCAGCCCATTGAAACCTATGTAATGGAATTTGAAGCAAACATTGTGGGCGAGGCAATTCGCAAGGAATTGGCACGCGGCGGACAGGTATATTATCTGCATAACCGTGTGGAAAGCATTGACACCTGTGCCGCAATGGTGGCCCAGATGGCACCCGGGGCAAGAATTGCAACGGCACACGGCAAGATGACCGAAGAACAGCTATCCAAGGTATGGCAGGAACTGTTGGACGGTACAATTGATATTTTGGTGTGCACTACTCTCATTGAAACCGGTGTGGATGTGCGCAACTGCAATACCCTGATTATTGAAGATTCTGACAAAATGGGGCTGGCACAGCTGTATCAGATTCGTGGTCGTGTAGGACGTTCCGGCCGTAAGGCATACGCATATTTTACCTTCCAACGGGACAAGGTGCTCACTGATGTGGCGGCAAAGCGATTGTCTGCCATCCGCGAGTTTACCAGTTTTGGTTCCGGATTTCGCATTGCTATGCGAGATTTGCAGATTCGTGGTGCAGGCAGCCTTTTGGGGCAAAGTCAACACGGACACATGGAAGCTGTGGGCTATGACTTATATGTGAAGATTTTGAATAATGCCATTGCGATGGCAAAAGGCGAGGCACCTGCCCCCGATAAAAGCGATTGTTTGCTGGATATTACGGTGGATGCGTATATTCCCGAACGGTATATCCCCGAAGCGGCGGGACGGATTGAAGCCTATAAACGCATTGCGGCAATTGAAAATCAGGAAGATGCACAGGATGTATTGGATGAATTGATTGACCGCTATGGCGATGTACCCAACAGTGTTGTGGGATTGGTGGATATTTCGCTGGTGCGTGTGAGTGCGGCAAAGGCAGGAATTTATGAAATCGGTCAGAAAAAAGATGCCTTGATTTTGTATTCCGATGTGCTGAAGGCGGCACGCATTAAAAAGGTGATTGCAGAACTGCCGGGCCGTGTAAAGGTGGATGCAAGCGCAAAACCATACCTTGCGATACGGGTAGCACCGGGAGAAAAACCGCTGGAATTGTTAAAAGAGGCACTGGAGGCACTGGGGCCGGCGGATGAGAATTTGTTGAAACCCACCGAATAAAATTAGTTACAGGAAAAAACACCGGATGGAAGCATCCGGTGTTTTTTTCTTGCGTATCAAACGGCTGTGATTTTGCCAAAATTTTTAGGAACGTTCATATATTTTTAATATCAACAGGGTATTTTAGAATAGTAGATATTAAGTTAAGTAATATGAGTTGTACAATATAGAAAAGGCGGAGTGCAGTATGAAAACAAAAGGGCCCAAAAACCCTAAAAAGGCGATGATTTATTACTATGTGGCAGCACTTGTGATGCTGTTGTTTATGAATGCATTTGTATTTCCTCGATTGATGCGGGGAACGGTGCAGGAAGTAAGTTATAACCAGTTTATCACCGATTTAGAAGCCGGAAAGGTTATTGCGGTACAGGAGAATGATTCCGAAAGTACCATTACCTACAAGGCACAGGATGACCAAGGCAGGGAGCATATTTATGAAACGGCTTGGGTCAATGACCCAGACCGGGTAAACCGTTTGTTGGAAGCCACTGCGCCGGATGGTTCGGCGGTGGAATACTCGGGTGTGATTCCAACCCAAACGTCCCCATTGATGAATCTTTTGTTTGGTTTGGTTCTGCCGGTATTGTTCATGGTGGTTTTGGGTCAGCTGCTGCTTCGGTTTATGATGAAAAAAATGGGTGGACCCAATGCCATGAGTTTTGGTAAATCCAATGCAAAAATTTATGTTGAGGCACAAACCGGCAAAACCTTTGCCGATGTGGCAGGCCAAGAGGAAGCAAAAGAGGCACTGGCTGAAATTGTGGATTTTTTGCACAACCCCAGCAAGTACAACAGCATTGGTGCAAGTTTGCCGAAGGGCGCATTGCTGGTGGGCCCTCCGGGTACCGGTAAAACCCTGCTGGCAAAAGCGGTTGCAGGTGAGGCAGGGGTTCCGTTTTTTAGCATTGCAGGTTCGGAATTTGTGGAGATGTTTGTGGGTATGGGTGCAGCCCGTGTAAGAGATTTGTTCAAACAGGCATCGGAAAAAGCACCCTGCATTGTGTTTATTGATGAGATTGACACCATTGGTAAAAGCCGTGACAATGCGGCAGGCATTAGCGGCGGAAACGATGAACGGGAACAGACCTTGAACCAGCTTTTGACCGAGATGGACGGATTTGACGGAAGCAAAGGCGTTATCATTTTGGCTGCCACAAACCGCCCCGAAACCTTGGATAAGGCTTTGCTGCGTCCCGGTCGCTTTGACCGTCGTATTCCGGTGGAGTTGCCGGATTTGGAAGGCCGTGCCGCAATTTTGAAGGTTCACGCAAAAAAGGTAATGGTGGATGAAAATGTTGACTTTATGGCTATTGCCCGTGCAACCAGTGGTGCTTCCGGTGCGGAACTGGCCAATATGGTGAACGAGGCGGCCTTGCGTGCCGTAAAGCAAAACCGCCGCATTGTACATCAAGAGGATTTGATGGAAGCAGTGGAAACGGTGATTGCCGGATATCAGCGCAAAAACAAGGTACTGAGCCCGCGTGAAAAGCGAATTGTTGCCTACCACGAAATAGGGCATGCACTGGTGGCAGCAAAACAGACCAACAGTGCGCCGGTTGCTAAAATTACCATTGTGCCCCGCACCAGCGGTGCATTGGGTTATACCTTGCAGATTCCGGAAGAGGAAAGTAACTTGATGAGCCGAGAAGAAGCGTTTAACAAGATTGCAACCTACACGGGAGGACGTGCAGCGGAAGAATTGATTTTTGGAAGCTACACCAGTGGTGCAGCCAACGATATTGAGCAGGCCACACGGTTGGCACGCAGCATGGTAACACGCATGGGTATGAGTAAGCAATTCGATATGATGGCACTTGCTACCGTGAACAGTCAGTATTTGGGCGGTGATGCGGCATTGGCTTGCAGCGAAGGCACGGCACAAAAAATTGACGAAGAGGTATTGGCGTTGATTAAATCAGCACATGCAAAGGCAGTGGAGATTTTAAAGGACAACATGGATAAAATGCATGAGCTGGCAGCCTTTTTAATGGAACGGGAAACCATTACCGGAGAAGAATTCATGGAAATTTTGAATCGGCAACCGGAAGGTTCCACTTTTTCTTAATCGATGTGATATAAATAAAAAACGGGAGTTCTTATGGTGAGAACTCCCGTTTTTTTATAAAGTAATCCAATAGCGTTGTTCAATTTTGCCTTCGGATTCAATTCCGTTTTCCAGAATACCACCGTTTTTTTGAATGGTTTTGGCAGAGGCAATGTTGCTTTTGTCGCATACCATAAGAATCTTGGTAAGCCCCAGCTTTTTGCACTCTTGTATTGCAAGGATAAGTTGTACGTTGATTTACATATTTTTCACGATTTGCACGGCGAGTCTTCACAAACCCTTACTAGAATAAAACAGAAACAGTCTTTTGCCTGTGAAAAGACAAAATTAAATAGTTGGGGGAATTCTTGTTTTATGAACAAAGTAAGTGCAGTGTTTGGACGTGCAGGACGAGCGATTGCGAAACATAAAAAATTAGTAATTGTTCTGTTGCTGATTTTGGTGGCAGGTACCGGAGTATGGTTTTTTAAATTTAGAAACAAAGCACACAACATGCCTGCAATGGCAATGAGCACCGATTATGTGCGCACGGTTACCCTGCAAAAAGGTACATTGGATGAGTCCATCAGTGCAACAGGTACGGTAGCCAGCGATGATCTTTCCAGCGTTACTACCGACTTAAAATACACGGTAAAAGAAGTGAATGTGCAGGTAGGCGATACCGTAGAAGCCGGTGATGTGATTTGCACTTTGGATACCGAAAGCCTGCAAAAGAGCATTGAAAAGGAAAAAGAAAACATTGCCGAGTCAGTGGAAAAGGCATTGAAGAACTATAACAAAGCCGAGGAATCCCTGACAGAGGCACAGGAAAAAGTGACCGAGGCAAAAGAAACCTTGGATGAAGCGGAAAGTGCGAAAGATACCGCAAAGCAGGAATACAACAGTGCTGCCAGCAAGGTGACTTCGTTTCAGTCTGAGGCGGACAGTGCAAACAGCTGGCAGAAGACAAAGCTGGCAGAATTAAACAGCGCAATGGCGGTTGCACAGGAAAAACAAGCAGCATACAACAATGCTTACAGTGCATGGGAGACCGCATGCAACAATCAAAGCGATGAAGCAACTTTGACAACCTTGGAGAGTGCAAAGGATGCTGCCTACAGTGAATTGGAAGCAGCAAACAATGCACAAATTGCGGCACAAAATGAGTATGAGCAGGCGAAAAATGGATACCAGCAAAAGCAACAAGCGTTGACCGATGCACAAAATACAGTGGGCTATACACAGCTCAAGCAGACCTATGAACAGGCGAAAACTGCGTACGAACAAGCACAAACTGCGTATGAACAGGCAGTGAAGAGTGCAGAAACCGCAGCGGAAACCCGTGATGAGGCATTGGAAACTTACAACAAAGCGGGGGAAAGTGACCAGCTGGAAGAGTTGGAAGAGCAGTTGGAAGAATGCACCTTAAAGGCAGAAACCAGCGGAAAAGTAACCGCCGTAAATGCCACGGTGGGTAGTATGATTGAAGGGGCAGCTGCTACCATTCAAAATACCGATAAATTAAAAATTACCATTAGCATTGCGGAATATGACATTGATAAGGTACAGGTTGGCATGACGGCGCGCATTACAAGCGATGTAATTGACGGCACTGTAAATGGTACCGTTACCCAGATTTCGCCCACTGCAAGCGGCGGTGGATCTTCTTCCAGCAGTTTTTCCGCCGAAGTGAGTGTGGACGATGCCAACAGTGGATTGCTGATTGGTACCAACGCAAAGGTTGAGATTGTGCTTTCCACAACCGAAGATGTATTTACTGTTCCGTTGGATGCGATTGAAACCAAGGAAACCGGTGAAAGCATTATCTATGTAAAGACCGGCGAAACCGATGGTGAGGCTACTTTTGAAGAAGTACAAGTTACCGTTGGCGAGCAAAACGACTATTATGCCGAGATTTCGGGCAGTGACCTGAAAGAGGGTATGGTAGTGCGTGCATCGGCAAACTTGGAAGAGGCAACCGAGAGCACAGACAGCACAATTATGGATGGAATGGGCAAAGGTGGATTCGGTGCAATGGGGTCTACCGGCGCAATGCCTTCGGGCGGCACAATGCCCTCGGGTGGTGGAATGCCTTCCGGTGGCGGTGGCGGCGGCCAGGGCGGTCCCGGAATGGGAGGCTAAGCCATGCAGGAACCGATTATTGATATGCGCGGAATTGTAAAAACCTATAATCTGGGAATGCCAAACGAATTGGAAATTTTGCATGGCATTGATTTACAGGTATATCCCGGCGATTTTATGGCCATTGTTGGAGAATCCGGTAGCGGTAAATCAACCTTAATGAACATCATCGGCGCATTGGATAAACCTACCAGCGGTCAATATACCTTGGATGGGGTGGATGTATCCCAAGCGAAAGATAAAGAACTTTCGGTGATTCGCAACCAAAAGATTGGGTTTGTATTTCAGACCTTTAATCTAATTGGTCGAACCAGTGCGTTGAAAAACGTGGAGCTGCCCATGCTATATGCCGGAGTGCCTGCAAAACAGCGAACCGAGCGTGCGAAAAAACTGTTGGAAATGGTGAACATGGAAGCCCGTGCAAAACATCATCCCAACGAGCTTTCTGGCGGGCAAAAGCAGCGTGTTGCCATTGCTCGCGCTTTGGTAAATAAACCGGCACTTTTGCTTGCCGATGAACCTACCGGTGCATTGGATTCTGCAACCAGCCGCACGGTAATGGATATTTTTCATCGGCTGCACGAAAGCGGTATGACCATTGTTTTAATTACGCACAGCCAAGAATTGGCGGAAGAATGCAGCCGTATTTTAACGCTGCGCGACGGTCGATTTATTGGAGAACGAAAGGGGGCAGGGCGCAGTGCATCTCTTGGATAATATTCGCCTTGCACTGAGCAGTTTATGGGCCAATAAATTGCGTGCTTTGCTTACCATGCTGGGCATCATCATCGGCATTGGTTCGGTAATTGCAATTGTTACGGTGGGCGATTCGCTGACCGGCTCCATTACTGACAGCTTACAAAGTTTTGGTGTAAACAACATTACCGTAAGTTTGCAGAAAAAGTCGGATAGCGATTCTTCCGGAACGTCTGTTCGAATGTTTGGCCCGGAAAGCCCGGATGAAGAAGATTTAATTACGGATGCCATGATTGAAGAATTTCGTCAGGCATATCCGGATAAGATTTCTGCCATTGCTTTGCAGCAAAGTTTAGGCAGCGGTCAGGTACAACAAGAGGATACCACCGTACAGGTAACGGCTATGGGTGTAAACAATGATTATGCCCTGGCAAATGATCTGAATTTAATGCATGGTCGTTTTATCAAAGACGATGACGGCGAACGGCAGATTGCTGTGGTATCGGATGTATTTTGTGAAAGTGTGTTCGGAAGCAGCGGTGCATCCGTACTGGGCAAGGATTTTGAGCTAAGTGTTAACAATAAACTGCTGAAATTTTATGTGGTTGGCATTTATGAATACGATGATGACGGCTATGTTAGTTTGAGCAATTCTGACCCGGTAACCGATTTGTATCTGCCCATGGAAACTGCAATTAAGCTGAGCGGTGGCTCCAGCGGATACCAAAGCTTTACGGTTGTAGCAGCGGCAGGTACCGATACCAGCGCGTTTTTGACCCAGACAAAAAACTTTTTTGCCAGCTTTTATACCCGCAACCAAAGCTATACGGCTACGGCTTCCAGCATGGAGAGTATGTTGGAAGAAATGACAAGTATGATGAACACGGTAAAACTGGCGATTAGTGCGATTGCGGCCATTAGCTTGCTGGTGGGAGGTATTGGCGTAATGAACATTATGCTGGTAAGCATTACCGAACGTACCCGTGAAATTGGTACCCGCAAGGCACTGGGTGCGCCCGGAATTGCAATTCGGATGCAATTTATTATTGAAGCCGTTGTAATTTGTATGATTGGCGGTTTGTTGGGTGTGTCGGTAGGTGTTGGCCTTGGTGCGGTAGGCGCAAACCTTTTGGGATATGCGGCAAAGCCGAGTTTAGCTGCCATTGCCTTGGCTGTGGGCTTCTCGATGGCGATTGGTGTATTTTTTGGATATTATCCTGCCAACAAGGCAGCAAAGTTGGATCCCATTGAGGCGCTTCGTTATGAATAATAAAAAACCGATGGCATTTGCCATCGGTTTTTTTGTTGGTTTGCAAAACCATAAGGGGCAGAGTATACTGAAACCACAATATCAATTTTAAGATTAAGGAGCGGGAAAACAATGAGCAAGGATATTCGTTTGGTTGGATTGGATTTGGACGGAACGGTATTAAACCAACGGCATGAAATTACCCAGCGAACCAAAGAGGCCATTGGCCAGGCAATTGCACGGGGATGTTTAGTGATTCCTGCAACGGGAAGACCTTTGCGGGGAATTCCGAAAGAATTTTTAGAGATTCCCGGGGTAGACTATGCAGTAACCGCAAATGGTGCAACCGTTATTGATGTGAAATCGAAACAGGTTGTTTTAAAGTATTGGTTGACCCGCGCTCAAGTGAAACAGGCGTTTGAATCGGCAAAAGGGCTTTATCGCGTATTCGATGTATTTGTAGGGGGAAGCGGCTACAGTGAGCAGAGAAATCTGGAAAAAGTAGAGGAATGGGCACCCAAAGGAATGGCTGGATATATGAAACAAAGCCGGAAAGCGGTGAAAGACATTTATGCTTTTATTGAACAGCAAGAGGAGTTTGAAAAGTGCACCATGTTTTTTACCGAGGAAAGCAAACGCAAAGAAGCCAGACGCATTTTAGAGGAATTGGATTTGTTTGAGGTTGTGAGCAGTGCGGAAAACAATTTGGAGTTAAGTGCAAAATCGGCACATAAAGGCACAGCACTGTTGGGTCTAGCGAAGATGCTGAATTTACAAGATGAGCAGGTAATGGCATGTGGAGATTCGGAAAACGATAGAGAAATGCTAAAAAGCGTAGGATTGGGTGTTGCAATGGGCAATGCATCGGATTCCATAAAAGAGTTAGCAGATTGGGTTACCGATACAAATGAACAAGATGGGGTGGCGAAAGCGTTGGAAAAGTTTGTATTGTGTTGATACTTTTTTCATATCTCTGTGATACCCTAAAGGCATGCAATCAATCGATAACTGAAAATACCAAGAGTAAGGATGTGCAGTAATATGAAGGCAAAGTTGTTTTATGGTGGTCCAATCATAACAATGGATGAGTCAATGCCGAATCCGGAAGCGGTATTGGTGATAGGAGATACCATTGCAGCAGTGGGAAAAAAGCAGGAACTGCAAGAGCAAGCAACCGATGCAGAATGCATCGATTTGCAGGGACAGGCTCTTTTGCCCGGGTTTATCGATGCACATAGCCACATTGTGCAATTTAGTAATACGTTACAATTTGCAAGATTAAATGGGGTAACCAGCAAAGAGGAATTGCAAAAACGGTTGCAGGAGTTTGTGCGAACCAATGAAATTACACCGGAACAAATTGTAATTGGATTTGGTTACGACAACAATGATTTGCCCAAAGCGGAACATCCTACAAGGCAATGGCTGGATGAAGCGTTACCCGGATATTTGGTTATGGTATGCCATGCAAGCGGACACATGGGGTGTGTAAATACATCTTTATTGGAAAAGATGCAGATTACAAGCGAAACTCCAAATCCCAAAGGGGGACGCATCGGTCGAGATGAACAAGGTCAACCCACCGGATATCTGGAAGAAACGGCCTTTACCTTGCCGGCGGCCAACCTTTTGGGAGAGCAACCCGAAGCAGATGTGCAGGCGTTGCTGCAAAAGGCTCAGCAGATGTATTTTGGTTATGGAATTACCACAGCACAAGACGGCTTGATGAAACAATATGAATATGAAATATTAGACACCGCAGCAAAACAAGGAAAATTGAAGTTGGATGTGGTGGGGTATGCGGATATTCGGGAATATGCAGATTTAGGAAAGCAGCATCCGGAATATTGCAAAACCTATAAAAATCATTTTAAAATTGGTGGATACAAGTTGTTTTTGGATGGAAGCCCACAAGGCCGTACCGCTTGGGTGACAAAACCCTATTTGAATGGAGAAGAAGGATACTGTGGATATCCGGTTTATTCCGATGATGAAGTTTGCCGATTTGTAGATAAGGCAAAACAAGATAATATGCAGCTGTTATGCCATTGCAATGGGGATGCGGCGGCTGCGCAATTTTTACAGGCCCATAAAGAACCGAGCGAATGCCGTAATGTGATGATTCATGCACAGCTTTTACGACCGGATCAGCTGCCTGAAGTAAAGGAAAAAAAGATTATTCCCAGCTTTTTTGTGGCACATACTTGGCATTGGGGTGATGTGCATGTAAAAAACTTTGGACAAGAACGGGCAGAAAATATTAGTCCTGTAGGTGATGCGGTGAAATTGGGCATTCCCTTTACCTTTCATATGGATAGCCCGGTATTACCGCCGGATTGCATTGATAGCATTTACTGTGCGGTGAATCGGATTACCAAAGCGGGGAAAAGTTTAGCGGCAGGGCAGGAAATTAGTGTATACGAGGCACTGAAAGGCGTTACAATTTATGGTGCGTATCAGTATCATGAAGAGGATGAAAAGGGAAGCATTACCCCAGGGAAAAAGGCAGATCTGGTGGTATTAAGCGAAGACCCGCAGGCCGTAGAACCAATGCAGCTGCGAAGAATTCAAGTAAAACAAACCTATAAAGACGGTGATTTGGTATATTCCGTGGACGAAATTTGAATAAAAAACAGGAGTCCGAAAGGACTCCTGTTTTTTATGTGTGATGGCGCTTGTAGGAAGATGCGCTATGTTTTTGTACAAGATTACCCAATGCGAGCGTTAAAAGAACTTCTATGGGGAGAAGAACGAGGTTTTTGCCAATGCGAAGCGGCAAGGTGGCAAGCTGAAAGTTTGTGCCGTAATATAAGTACAGCCAAAAACTATTGAGAAAAATATTTAAAAAAATGTTAATGCTGAATTTTGCAATGAGAATGCGTACCCAATGCAAGGGCTTTTGATACAGTGCAATGCCCCAAATGCAGCCCGCTAAAATGGCAGTGAGGGTAAAGCCGGGGAAATAAGCGCCGCCCCCGTTATTGACCACCCACCCAAGGAAGTCCATGGCGGCACCGGCTGTCATGGCGACAACGGGACCAAACAGCATGCCAACCATTGCGAGCGTCAAAAATCCAAAACCGATGCGAAGCTGCGGTGTGAGTTGAATGCGGATGTTTAGGGCATCCAATGCAATGTTGAGTGCAATAAGCAGGGAAGTAACAGCCAGCGTATGCGAAGACTTAAACTCACGGGATGAATTTTGAAATAATTGTTTTAAATGTGACATAAAAAACCTCCTATTCGATGCGGATGCCGCACAAAAGGAAGTTGAGCAATTGTAAAACAGGCATAGTGAATTTGCGCCCTGTTTTGCTCGTTATTTCACAAAAGGAAATAATGGATTGCACATACTACATTTATGCAGCAGCGGGATGCAAAACCTGTACCGCGGAATGCAATTCCTTCGTCTAGCCCGCAACTCCCCGTCGGGCTGGCACTTGACGCACAGGTTTTTACTCTGCAAGATTGATTATACATCACAGCGATAAAGCAAACAAGGGGAAAACAACAAGGAATAAAAATAAGGTTTGAAATATCCACTGAAAAGGTATAAAATTGAAGAAAGCTAGTAATACTACGAGTTTACGAATGTAAAGGAGAGTTTGTTATGGCGTTTTGTAAATTTGAAGATATGAAATACACTCGTCCGGATGCACAGCGTGTAATGGATGCGTATAAGAAATTAGTGGACCGTGCAAGAAATGCAGAGAACGGTCAGCAACTGGTGGATATTTTTGAAGAGCACCGAAAACTGGGCGATGATTTTGCTACTGCTGCACGATTGGCGCAAATTCGCCACACTTTGGATACACAAGATGTATTTTATGATGAAGAAAATGATTACTTTGATCAGGTAAGCCCTAGTGTGGGTAACATGCAGCTGGAGTTGTACCGTGCATTTTTGGATAGTGCACACAAAGCTGCCTTGGAAGAAAAATATGGTGCGATTTTGCTGGATAAGATGAAGATTGCAGCTGCCAGTGCAGATGAATCTGTATTGGAACTGATGCAGCAGGAAAATGCTTTGGCAAGTCAATACCAAAAGCTGTATGCAGGTGCTCAGGTGGAATTTGACGGCAAAGTTCTGACCTTACCAGAACTGGGTCCCTACAAACAAAGCTTGGATCGCAACGTGCGAAAAGCGGCATTTGAGGCAGAAGGCAAATTCTTTGATGATAATCGAGAAGAGCTGGATAAAATTTATACTCAGATGATTGAAAATCGAAATGCACAGGCAAGAAAATTGGGATATGAAAACTATGTTCCGCTGTCTTACCTGCGCATGGGCCGTTTGGGTTACAATGAGGCAGATGTGAAAAGCTTCCGTGATCAGGTAGCAAAGTATGTTACCCCGTTGGCACATGAGGCAATGAAGGAACAGTTTGCTCGTGTTGGAATTGAGGATGCAAAGTTCTATGATACAACCGTTAGCTTTAAGGATGGTAACCCCACACCTAAGGGAAATGCACCCGAACTGTTGGCAAAGGCGGTTAAGATGTATCGAGAACTGAGCCCCGAAACGGCTGAGTTTATCAATTTTATGACCGAGAGCAATCTGTTCGATTTGGAAAGCAGAAAGGGTAAGGCACCCGGCGGCTATTGCGAGACAATTCCCAACTATGGCGCACCGTTTGTTTTTTCCAACTTTAACGGTACCGCAGGCGATGTGGATGTATTGACACACGAAGCCGGTCACGCATTCCAGGCATGGATTGCTGCAAAGCAGGGCATGTGTCAAGAACTGGCCAGCCCCGGTTTGGAAAGTTGTGAAATCCATAGTATGTCGATGGAGTTTTTAACAAGCCCTTGGCATCATTTGTTCTTTGAAGGTGATACCGATAAATATGCTTTGGCACATGCACAAGAAGCATTGACATTTTTGCCGTATGGTTGCATGGTGGATGAATTCCAGCATATTGTATACGCAAATCCCCAGCTGACAGCGGAAGAGCGCAATGAAGCATGGTTGGAGCTAGAGCGTAAATATCGCCCCTGGAATGATTTTGATGGCCTGCCGTTCTATGGCCGTGGTGCAGGTTGGCAGCGTCAGCTGCATATCTATCAATATGCGTTTTATTATATTGACTATTGCTTGGCACAGATGGCAGCATTGCAGTTCTTTGCAGCACATCTGAATGATCCCAAAGATGCATGGAACCGCTATGTGGCTTTGGTGAAAAAAGGCGGCGGTGACACCTATGCCGGTTTGGTAAGTGCAGCGGGATTCCGTGTGCCGTTTGAAGAGGGTGCGATTGAGCCTGTGGCAAATCAAGTCTTCGAATGGGTAAAAAAACAAAACCAGAAGATATAATACAGATATAAACAGGATAGCCGCCCTCTATTCTTGTTGAGTAGAGGACGGCTATATATTATATATAATACATATATATGTTTTTGCTCATTAAAAAAGAATTTTACTTTTTTCAAATTTTTTTAAAAAAGGTGTTGACAGTTGAGGACCGGATGTGGTAATATAACTAAGCCGTCACGAAC
>CALWNI010000019.1 GCA_944382775.1 uncultured Allofournierella sp.
AAGTCGGCCTTTTCGGGAAAGTAATGGTAAAAAGTACCGGTAGAAATATCCAGTTTGCTACAAATTCCGCGTACGGTCAATTTTTCGTAGCCAACCTCGTCAATCATTGGATAAATTTGCTCCAATAATTCCTGTCGCCGAGCATCCTTTTTAACAGCAGTACGCATAGCGAAGCCCCCTTAATATATTAAAAGTTTGCAATAACACTAAATAGGTTTTCATTATAAACCACGATCCATTAAAAAGCAAATGTCCTTATATAAATAAATTGTGAATATATTATGATAAATAGGAATTTTGTAAAAAATTATCTTAAAATAAAAGGTTGCCAAGTTTCTTACTCTATTATGATGAAATTGTGATATAATAATTCATTACAGGCGAAAAATAGGTTACCCAACCAGGAGGAAAGCGGATTTATGCGGCTGGATAAATATGTGGCGCAGGCAATGCAGATTACACGCAGCCAAGCAAGAACCATGATTGCACGGGGCGGTATTACCGTTGATGGAACGGTTTGTAAAAAGGCAGATACCGCATTAAAAGGCAGTGAGCAGGTGTGTGCAGGTGAAACTTTGCTAGGCAAAGAAGAATTTGTTTATATTATGTTGAATAAACCGCAGGGTGTGGTAAGTGCCAGCACCGATAAACGGGATGTTACGGTGGTGGACTTGCTGCAAGATGCTTTTCCGCGGCGCAATCTGTTCCCGGCGGGCCGATTGGACAAAACCAGCACAGGGTTTGTGCTTCTTACCGATGACGGAGCCTTTGCCCATGATATTTTAGCACCACGCAAGCATGTGCCTAAAACCTATTTTGTAACTATTGATACGCCGGTAACGCAACAGATGGTTACCGCCTTTGAACAAGGTGTTACTTTGGCAGACGGGCAAAAAATGGAACCGGCTACCCTAATACCCAGCAGTACCGACCCGTATTCTGCAACGGTAGTATTGCGGCAGGGGGTATACCATCAAATTAAGCGGATGTTTGGTGTGTTGGATGCCGGTGTAAACGCATTGCATCGCAGTGCAATTGGCGGACTTGTGCTGGATGAAAGCCTTGCACCCGGCGAATGGCGAAAAATAACCGAAGCTGAACGGCAGCAAATTATTGCGGCACAGGCAAAAGGATAACACCGGGGTATCTTTTTCAATTTGTTCAAAGAAATTACACATTTATGGCGTACCCTAAAAGGGCTAAAATTTGGCTCTTTTTGAACCGAGTGTTTAAAAATACACAATAATTGGCAGATAATTTCGTTGAAATATGTTGCAAAAGTAAATTGCCTTGTGTAAAATATACACAGAGAGCGTTTTCAATTGTTCAAAATCACAAACATTACGGTGGAAAATTACCGAGGATTAAAGGGGATCAAATTATGGCTAACAGAGTGTTTCAAGGCGTAGTCTACCAGATGAAAGATGCCATCAATCGGGTGGTAGGTGTGGTAGATGAGACTGGAACCGTTGTTTCGTGTTCGGATTTGAACATGATTGGTGAAGTGCGCGAAGGCTTTGTGGCTGAGCGTTTAAATGGAGACACCTTTGTAAAAGACGGCTTTAGCTATCATCAGTTTAGCTCAAACCGTCATAACGATTATGCAGTATATGTAGAAGGCACCGATGAAACTTCGGCACAATTTGCAAGCTTAATGGCAATTAGCCTGCAAAGCATTAAGCAGTATTACGACGAAAAGTTTGATAAAACCAACTTTATTAAAAATGTAGTGCTGGATAACATTTTGCCGGGTGACATTTATGCAAAAGCACGCGAAATGCATTTTTCTACCGATGTATCTCGCGTTGTATTTTTAATTCGTGTAACCTCGGGCACTGATATTTCTGCCTATGATGTGGTAAGCGGTTTGTTCCCTGATAAGCAAAAAGATTTTGTGTTTAATATCAGCGAAACCGATACTGTTCTGGTAAAGGAAATTAAGCGAGGCATTGACCAGCGTGACTTGGAAAAACTGGCCGCAAGCATTGTGGACACGCTTTCGGGTGAACACTATATCAAAGCAACCATTGGTATTGGTACCCCCATTGCCAATGTAAAGGATTTGGCTACCAGCTTTAAAGAAGCACAGGTGGCAATGGAAGTGGGCAAGGTATTCGATACCGAACAGCCTGTAATCAGCTATGACAACCTGGGCATTGCCCGCCTGATTTACCAGCTGCCCACCACTTTGTGCGAGATGTTCCTGCGCGAAGTATTTAAGCAGGGTAGCATTGAAAGTTTGGATAACGAAACCCTGTTTACCATTCAACGTTTCTTTGAGAATAACTTGAATGTATCGGAAACCAGCCGCGGTTTGTTTGTACACCGCAACACCCTGGTATACCGTTTGGAAAAAATCAAAAAACTTACCGGTTTGGATCTGCGTGAGTTTGATGATGCCATTGTATTTAAAGTAGCACTGATGGTTAAAAAGTATCTGAGTGCAAATCCGGCAAAATATTAAGCAAATCGCCTGCATAAAAAGGCAGTATTTGCATAAATCAATGGGCCGGCCGCTTTGTTGTGTCTGCAAAACGGGCAGTAACAATGCGCGGCCGCCCATTTTTTGTAGATGTGCAATACAAATGGAGTTAATTGAGAGGGTAACTATGATCGTATTTGACCGTGTTTCAAAGGTGTACCCTGGGGGTAACACCGCACTAAAAAACGTCAGTTTAGAGATAAAAAAAGGTGAGTTTGTTTTTGTTTTGGGTCATTCCGGCGCAGGCAAATCCACCTTTTTAAAATTGATTTTGCGCGAAGAAAAGGCCACCAGCGGCCGTGTAATTGTAAACGGAAAAGACCTTTCTCGCATGAAGGAGCGTCAAGTTCCGTATCTGCGCCGTAACATGGGCGTAGTGTTTCAGGATTTTCGCCTGATTCCCACCATGACAGCCTATGAAAATGTGGCATTTGCCATGCGGGTAACCAATATTCCCGAAAAGAAAATTGCAAGCCGTGTACCGTATGTATTTAATCTGGTTGGTCTTTCCGAAAAGATGAACAAATACCCCGACGAGCTTTCCGGCGGTGAACAGCAGCGTGTGGCATTGGCTCGTGCCTTGGTGCACAGCCCGCAGCTGATTATTGCGGATGAGCCCACCGGAAACATCGACCCCGAATTAAGCTTGGAAATGATGGAGCTGCTGAGTGCTATTAACGACGTGGGCGTTACCGTTGTGGTGGTTACCCATGAGCACGAGCTGGCACGCCACTTTAATAAGCGTGTAATTACCATTGACCACGGCACCGTGGTTGACGATACTGCCGCCGAAGGCGATTTTATCGAAAATGCATTTGATGATGACGATGACGCATTGTCAGACCCCGATGCGTTGGAAGAAGATGCCGAGGAGGTAGAAGTATGAAGTGGTCTAGTTTCACCTATTTAACCAAGCAGGGGCTTCGCAGCATGCTGCACAATCGCTTAATGACCTTTGCAAGCGTTGGCGTGCTGACCGTTTGCTTGATTATTACCGGCGTGGCTGGTCTGTTTAGCATTAACATGAACAGCTTAATGGACTATCTGGGCAGCCAAAACGAAACCGTTGTGTATCTGAATGAAGATTTGGATGAAACCGGATTGACAAATGTGGACAGTGCTCTGCGTGCTATTAGCGGCATCAAGGAGATTACTTATGTTTCCAAAGACGAAGCACTTCAGCTGTTGAAAGACTCGATGGGCGAATATGCCGATTTGTTTGATGTGTTTGAAGACGGTAACCCCTTCTTGGCGAACTATCGGGTTGTTTTGGAAGATGTAAGCCAGCTGAATGAGATTATTCCGCAGCTGCAGGTTATCGAAGGTGTACAGCAGGTACGTGCTCCGGTGCAGTTATCGGATATGTTTGTAAATATCAACAGCGCAATTACCGTAATCAGTATTGGCCTTGTGGTGGTATTGGGCTTTGTTAGCGTTGTGGTAATCAGCAATACCATTCGTTTAACCGTATTTGCCCGCCGCAAAGAAATTAATATTATGAAATACGTAGGTGCTACCAACGGATTTATCCGTTTGCCGTTCTTTGTGGAAGGCATTGCAGTTGGTTTGCTTGCAGGTGTAGTATCTTCGGCAATTGTACTGGGTGGCTATCAGGTATTGTGCACCTATGCAGGCGACTTCCCAGGCTTTTGGGGCACTTTGCTTGTTTCGGTTCTGTTGCCCATCAATCAAATTTGGGCGCGCCTTTTGGTTGGATTCTTGGTATTTGGTGCGCTGATTGGCAGTGTTGGCACTGCCACTTCGATTCGCAAATATCTTAAGGTTTAATTGCGAATAATAAAGAGAAACAATGTTAGGAGCTGTAACATGAGCAAGTCAAAATCCGTTGCATGGAAGTGGTTGCTGTGTGGAGCAGCGGCAGTTTGCGCAGTGTCGCTGTGCGTCGGTGCTCCTACCGCAAATGCCGATTATAAATCCGCTTGGGAACAAGCCGAGCAGGAGTTAAAAGAAGAAACGGCAAAATACAATCAAATTAAAAACGAAAAAAGCAAAGCCGAGCAGCAAAAGCAAAGCTTGGAAAATCAAAAAAGCATTATCACCAGCCAGGTGAATGAGGCAATTGACCAAATTAACCAAAAAAACAGTGAGATTGCCATTCAACAACAGGCCATTGCGGATAAACAAGTTGAAATTGATAATCGCTGGAGCGACTTTCAAAACCGAATGCAGGCAATGCAGGTAATGCATGATTCCGGCGCAGTGGCCATGATTACCAGTGCGCAAAGCATTTATGATTTGCTGACCTATTCCGACACTTTGCAGCAGATTGCAAAGAAAGATACCGAAGTGCTGGAAGATATGAACGCCCAAAAGGCAGAATTGCAGCAAGAAGAGGAAAAGCTGGAACAGGACAAGGCGGAACTGGAAGCAGCAAAACAGTCTTTGGAAAGCAAACAAGCGCAGTTAGCAGCAATTATTCAACAGCAAAACGAAACCATTTCGCAAAAAGAAGCAGAAGCGCAAGCCCAGCAGGAAGTGGTGGCAGCAAAACAGGCAAAGGCAGATGAGGCCGAAAAGCAATACGAAGCCTGGGTAAAAAGTCAGGCAACCGTGGGCAGCGGTCAGTGTGCCGAGGGCTTTCGTTGGCCGTTGCCCATTGCGGGCCGCGTAACCACCGAATTTGGTGCAAGCCAAAACATTAACGGCGTTATCTCCACCGGTCACAGCGGTATGGACGTTGCAGCTCCCGCAGGCACGCCGATTTATGCCGCCCATGATGGCACCATTTCTACCACCACCGGACACTGGACCTACGGCAACGTAGTAATGGTAGACAACGGCGACGGTGTAAGCACCCTGTATGCACACATGAGCAGCATTGCCGTTCGTGTGGGTCAGTCAGTAAAACAGGGCGATGTAATTGGTTATGTTGGTTCTACCGGTAACTCCACCGGCAACCATCTGCACTTTGAAGTACGCATTAATGGTGTGCGGCAAAATCCGCGCAATTATGTAAGCCCTTGATTGAATTGGCAGAAAGGCAAAACATGAAAGATTCCAAAAAAGTAGTTCGTGCAATCAGTGCGGTGTTGGCACTGCTTATGGTTGCAACCATCTTTAGCAGTTTGGCAATGCAGCTTATCTATGCATTTTAATCGCTGCCGACGTTGCTCAACCAAAACACGGAGGAAGTGAAAGCACAATGAATAGAAAGATTTCCATTAGCATGGCATTAACCATTGCCATTATTGCAATGACCGTTACCTTCTCGGTTACCATGGTAATGGCACGTCAGATGTTTGACAGCACCATTCCGTCGGTAAAAGAAAAAGAAAGCATGTACAGCAAGCTTGCAGAAATTGATAAGTATGTGCGCGCCAATTATTATGGTGATATTCAAGATGCAACCTTGAATGACATGATTGGCTACGGATACATCCTAGGCATTGGCGATAAAAATGCCAGCTACTATACTGCAAAACAGTATGCCGAACTTTTGGATATTCAAAACGGCAACCTGATGGGCATTGGTGTGGAAGTAACAAAGGATTCTTCCGGCTATGCACGCATTACAAAGGTATACGATGCAAGCCCTGCTTCGGATTTGGGCTTGGAAGTTGGTGGATACATCACAACCATTGACGGTGCAGAGGTAAAGGGCTTAACCGCTGCAAACGTAACTTCTCGTTTGCGTGGTGAGGCAGGTACCGAAGTGACCATTGGCTATATGGCACCGGACGGAACAACTGCCGAACACACCATTAACCGCAGCAAGTACAGCATTCCCAGCGTGGAATATCAGATGCTTTCGGATTCGTATGGCTACATTAAGATTTATCGTTTTGACGGAACCACACAAAGCCAGTTCAGCAAAGCGGTAAGCGATTTGCAAAGCCGTGGCGCAAAAGCATTGATGTTTGATTTGCGTGATAACGAAGGCGGCTTGCTGAATGTTGCAGTAAACTGCATCGATCAGCTGGTTCCGGAAGGTGACATCGTATTTGCCGAGGACAAAAACGGCGAAAAAACCTTGCTGGGCAGCAGCGATGACAGCTACATTGATTTACCAATGGTAGTATTGGTGAACAAAAATACAGCAAGTAGCGCAGAGCTGTTTGCTGCAAGCCTGCGCCAAATGGCAGGTGCACAGCTGGTAGGTAACAATACCTACGGCAAGGGTACCATTCAGTCGGAACCTCACCGTATGAGCGACGGCAGTGCAGTTGTGCTGACTACTGCCAAGATGCTTACTTCGGACGGCACCAGTTTTGACGGTACCGGTTTGCAGGTTGACGTGGAAGCGGCTGCAAAATCCGACGGAAGCGACACCACATTGGTTCCGGTAGAAAACGATACCCAGGTGCAAAAAGCCCTTGGTGTGGCTAAGACCATGGCAGGTGCAACGGTTTCCAACGATGCAGCGGCATCCGGTGAAAGCACCGCAGAATCGGCTGACGCACAAAGCACAGTAGAGAATACGGATGCACAAAGCACTGCCGAGGATGGACAGGTGCAGCAAGAGGAACAGCAGCAAGAATCCCAAAGCACAGCGGAGAATACCGAGCAAGGGGAATAATCCCAAAAGAAAAGCGCAAACAGCGCTCCCAAACCACACATGCGTGGTGGTGGAGCGCTGTTTTATTCAAAACAGAAAGGCGGACAACCATGCCGAATTTGACCGATATTTCAACCATTCGGGACTTATGTGCCCGACATGATTTTGCCTTGTCCAAAGGGTTTGGTCAAAACTTTATTGTAAATCCGGGCATCTGCCCGAAAATTGTAGAAGCAGCGGGCATCGACGAAAGCTACGGGGTAATTGAAATTGGCCCCGGTATTGGTGTACTGACCAAAGAGCTGGCCCAGCGTGCAAAAAAAGTGGTAGCCATTGAGGTTGACCAGCGTTTGCCGGCCCTGTTGGCAGAAACACTGGCGGAATTTGATAACATTGAAATTGTACTGGAAGACGTTTTAAAGGTAGACTTAGCCGGTTTGATTCGCGAAAAATTTGCAGGGTTAAAGGTGGCGGTATGCGCAAACCTGCCTTACTACATCACAAGCCCTATTTTGATGCGATTGCTGGAAGAAAAGTTACCCATTGAACATATCACTGTTATGGTGCAGAAGGAGGCGGCCGACCGCATTACCGCCACCCCCGGAACCCGACAGGCAGGTGCAATCAGCTATGCGGTGGATTATTACGCACAGCCGCGCTTGCTGTTTACGGTTCAGCCCGGCAGCTTTTATCCGCCGCCAAAGGTAACCAGTGCGGTGATTCAGCTGGCAGTACGTCCGGAACCTGCGGTAAAAACCGAGAACGAAACCGAGTTTTTCAAGCTGGTTCGGGCGGCGTTTAGTCAGCGCAGAAAAACCGCAGCCAATTCCATTAGCAGCGGATTGGGCATTTCCAAGGCGCAGGTAATGGCAGCATTGGAGGCGGCAGGACTTTCGCCCACAGCAAGACCGGAACAGCTTACTTTGGCAGATTTTTGTGCCTTGCAGCAGGCAATGAACGGCTAATTCTGTCGAAAATAAATTTTGATTTTTTGCAGGCAAGTACTTGCCTTGCCTGCAAAAATCTGATATAATAAACTCCACAAGTAAATAAGCTGGTGTAGCACAGCTGGTAGTGCAGCTGATTTGTAATCAGCAGGTCGGGGGTTCGAATCCGTCCACCAGCTCCAAGAAGAACCGCATGGAATCATGCGGTTCTTCTTTTTTGTAAAAAAATCCCCCCTGCTGATGCAGAGGGGATTTTTATTAGCGAAGAAAACGGCGAACGCCATCGTATTTTTTGGTGGAATAGGGTGGAAAGGCAAGCCGAATCTTGATGCGTGTGGATTTTTTTAGAATGCTGCGTTTGTGAGAAAACGTAGCAAAACCAGCCTGTCCATGATACGAGCCCATTCCGGAGTAGCCTTTTCCTCCAAAGGGCAGATTTGGATTTAGGATATGGCTGATGGTGTCGTTGATGCAAACGCCGCCGGACTGTGTGCGGGAAAGAATGGTTTCGATGGTTTGGGAATTTTCGCTGAAGATGTACAGTGCCAACGGAGTTTCGCCTTGGTTAATCTGTTCCAGGGCTTCGTCAAGTGTGCGGTAAGAAAAGATAGGCAATAAGGGACCAAACAGTTCCTGCTGCATGCAGGCGGCATCGGTGGAATCGGGACAAAGCAGTGTAGGCTCAATATAGCGTGCTGCGGTGTCCGTATGTCCACCAAAGCGAATAAAGGATTTGTCTTGCTGCAAAATATCGGTTAAACGCTGCATGTGCCGCTGATTGACGATGCGTCCAAAATCCGGGCTATCTTGCATGTTTTCGCCGTAAAAACGGTGTATAGCGGCAATCAGTTCTTGTATGAAAGCATCTTGAATGCGTTCATCCACAAGAATATAATCGGGTGCTACACAGGTTTGACCTGCGTTCATAAATTTGCCCCATGCAATTCGCTCACATGTTGCAGCAAGGCAGGCAGTGTTGTCTACAATAACCGGACTTTTGCCGCCCAGTTCCAGCGTTACCGGAATCAGATGCTCTGCCGCTGCTTTCATTACGATTTTTCCCACAGTGGTGCTGCCGGTGAAAAAGATGTAATCAAAGCGGCTGTGCAGCAAAACGGTATTGTTTTCAATGCCGCCGTCTACACAGCAGACATATTCCGGAGAAAAAGTTTCGTTGATAAGGGTTTGAATCACCTGGGCCACATTGGGGGTTAGCTCAGACGGAGCAATGACCGCACAGTTGCCGGCTGCCATTGCAGCAACCAAGGGTTCCATGGTGAGCTGAAAGGGATAATTGTACGGGCCCATAATCAGCACACTGCCAAAGGGAACCGACTCAATTCGGCTGGAGGCAGGAAAGATATGAAGCGGGGTGGAAACACGCTGTGGCTTCATCCACTGTTTCAGATGTTTTTTGGTGTGTGTAATACCGGATAAAATCAAGCCGATTTCACTGGTATAACTTTCAAAATTGGATTTGCCCAAATCTTGATAGAGTGCAGATTCCAACTGCCCTTGATGGTTTAAAATGGCTTGATACAATCGATTGAGTTGCTCGATTCGATAAGAGTAGGAGCGGGTAGCGTTGGAAGCAAAAAATGCTTTTTGTTTGGATAAAAGCTCAGAAACGCTTTGTGGGGTTAGTGAAGTATAATCCATGAAAAAGCCAGCCTTTCTTAAATCAAAGCGATTAGAAAAGCAGCGTAACGATTGTGTTACGCTGCTTTGTTGATTTCGTTGGATGTTCGTTAAAATAAATCGTCGTCGGTATCGTAGACCGGGATGTATTCCGGGCTGGTTTCCTGCTTAAACAACACAATGCCCAGTGCGGCACTCGCCAATACCAAAATCAATGCAAGGATTTTCACAAGCAGTTTCATAAAAAGCCCTCCCTTTGCTTTCTTTTATTATATTATAGTATAGCATAAATTAAAACGGTAGTGCAATTTATTTTGGCGAAGAATTGCCGGCAAAAAATCAATGCAGAAGGGTTACAGAATGGCAATGGTTGTTGACTTGAATTTGCAAAAACACTAAAATAAAATAGAGTGGGTATGCCTATATTGTGGTTCGTTACGCTGCCCACATATTGTATGAAATGGGGGAGCATTCAATCCATGTTCAAAAAGCTGAAACGCGCGGCACTGGGTGCCAGTGTTCCGCATGAAAAGGCAACTGCCGCAATGCAAACGGTAAAAATGCCCGTGCCCGGCAAGGTAGTGTTGCCTATGCAGCAGCACATCGGCGAACCCTGTACGCCGGTTGTTAAAAAAGGCGATACCGTTTTGGTTGGTACTTTGGTTGGCAAAGCAAACGGAGCGGTTAGTGCAAATATTTATTCCGGTGTATCCGGAACCGTAAGCGCAATTGAAACAGTGCGCGCATCCAGCGGTGCAATGGTGCCCGCTGTTGTAATTACACCCGACGGAAACCAAACCGTAGACAGTGCGGTAAAAGCACCGGTTGTTACCGACAAAGCCAGCTTTTTGGCAGCGGTACAGGATTGCGGTTTGGTGGGCCTTGGCGGCGCAGGTTTTCCCACTGCGGTAAAACTGAATGTACCGTCCGGTGTGGATACCGTGGTAATCAACGCGGCGGAATGTGAGCCGTATCTTGCTGCGGATACCCGAGAAATGCTGGAAAATGGCGATAGCATTTTAGCAGGCATTCGTGCCGTTATGAAATATCTGGCCATTAAAAACTGCGTGGTTGGCATTGAAAACAACAAGCCGGAGTGCATTGAAACCATGACCCGGCTGTTAAAGGCAGAAGCCGGTGTAACCGTGAAAACACTGCCCAGCCGTTACCCGCAGGGTGCAGAAAAGGTATTGATTGAAAAAACCACCGGTCGCGAGGTTCCGCAAGGTGGTTTGCCCAGTGATGTGGGCGTAGTGGTTTTAAACGTAACCACCGTAAGCGTCATTGGTAAGTTCTTGGCTACCGGTATGCCTTTGACCACAAAGCGTGTTACCGTGGCAGGCGATGCGGTGCAGAATCCGCAGAATGTGGAAGTAATCATCGGCACACCGGCAAACGAGGTACTGGCGTTTTGTGGCTTAAAGCAGGACGTTCCCGTTGCCAAGTTAATCAGCGGCGGCCCCATGATGGGCGTTGCACTGCCGGATTTTGAGCATCCTGTGGTAAAACAGACCAACGGCCTGTTGGCATTGAGTGCAAAAGCAGCAGCAAAACCGGACATGGGGCCCTGCATTCGTTGCGGCCGCTGCATTGATGCTTGCCCCTTGGGCTTGGCACCGGTGCAAATTGCAGGTGCATTTAATAAAAAAGACGTTGAGGCATTGAACAAGCTGTGTGTTGATTTGTGCATGATGTGCGGCACTTGCAGCTATGTATGCCCGGCAAAACGCCCCGTTACCCAGGTGATGAGTTTGGCGAAAAACTTTGCAAAAAAGGAGGCACAGAAATAAATGGAAAATCGCTTGGTTGTTACTGCCTCCCCTCATATTGTGGATAATTCTTCTACCCGCAAATTGATGGGTAATGTAGTTCTTGCGTTGCTGCCCTGTGTAATTGCAAGTGCATTGATTTTTGGTGCACGGGCACTGTTGGTAATTGGTGTTACCACAGCCGCTTGCGTAGGGTTTGAATATCTGTATACCCGTTTGATGAAAAAGCCCAATCCGGTGGGGGATTTGTCCGCCGTGATTACCGGTATTATTTTGGCATTGAACCTGCCCGTAAGCATTCCTTTGTGGATTGCCATTGTGGGCGCCTTTATTTCCATTGTAATTGCAAAACAACTGTTTGGCGGCATTGGATTTAACTTTGTAAACCCCGCCTTGGTGGGCCGTATTGTGTTGTTTACCGGTTTTGCACCCCGCATGACAACATGGACCTACCCTGCAAAATCCCAGGAGGTTTTAACCTCTATTGATGCGGTTGCCAGCGCAACCCCCTTGCAGGCAGTGGATGCCAACGGCACTTCCTTGCTGAGCCAGTACCCCTTAATGGATTTGTTCCTGGGTGTACACGGCGGCGTTCTGGGTGAAACCTGCGCCCTTGCAATTTTAATCGGTTTTGTATGGCTGCTGGTTACTCGCACCATCAGCGCAGCAATTCCGGTTACTTACCTGGCCACTGTTGCGGTAATCAGCGCACTGGTTGGCGAGCCCGTTTTGGCACAGCTGCTCAGCGGCGGTCTGCTGTTTGGTGCAGTCTTTATGGCAACCGACTATGTAACCAGTCCCTTTACCCTCAAGGGTAAGATTGTGTTCGGTCTGGGTCTGGGCATTATTACTTGCGGCATCCGTTTCTGGGGCAACATGGCAGAAGGCGTTTCCTATGCAATTCTGTTTATGAACCTGTTGGTACCGTATATCAACGATTTGACCCGCCAGAAACCCCTGGGCGCAAAAAAGAAAGGGGCAAGCAAAGCATGAAAAACAACATTTGGGAAAATATGATAAAGCCCATTGTGGTTTTGGTGGTAATTTGTATTGTTGCCAGTGCAGCTTTGGCAGCTACCAACGAGGTAACCGCGCCTATTATTGCACAGCAGCAAGCGGCTGCTGCAAATGCGGCTTACCTGGAAGTATTGCCCGAGGCAGACGGTTTTGAAGAAGTAACCGACTTCCAAACCAGCAACGTAACTAAGGTATTAAAAGCTACCAACGGCGCAGGCTGGGTAATTCAGTCCTACGGCAAAGGCTTTGGCGGCGATGTGCCTGTGGTTGTGGCATTTGATGATGCCGGTACCATCTTAAAAGTAAAGTTCATGGAAAACAGCGAAACCGCAGGTTATGGTCAAAAGCTGGCCGATGCCAACGATGCAGATGGTCAGAAACTGGCACAAAGCTTTGAAGGTCAGTCCGGTACCTTGGAGGCATCGGATGTGGACCTGATTGGCGGTGTTACCGTTTCTTCCAAGGCGGCTTTGGCTGCGGTAAATGCAGCGGTAAACTGCTTTAACGAAGTAGCTCTGGGCCAGGAAGCCACCGTAGAGGTGGACACCAGCGCACTGACACCGGAAGAAGTGCGTGCAATGTTAGCACCCGGTGCAACCTTAACACAGATTGAGGCTCAAGAGGGCACCACTGAGGTATGGCAGGGCGACGACGGCATCTATGTAATTTATGCAAAAGACAATGGCTATGAATACGCAAGTGCTCCGCTGAATGTGGCAGTAGGCTTTGCAGCAGACGGCAGCATTACCGGCGTATGGGTAGATGCTTCCGGTCAGACCGCAGGCATTGGTGACCAGGCAGCCGGCGAAGAGTATCTGAGCCAGTATGTGGGCATTTTGGGTGAGCCCGGTCTGGATGGTGTTGATACCATTGCAGGCGCAACCGAATCCACCCGTGGTGTAAAAAAGGCAGTGCGCAAGGCCATTAAGGCATATGTGGCACTGAACCCGGATTCCGCAGCGGCAACCGCAGAGGAATCCACCGCAGATAGCACTGCAACCGAAAGCGAAGCAGCCGAAAGCACCGCACAGGAAACCGAGAATGCGGGCATTGTGGCAGCCAATGCAGAGGAAGCCCGCGCCGCTTTGGCACCGGGCGCAACCTTAACACAGGTTGATGCACCCGAAGGCTTAACCGAAGCATGGCAGGGCAACGACGGCAGCTATGTACTGTTTGCAGAGGACTTTGGCTATGAGTACGCAACTGCACCCATGAATGTGGCAGTAGGCTTTGCGGCAGACGGTAGCATTACCGGCGTATGGGTGGATGCTTCCGGCCAGACCGCAGGCATTGGCGACAAAGCTGCCGATGCAGGCTATTTGAGCCAGTACATGGGCATTTCGGACGAAGCAGGCTTGGATCAGGTTGATACCATTGCAGGTGCAACTCAGTCCAGCCGCGGTGTAAAAAAGGCGGTACGCAAGTGCATTAAGGCCTATGCCGCTAACTTTGCATCATAAGGGGGAGGCTGCAACAAATGAATAAACTTCAGATTTTTACCAACGGCCTCGTAAAAGAAAACCCGGTTTTGCGCCTGGTTTTGGGCACCTGCCCTACGTTGGCGGTTACCACCATGGCATTTAACGGCCTTGGTATGGGCATTGCAGCTACCTTTGTACTGTTTTGCTCCAACATTGCAATTTCGCTGTTGCGCAATGTAATTCCCGATAAGGTTCGCCTGCCGGCTTACATTACCGTAATTGCAACCTTTGTTTCCATTGTACAAATGCTAGTAAAGGCTTATGTGCCCGCTTTGGATAAGGCTTTGGGCGTATTTTTGCCCCTGATTGTAGTAAACTGCATCATTTTGGGCCGCGCCGAGATGTTTGCATCCAAGAATAAGCCGCTGGACTCTGCGCTGGATGGCTTGGGCATGGGCTTGGGCTTTGCCTTGACTCTGGTGCTGATGGGCTCCATTCGTGAGATTTTGGGTTCCGGTACTTGGTTTGGTATGACCGTAATTCCCGAAAGCATCGACCGCTTTACCTTTATGACCACACCGGCCGGCGGCTTTTTTACCTTTGGCATTTTGATGGCTCTGGTCATTTATATTGAAAACAAAACCGGAAACACCAAAAAGCGCAGCATTGGCTGTGAGGGCTGCCCCTCTCGCAATGTGTGCGGTGTGAAAGGAGGCTGTGAATAATGGCTGCGAAACTTGCTGCTATTTTCTTCACCATGATTCTGGTGGACAACTATGTTCTGGTTAAATTTTTGGGTATCTGTCCGTTTTTGGGCGTATCCAAAAAGCTGAACTCGGCCTTTGGCATGAGCTGTGCCGTTATCTTTGTTATGACACTGGCTACCGCTGTAACATGGCCCATTCAGAATTTTCTGCTCACTCCCACCGATGCCGACGGTAACTTAAAGTGGGATTTGGGCTACCTGCAAACCATCGTGTTTATTTTGGTTATCGCCGTACTGGTGCAGTTGGTTGAAATTATCATGAAAAAGTATATGCCCCCTCTGCATAAGGCACTGGGCGTATACCTACCTTTGATTACCACCAACTGTGCAGTTTTGGGTGTTACCGTATTGAACATCGACAACGGTTATACCTTTGTAGAATCCATTGTGTGTGCACTGGGTGCAGGCTTTGGCTTTATGCTGGCCATGGTTATCTTCTCCGGCGTGCGCAAGCGTTTGGAAGATGCACAGCCGCCCAAGTGCTTTGAGGGCTTGCCCATCACACTGGTGGCTGCTTCTGCCACCGCACTGAGCTTTGGCGGTTTTGGCGGTTTGATTGAAAACATCTTTGGTACAATGTAAGGGAGGCCAAAAACATGACAATTGGTTTAGCGATTGGAATCGTTGCAGTAGTTGGCCTTTTGGGTGCCATTATTCTGGTATTGGCGGCCAAGTTTATGCATGTGGAAGAAGACCCCCGCATTGGTCAGGTAAACGGCTGCTTGCCCGGCGCAAACTGTGGTGCTTGCGGATATGCCGGCTGTGCGGACTATGCAAAGGCCATTGTAGAAGCCGGTGCTCCGGTAAACAAGTGTGTACCCGGCGGTGCAAAATCGGCAGAAGATGTGGCTGCTGTAATGGGTGTGGATGCAGGTGCAACCGCAGTAGTTAAGGCGATTGTGGGCTGCCAGGGCAAACCCGGCGTATGCAATCAGAACTTTGAGTACAAGGGTGTACAAACCTGTGCTGCCGCTGCTGCTTTGTACGGCGGTTCTAAGGCTTGTGTGCATGGCTGCATCGGTTTGGGCGATTGCGTAAAAGCATGCCCCTTTGATGCAATGCATATTGTGGACGGCATTGCCTGTGTAAACACTGCAAAGTGTACCGGCTGTGCCGCTTGTGTTGCCGTATGCCCCCACAATGTGATTGAAATTCACGGCAATACCGAGCACAAACCCAAGGTGCTGTGCAACAACACCGAAAAGGGTGCACAGGTAATGAAAGAATGCAAAACCGGCTGCATCGGTTGCATGAAGTGTGAAAAGACCTGCCCCAGCGACGCCATTAAGGTAACAAACAGCCTGGCACGAATCGATTACGAAAAGTGCACCGGCTGCAATGCCTGCGTGGAGGTTTGCCCCAAACAGGTGATTGTGAAAAGCGAATAAGGCAATAAAAAAAGAGGAACCTTGTTGGTTTCTCTTTTTTTGTATAAAGAAAACCACGCGATAGTCGCGTGGTTCAAAAGAAGGCTTGTGCCGATGATGTAGAAAGAAAAACTCCTTTTGTTGTAGAATAAGCTTGCGGTCTGGCAACTGCAAGGAACAACAAAAGGAGGACATTCAGATGAACGATACGAATAGTCTATCACATACAAAATGGAATTGCAAATACCACATAGTGTTTGCGCCAAAGTACAGGAGAAAGGTATTCTACAAAGAAAAAAGACGGCAAGTAGGAGAAATTCTGAGAACACTTTGTGAATGGAAAAAGATTAAAATCGTGGAGGCAGAAGTCTGTCCGGACCATGTACATATACTGGTGGAAATACCGCCGAAAGTGTCAGTGTCCAGTTTCATGGGATATTTAAAAGGCAAAAGTAGCCTAATGATTTATGAAAAATATCCAGAGTTAAGATACAAATACCGGAATAGGGAATTTTGGTGCAGAGGATATTATGTAGATACAGCAGGAAAGAATGCAAAAAAGATACAAGAGTATATCCAAAAACAGCTGGAAGAGGATAAAGCGGGAGAACAGCTGACGATGGGAAATTTCTAAAGAACTCGTTTACGAGTAGCAAGTAACAGACTTTTCGCAGCTGTCGGACCGTACCAACGTGACGTGACACGTGCCGCTAGTAACATAGGGCTTTGCCCGCATATGAAATACCCCCGGCTTTGCCGGGGGATTTTTATTGTTGGCGTTACCGCTGCTCTAACGGCAGATAGCTGCGGCGGGGCTGCACAGCAACATAAGCAGGACGAATGATTTTGCCCATATTGATAAGCTCTTCCATGCGGTGTGCGCTCCAGCCGGCAATGCGCCCCATGGCAAAAATGGGGGTGTATAGTTCGTTGGGCAGACCAAGCATGCGATACACCAAGCCGCTGTAGAAGTCCACATTGGCGGAAACACCCTTGTAAATTTTTCGGCGTTCCATAATCACCTGGGGTGCAAGCCGTTCTACCGCAGAGTAAAGGGCGTATTCCTTCTGCAATCCCTTTTCTTCGGAGAGACGCTCCACAAAGCTGCGCAGAATTTTGGCGCGGGGGTCGCTGATGGAGTATACCGCATGCCCCATGCCGTAGATTAAGCCGCTGCGGTCAAAACATTCGCCGGAGAGCAGCCCGTTTAAATAGCGGCAAATGGCGTCTTCGTCGGTCCAGTCCGAAAGGGTCTGCTTCATCTCGTCAAACATCTGCACAACTTTAATGTTGGCGCCGCCGTGTCTGGGGCCTTTTAAGCTGGCAAGTGCTGCCGCCATGCAGCTGTAGGTATCAGTGCCGGAGCTGGTTACCACATGTGTGGTAAAGGTGGAGTTGTTACCACCGCCGTGCTCGGCATGTAAGACAAGGCAAAGGTCCAGGATACGGGCTTCTAAGGGGGTATAGCCACCGTCCGGGCGCAGCAAGGTCAAGATGTTTTCGGCGGTGGACAGGTCCGGCCGTGGGGCGTGGATGTAAAGAGTGTTTCCGTTTTTGTAGTGGTTGTATGCCTGATATCCGTATACGGCAATTAAGGGGAAAATGGCAATCAAATCAATGCATTGCCGAATCACATTGGCAAGGCTGATGTCGTCGGGGTGTTCGTCATAACTTGCCATGGTGAGAACACAGCGGGCAAGGGTGTTCATCATGTCGGGACTGGGAGCTTTTAAAATTACATCCCGCACAAAGTTTGTGGGCAAACTGCGGTAAAAAGAAAGCTGACGGTTGAATTGCTCCAAATCTTGTGGGCTGGGCAGCTGACCGAACATAAGCAGGTAAGCGGTTTCTTCAAACCCAAAACGGTTGCCCTGTAAAAAGCCCTGCACCAAATCTTCAATGCGGTAACCGCGATAGTACAATTCACCATCACAGGGTTCTTTTTTGCCGTTTACGATTTTGCTGCTGATAATTTCGCTGATTTCGGTAAGGCCGGCAACAACACCGGTACCGTTTAAATCACGCAAACCACGCTTTACGTCATAGCGCAGATAATCCTCTTGTTGAATCTGGCTGTTGGCTAGGCAGGTGGCAGCCAGCGACTCCAGTTCGGGAGTAACGCGTGAATACTCTGAAAAATCCGCCATAGGTGCTGCATCCTCCTTTGCAAGTTTTGTTTAATTTAGTATAGCACAAAAGTAAAGTGTTTTGTGTGAATGAAGTATAAATATTACCCTATAAACACAGCAAAAAAGCCCGAAAAAAGAAAAAATAAAAAAATAAAAATTTTTTTAAAAAAGGGGTTGATTTTTTGAAAAATGCCTGCTATAATAAACAAGCACTCAGCGATGAGGCAAAAGTAAATAACAAATATGTGGGAGTGTTCCCGAGCGGCCAATGGGGGCAGACTGTAAATCTGTTGCATTTTTGCTTCGATGGTTCGAATCCATCCGCTCCCACCAAAAAAACCGACCAAGTAATTGGTCGGTTTTTTCTTTTGCAAAATAAGCGGTGATTTAGCGTTGTTCTATCGTGCGATATTCTGCCAGCTGGCGAATGGTTACAAACTGAAAGCCCTGTTCCTGCAATTCGGGCAGAATACGCTCCAAAGCTTTCAACAAGTTTGGGTTGTTGTCGTGGAAAACAAGAATGTCGCCGTCGTGTATGTTGGTCAGTACAATTTCACAGATGGTATCAACCGAAGCAGAATCCCAATCCATGGTATCGATGTCCCACAAAATAAGGGGTTGCTCCACTGTGTCTTCCACCAATTGGTTGTAGTGCCCATAGGGGGGCCGCACATACAGCATGGTGTAGTTTGGTAAGATTTTTTTTAAGGCATTTTTGGTTTTATCAATTTCATATTCAATTTGCTGTGGTGTAAGTGTGGTTAAATCGGTATGGGAATACGTATGATTGCCAAGTTCATGCCCACTGCAAACCATTTCTTGCAGCAGCCAACGGTTGCTGCTTATTTTTTCGCCCAAAATAAAAAAGGTGCTGGGGGCTTGATAGCGGTATAAAAGATCCAAAAGCGGGGGTGTATAGGTTGGGTTGGGGCCATCGTCAAAGGTAAGGGCAACCATGGGTTGTTCGGGGTCTATGTGCGGAGTAAGTTTTTCCCGATTGATACGGCTGTGCAGGTGGAAAAATAGGCCAAGTGTAACACCAACAATGAGAAATACAAGACAACAGGAGAAAATTTCGTTTTTTCGTTTCATTTCCATTGCTCCTTTCGGTGAAATTGGCGGATGATATAACCGTGGAGCGCAGCGGTACTTTGGATAATCTGGAAAAAGAATAAAAAGAAAAGAAATCCGATAACGCTGTTTTCAAAGGGAATGTGAATCTGCTTTTGGTATAGGTACATGGTAATAAATAGAACCATACACAAAGCCACCGTAACAATGGTAAGTACGCCAGCAAAGTAAAAATACCCTCCAAGTGCCAGAAGAATGGCCGGAAGGAAACCGAACAAAAATGCCAAATCAAGATAGATCACCAAGATGTTTACAAAGGTGAAATACTGTGTGTACGGCGACCCTTGCTGCCAAGGAGGAACAAGGCGCAGACCGTCCAACATGCCGATTGCCTAGCGTTTGCGTTGGTTGTAAAAGGCGTCTAAGGTTTCCGGAACAATGGTATAGCCCACGGCGTAGGGCTCATAGGTGGAAGAAAACCCCTGCTTTAATAGCTGGTAGGTCAGCACAATGTCTTCACCGATCACATTGTGCCAGCCGCCGATGCGTCGTATCGCACAGGTTTGATAAGCACTAAAAGCACCCTGTGCAACCAGTGTGGAGCGGTAGCTGCCTTGAAAACGCTTTACCGCCGCAATGCTAAAGAGATAGTCGTAGTTTTGCATGCGGGTAATTAAGCTGGCTTTTGCGTTTTTTACAAATAGGCTGCCCGCAACACAAACACTTTTTTCAGCAACAATGTGGTTTATAATGCGCTGCAATGCGTTGGCTTCCAGATAGGTATCGGCGTCTACCGTAACAAAATAAGGGGTAGAGATGAGCCGTAAACCAAAGTTTAACGCATTGGCTTTGCCCAAAACGCCACAATAGGCGTAGGTGAGCAA
This sequence comes from uncultured Allofournierella sp., assembly GCA_944382775.1. GTDB lineage: Bacteria > Bacillota > Clostridia > Oscillospirales > Ruminococcaceae > Allofournierella. Next base: position 20,008 of record CALWNI010000019.1, read on the forward strand.
ACAGTTGGGTGGTGCACAGGAACGCATTTTTAAAATTTCGTGCTGGGTTTGGTCGGTGGATGCGTTGTCTACCACCACCAGGTGGATTTTTCCGTGATAATTTTGGTCGTAAATGGCACGAATGGTATGCGCGATGGTGTGTTCTTCGTTGTGGGCGCAGATGAGAACCGTGGTATCGGTGCAAACGGTTGGGTACTCCTTGCGGCGCATGTTTAGCAGGTTGGAAAAAAACATGGTTCCCATTAAAAAACCGGGAAGCAACGCAATGCCGATAATCACCCACCAAACATAAGCGGCAGGAAGGTAGTACGCCGCTTCCCGTGCCCAGCCTATGGCAAAATAGCTGGAAGCCGTAAGCCATATTGCCCCAAGGCCGATGGAACATAAAAATTTGAGTTTCAAAATATCACTCCTTTCCACCGCACTATATGCAAAAGTGGACAAAGGTGTGAAGGTCTTGCGTTGGGGCGAAATCGGCTTTTATAAGGCAATTCATAGGAATGTTCACAATTTTGCCTTATCTTGTTCGTTGTAAACAAAAATACCTTTTATTATAATAAAAGTATAGAGAAAAAAGGTGCGAATTTTGTAAAAGTAAAATGTAACTTATAAGGCAAGCCCGTGAAACAAACGGCAGGTAAGCGCAACCAAGGTGTCCACATCTTCGGCAAAGTTACTGTGCACCCATTCTTTTAATACACAGGCAAATACCGATGCAATATAACTGCGCAGGTAGCGGTCCAAAGCAGGGTTGCCCAGCTTTTGCAGCAACAAAGGAATACTTACGAGTTTATCCAGGTTTTTTACAATGGATTGCTGCATTAACAAAAACAAATCGTTTTTTTCAAGCAAAACCAAAAAATCACGGGTTTGCGATAAAAAACAAAAACAATCGCGAACGATGGGCTCCAACTCCGGAAATGAGGAATGTGCGCTGTGTTGATTCGCGAATTGGTCAAACAGCTGGTCCATGTAATACAGCAGAATATCCTCTTTTGAGGAAAAATTGCGGTAAAAGGTTTGCCGAACCAATCCGGCCTGTTGGCAAATTTGTGTTACGGTAATTTCAGAGTATGGTTCTAATTCCATCCAATATAACAGTGCTTGCGCCAGTTTATTTTTGGATTGAACCGTTTGAATGTTGGGCATGGGAAAATCGCCTTTCTCTATAAAATTTGTGCAACAAAAATGGGGTGTTTGTTACAGCTTTATGCAACAAACAAATCAATTTGTCTAAGTTTTTTTAAATCCATTGCGTTGCTGCAAGGCTGTGTTATAATAACACACTGTAACGAATGTGACAAGTGTAACACTTTTGAGGGTGTGGCTTTAAAAGTATATTGCCAATGTAGCAAAGCTTGCGCAGAATAGAAAAATAAGGAGCAAGGACATGAGTAAGCATTTTGTAGAATTTAAAGATGTTTGCAAGTATTACCAAATGGGTGAAAACCGCATTACCGCAGCCGACCATATTTCCTTTGTGATTGAAAAAGGTGAGTTTTGCGTTATTGTAGGCCCTTCCGGTGCAGGTAAAACAACCGTACTGAATATGTTGGGCGGGATGGATAGCTGTGACGAAGGCCATATCTTTTTGGATGGCCAAGAGGTAAGTGCATACAACCAAAAGCAGCTTACAAGCTATCGCCGTTATGATGTTGGATTTGTGTTCCAGTTTTATAATCTGGTGCAGAACCTCACCGCATTGGAAAATGTGGAACTGGCCAACGAAATCAGCAAAGACCCACTGCCCGCAGAGCAAACCCTGCGTTTGGTTGGGTTAGAGCATCGCATGGATAACTTTCCGGCTCAGCTTTCGGGCGGTGAGCAGCAGCGTGTTTCCATTGCCCGTGCACTGGCGAAAAACCCCAAAATCTTGTTGTGCGATGAGCCGACCGGTGCGCTGGACTACAACACCGGCAAACAGGTTTTGAAACTGTTGCAGGATACCTGCCGCAAAACCGGCCGTACCGTAATTGTTATTACCCATAACTCGGCTCTTACTGCAATGGCAGACCGCGTGATTCACATTCGCAGCGGCCAGGTGGCGGGTATGGAGATTAATGAACATCCTATTCCGGTGGAAAGGATCGAGTGGTAAAAGATGAAACGTACCTATCGAAAAAGTATTATTCGAACCGTGCGCCAAAGTCTAAGTCGATTTATGGCCATTTTTGCCATTGTTGCGCTGGGAGTTGGCTTTTTGGCAGGCTTGCTGTCTGCCACGCCGGATATGCGTTATTCAGCAGATAAGGTGTTTGACGAAACCGAGCTGTTTGATTTGCGTATTGTGGGCACTCTTGGCCTTTCCGACGACGATGTGGCGGCGGTGCGAGCCATTGAGGGCGTACAGGATATTATGCCGGTGTACAGTGTGGATGCACTGGTAAATACACCTGGCGGAGATACTCTGGTAACCAGAATCCAAAGTGTGCCGCTGGATCAGATTGAACAAAAAGAACCCACCGGATACATCAACCGCATGGAAGTGGTGGAAGGCCGCTTACCGGTAAAAGACGATGAGTGCGTGGTGGGGCAAAACGCTGGGCTTTATTCTTCTGGCGTTTCGGTGGGGGATACCCTGACCATCTCGGAAGAAAATGAAGGGGTAGAAGATACCTTTACCCGCACAGAGCTTAAGGTGGTAGGCGTTGTAAAAACCAGCACTTATTTTTCCGTAGAGCGTGAAAGTGCCAGCGTGGGCAACGGTACATTGGATTTGGTTGTATATACGGGCGAACAAAACTTTGCGCTGGATGTATGGACGGATTTGTATGTGACTGTAGAAGGTGCCAAAGCCTATGACAGCTTGTTGGACGAATACGCCGACTATGTGGACGTAACGGCACAAAAAATTGAAGATATCAGCGAAGAACGCAGTGAAATCCGATACCAGCAGGTAAAAGATGAGGCACAGCGAGCCTTGGCAGATGCACGCAAGGAATACGAGGACAAAAAAGAAGAAGCGGAGCAAAAGCTGAGCGATGCGGAGCAGCAGTTGGCGGACGGCCGTGAGGAACTGGAGCAGGCCGAAAGCGAGCTGAACAGCGCAAAAGAGCAGATTGCCAGCGGTGAAGCGGAGTTGCAGGCGAACAAAGATGCGTTGCCGGGTACATTGACCAGCCAGCTACAGCAGTTTAATGAGGGACAGGCGCAGCTGATTGAGGCAAAAGCACAGTACGAGGCAGGGCAAAAAGAGATTGAAACCCAAGAGCAGGCCTTGGCAGATGCCAAAACACAGCTGACCCAAGCCAAACAGTTGGTACAAACCTTACAGCCTGTGTTAACCCAAGCGGAAAATACAATTCCCGTACTGGAACAGCGCATTCCGACATTGCAGCAATCGGCGGATTCGGCGCAGGCGTTGGCAGACCAGTTGGATGCCAGTGCAACCAAGTCGGAACAGGCTGCACAGCAAGCCCATGAAACCTCTGCATTGCCCCAGTTGCAAGAAACCTTGAATCAGGCCCAAGCGGCCATTGATTCCGCCCGCGGTGATGCAACCGAAGAAGAATGGGCAGAAGAAAATCCTGTGATGGCGGCGCCGCTGATTGCCGCACGCGATCAGGCAAAAGCAGCCGTGGATGCAGAACAGGCACGGCTAAATGGTTTGGACCAAGCAGCGCAGCAGGCTCGTTTACAGGCGAATGCCGCACAGCAGCAAGCAGATGCGGCGAAGACGTTGGTGACAGAAACACAAGCCACGATTGATGCAACCAAACAGTCGGTAGCAGAAACACAGGCGCAGCTGGATGAGGCAAATCGCCAGATTGCGGAAAATGAACCCAAGATTGCCGAGGGCGAAAAACAGCTGACTGCCGCAAAGCAAAAGCTTGCCGATGCCCAAAAGCAGATTACCGAAGCGGAAAAGCAGCTGGCACAGGGCGAAACCTCTTTGTCGTTGGCTCCGGATTTGGCAAAACTGCAGCTGGATTTAGCCCAGGAAAAGCTGGATAACTCCAAAGAGCAGGTGGCTGAGGGCGAAACCCAGCTGGAAGACGCCAGAAAAGAATTTGAAGAGGGCGAAGCCGAGTACAACGAGAAAAAGCAGGATGCTGAGCAGCAGCTTGCCGATGCAGAACAACAGCTTGCCGACGCACAAAAGCAGATTGACGAGCTGGAAGTGCCGCAGTGGTATGTATTAACCCGCGATCAAAACGTAAGCTTTGCATCCTTTAAAGCCAACGTGCAAAAGGTAGAAGCGGTTGCAGGTGTATTCCCCGTGTTCTTCTTCCTGGTGGCGGCATTGGTTGCCTTAACCACCATGACCCGCATGGTAGAGGAAGAGCGTTTGCAGATTGGCACCATGAAAGCACTGGGTTACAGCAAAGCCGCCATTATGGCAAAGTACATTGCCTATGCAATGACGGCAACCATTGCGGGCTGTGCTGTTGGCTTGGCCATTGGTCTAAACCTGTTCCCGGCAGTTATCTGGAATGCCTATTCCACCATGTATGCTTTGCCTAAAATTTATTGCCTATTCAATATTAAGTATTCGGCAATTGCGTCGGGTGCAGCAATTTTGTGTACACTGTTTGCCACTGTGAATGCTTGTTGGGGCACTTTAATGGAAGTACCTGCTGCATTGATGCTGCCCAAAGCACCCAAAGCAGGCAAGCGTATTCTATTGGAGCGCATTCGCCCGGTATGGAAGCGCATGAAGTTTACCCATAAGGTAACGGCTCGCAACCTGTTCCGTTACAAAAAGCGGTTCTTTATGACGGTAATCGGCATTGCAGGTTGTACCTCGCTGCTGGTCAGTGGTTTTGGTTTGCATGACTCCATCAGTGATGTTGTATACAAACAATACGGAAACATTTTCCGTTACGACGCAATGGTGAGCGTAAAGCATCAAGAAGATGCCGAAAGCAGCGAACTAAAGCAGGTGCTGAACGGTACCATGGTCAAGGATTACATGCTGGTGCATCAAGAACAAAGCAGCAATGACTTTGACGGCGAAACCCTGGAAACCTACTTGTTTGTTCCGCAAGAGTCAGCACAGTTAAGCCGCTTTGTGAATTTGCATGAACGCAAGAGCGGTGATGCGGTTAACTTCTCGCAAGATGGCATCATTATTACCGAAAAGATGAGCGAACGTGCCAATGTTTCGGTGGGGGATGTAATTACCCTGACCAACAAGGACGACAAACAAGGCAGCTTCCGTGTGGACGGCATTGTGGAAAACTACATTGAAAACTACGTTTACATGAGTGCTGAAACCTATGAAAGCCAATTTGGAACAGCACCGGAGTTTACCGGCGTGTTGATTCAGGCAGAGGACACCAGCACCGAGGGTCGAGATGCACTGAGCCAAGCTCTGTTGGACTTGGACGGTGTTTCCAGCGTAAGTTTTGTGGATGATTTTAAGCAAACCTTTAACAGCATGTTGGAAAAGATTGATGTTATTGTTGTGGTATTGATTATCTCGGCAGGTGTACTGGCCTTTGTTGTGCTTTACAACCTGACAAACATTAACATTACCGAGCGCACCAAAGAAATTGCCACCATTAAGGTATTGGGTTTCTATGACGGTGAGGTATCGGCATATGTATACCGTGAATCGGTTGTGCTGTCCATCATTGGAACAGTGGTCGGTTTGATTTTGGGTATTTTCTTGCATGTGTTTATCATTCAATCGGTGGAAGTGGATGCGGTTATGTTTGGTCGTACCATTAAAGCCTTGAGTTTTGTGTTTAGCGCTGCCCTTACCTTGTTCTTCAGTTTCTTGGTGAACTTGGTAATGCATCGCAAACTAACCCATATTAGCATGGTAGAAAGCATGAAAGCCCCCGAATAACAAAAAGCGTGTGCCGTATGGCACACGCTTTTTTCTTTTATAAAACCGATTGCCCGTTTACAACCAGACGAAATGCCAGACCCAAACGGTCAGCGGCCTTTCGGCACAGAAGCATTCGGCCCATGAAAATTTCAAAGTAATCAATCACAGGGGAAATTTTTGTATCGATGGTTAATTCCAGCAATACAGCGCCGTCTTCGGTTAAGGTGGTGGCGGCTTTTTCAACGGCATAGTTCACCCGGTCGTGAATGTCGAATTGTGCCGGGTCTTTGGTGCGCACACGGCTGCGGCGAACGTCGGTTTTGTCGGCTAAAATCAAAGCGGCTGCAACCGCATTTACCGGGTAGGCGGTGTGTTCGTCGTGGTTGCCAATGGCAGAACAAATGGTTGCGATTTCGTCTGCATCCATTCCCAGATTATCTAAAATACGAAACGCCATAACTGCGCCGGATTGTGCATGGTCAATGCGGTTGATCACGTTGCCGATATCGTGCATGTAGCCGGCAATCCACGCCAGTTGGCAGGTGCGTTCGGGGTAATGCAGGCTGCTGAGAATTTTTTCGGCCAAATGCGCTACACGGCACACATGTGCGGTGCTGTGCTCGGTAAAGCCCATAGCAGCCAAGGTTTCATCTGCCCGGCGGATATAGGTTAAAATTTGGGGGTTTTCCTTAATGGTGCGCGGCGTAATCATAGCGTTCTCCTCATGGATATTTTTAATACAAATTTATTATACCGTACAAGCAAAACCGCAAAAAGCAGAAGAATGTTAAACCTATGTAAGAATTGTGTGTAATGGGTTTGAGTAAACAGAAAAAGATTGCCTGAATAAACCGACAAATTATGCGGATACTACAAAAGAACCCAACCCCCTTATCGTATATAGGGGAGCAAAATGACAACCCAAAGAAAAGGAGAATCACGCTATGACACTGACCAAAAAAGAGCAGAGTTTATTAAAGGATTTACAAAACGAAGAAAAGGTTTGCGCGGAAAAATACCACAAAGCAGCAGAGTGTGCCTGTGACCCCAAGTTGCAGCAAATTTTTACCAAGCTGGAACAGGCCGAGCGCAACCACTATGACACCGTAACCCAGATGTTAAGCGGAACGGTTCCCCAGATGCAGACCCAAGGGAAAGCGCAAAACCAAAAGGGCAAGCAGCCTGCTGCACAGGATTTGAAATCCAAGGTAAGCCGTGCAGAGAAAAAGAGCGATGCCTATCTTTTGGCGGATGTATTGGCAACCGAAAAGTTTGTTTCGGGTGTATACAACACCGCAGTGTTTGAATTTAACGACCCCCAGGCAAGAGATGTTTTGGCGGCAATCCAGCAGCAGGAGCAGCAGCACGGCAAGGAAATTGCCGATTATATGAGCGCAAACGGAATGTACTGCTAACAGCAAAGAAAAAGAGGGAACAACACCGGTTGTTCCCTCTTTTTTATTCGGCAAGATTCAGATATTCTTCTACAAACTTGCTGGCGGTTGCGCCGTCGGCAACGGCGGTAACCACTTGGCGCAGGGGCTTTTGGCGAACGTCGCCGATTGCAAATACGCCGGGCAGACTGGTTCGGGTGGTTTCGTCTGCAATGATATAGCCCTGTGGGTCAAGGGCAAGTTGGTCTTTTACCAGCCAGGTATTAGGCAGGCGGCCAATGGCAACAAACAGGCCGTCCACGTCCAGGTGGCTTTGCTCTTTGGTAATGGTATCGGTTAAGGTGAGGCCGTTTAGCTTTTCTTCATGAAGCAGCTCGGTAACTTCCTTGTTCCAAACAAAGGTGATGTTATCGGCCTTTTCCAGCGGGGCCAGATAGCTGCGGGTTGCACTTAAATGGTCGCGGCGGTGAATCAGATAAACCTGTTTGCACAGCTTGGACAGGGTAAGGGCATCCTCGGCAGCAGAGTTGCCCCCGCCCACAACCGCAACGGTCTTGCCCCGGTAAAATCCGCCGTCGCAGGTGGCGCAGTAGCCAACACCACGGCCACGCAGTGCGTTTTCTTCCGGAAGGCCCAAGGGTCTGGGGTCAGCACCAGTGGCAAGAATTACGGTTTTTGCCTGTACGGGGCCTTCTGTTGTTTCCAGTGTTTTAATGAAGTCTGCAAGAGAAACCGAAGTAACCTGTGCATACAGGGTTTCGGAACCGAATTTTTCGGCCTGTTTCTGCATGGTCATTGCCAGCTCAAAGCCGTCCACGCTTTCCACAAAACCGGGGTAGTTTTCAATGGCGCTGGTGGTAGCCATTTGGCCGCCTGCACTCAGCATCTCAATAACAAGGGTGGAATAACCGGCTCGTACACAGTACAAGGCGGCAGAATACCCGGCGGGACCACCGCCGATGATTGCTACATCCCAAAGTTTATTTTGCATACATTAGCCCTCCTGTGCAGCAAGCCACTGCTTAATTTGGGCAGCAGTGCCGGGAGCCACCAGCTTGGGGCCGGGCACGCCGTTTTTAAACAGCATAAGGGTAGGAATGGTATCTACAACATAACGCTCAGCCAAAGCGGGCTCTTCGTCAATATCAATGGTGCCAATGGCGGGCATGTCGGGTTCATCCTTCATGCGATCCAAAACAGGGGCCAAACGGCGGCAATAACCGCACCAGGGGGCGGTGAACTCCACCAGAACAGGCGCGTCGGCCTGCAATACCTTTTGTTCAAACTCCGATGTTTTTACAGAAAACATAGCCATAGAGAAAACCTCCTTATCAATAAAACCAAAACACAAAAATAAGAATCGAATTGTTCTGCTGTTATCTTACTATATGGAAATAGAATGTTCTGTAACAAAGTCATAGAAAAAAGATAGGAGAAAAAAGGGAGTGATGTTGTGTTTTATCGTTGTATGTTATAATAAGTATATTCAAAAGAGAGGAACGCTTGTGATATGGAATTTATGCATGAAATTTTAGAGCTGATTGTAAATGCGGCAATTATGTTGTTTGAGTTTATGGGTGTGGGTGTGATTATTGCATCCGGTGTGCGGGGGATGTACAGTTATATCCGCCGTGACCCGCTTACCCGCCTAAAACTTGCCAAAGGCATGGCCATGGGTTTGGAGTTTAAGTTGGGCAGCGAGATTTTGCGTACCGTAGTAGTGCGTGATTTAAGTGAAATTATTATTGTGGGTGCCATTATTGTTTTGCGTGCGGCACTAACCTTTTTAATTCATTGGGAAATTAAAAACGAAGAAGCCGAAGTGGAAGTAAAGCGAGAAGAACATAGGTAAAATGCGGGTTTGCAAGGCTTTTTTAGCCTTGCAAAAATTTTTTAAAAAAATTTTAAAAAAGGTGTTGACATTCTTCGTAAATTGAGATATACTAATCAAGCACCCGAGAGAACAGGGCGCCCTAAAAAAACGGGGTGTAGCGCAATTGGTAGCGCGCCTGCTTTGGGAGCAGGATGCTGTGGGTTCGAGTCCCGCCACTCCGACCAATTTAATATGCGGCTTTAGCTCATCTGGTAGAGCGCCACCTTGCCAAGGTGGAGGTAGCGAGTTCGAGCCTCGTAAGCCGCTCCATTTTTTGCTTGGAAGTTTAGCTCAGCTGGGAGAGCATCTGCCTTACAAGCAGAGGGTCAC
>CALWNI010000020.1 GCA_944382775.1 uncultured Allofournierella sp.
GCATTTTAGAGTACAGCTTTGCATGCAAACGCATTTTACAGGCTCTTTTTTCACTGGTTTTTTTGTGGGTAATTCCCAAGTAAAGCCCAATTTATTTCATTCCTTTTTGTATTTTATCTTCAATTATTCCAATATTATTGTTTTATTTTGCTTTGCTTTTGGGTAATTTTTCGGTTGCCATAACATTATTTTCTATATTGTAATAGCATTGTCACATGTTTTTTTTTATGCTATAATCAGTCAGATACAAATTTTTCAACATTGGAGCGTTTTGTGCCTATGGATTCCTTTAACGACGTTTTAAGCGCAGCAAAAGCGTACTGCAAAGAGCGCCTGGTGGATGCCACATACAATCTGTACATCGACGGGCTGGAAGCTGTCAGTTTTGAAGGCAGCGGCAAAGTAGTATTGGCGGTACGCAACGATTTCATCTGCACCATTGTGCGTGATCGGTATACACCCCTGCTGAAAGAAGCCCTTGCCGCCGTGCTGGGTTTTGAAGTAGAGGTGGAACTTGTTGTGCCTGCGGCAGCTCCGGAAAAGCAAGCCGCAGCACCGGCACCTGCTCCTGTTACCGTACCAAGCGGCAAATATGACTTTACCTTTGAAAACTTCATCAAAGGTTCTTCCAACCAATTTGCTTATGCTGCGGCACAAGCGGTTGCCTCCAATCCTTCCGGGGCTTATAACCCTCTTTTCATTTATGGTCAATCCGGTTTGGGCAAAACCCACTTGCTGAACGCCATTCAGGTTGAAATCAAGAAAAATCATCCGGATTTTAATATTGTCTACGTGGATTGTGAAAAGTTTACCAATGAAATTATTACCGCTATCCGCGAAGGCAACACCGAAATGTTCCGTCAAAAATATCGCGCAGCGGATGTTTTGCTGGTGGACGACATCCAGTTTATTGCCGGCAAAGAAAGTACCCAGGAAGAATTCTTCCACACCTTTAATACCTTGCACAATGCAGGCAAGCAGATTGTTTTGGCAAGCGACCGCCCTGCAAAGGAAATCAAAAGTTTGGAAGAACGTCTGCGCACCCGTTTTGAATGGGGCTTAACCGCAGACATTCAGCCTCCTGATTTTGAAACACGTGTTGCCATTATTCGCCGTAAAGCCGAGCTGTTCAACCTGGACATGCCCAATGAAGTGGCGGAATTTATTGCCAACCATTTAAAGAACAATATCCGCCAGTTGGAAGGCGCCGTAAAAAAACTCAATGCTTACTATATGTTAGAAGGCATTCAGCCGGTTATCGGCGTGGCACAAAACGCCATCAAAGACATTCTGAACGAAACCCAGCCGGTACCGGTAACCATTGAAAAAATCATTGGTGAAGTAGGCCGTACCTATAATGTAACCCCGGCCGAAATCCGCGGCATGCGCCGCACAGCCAATATTTCCGCTGCCCGGCAAACCGCCATTTATGTTGTGCGTGAAATCACCGGCATGAGCATGGAAGATATCGGCAAAGAATTCGGTGGCCGTGATCATTCTACCATTGTATACTCGCTCAAATCGATGGAGAACAACCTGAACAACGACCGCCACTTAAAGGAAACTGTGGAAGATATCATTAAAAACGTCCGTTCCTAATAAAACAGGGAGATTCGGGGCGGGTTTTACAGCCCGTCCCCTCTCCTATTTATATATACCATACCCAAAAAGAAATTTTTAGCGAAAGGCTTGTAGCACTCGCTTTTTCTTTTTTTATTTTTTTCGCTTTTATGCCTTGTTTCAGTGCGCCTATCGCGACACGTAACGTGACCTTTTCTATGTTATACCGATAGGAATACTGGGCCCAAAACGGCGCAAATTTTCCTTAAAAATTGGAAAAAACCACTCCAAAACAGGCTCAAAGTTTTTTACAAAGTTTTCAACACTTAACAATTACTTTCCAACAAGGCATGTGAATAACTTTCCCAAAACAGGTTATTCACAATTTTCCAACAAAACAAACGCAACATTCAACAACCCACAAACCCAGTCCTCAACTACATTTCCGCCACTTTTTAACACTTTCAACTGCCCCTATTACTACGGCTATTGAGGACTATGTTTTATTTTGCAAAAACACAAAACTTTTCCCTTTTCAAGAAAGGAGCTCACCTATGAATATCGTTTGCGACAAAACTCTTTTATCCAGTGCAATTGACGGTGTGTCGAAAGCAGTCACACTTCGGTCTTCAATTCCTGCATTGGAAGGTATCCTTATGAAAGCAGATGGCTTTCAACTCACTCTTACCGGCTACGACTTAGAAATGGGTATCACTACAACCATTGAAGCCAACGTGCGTGAACCGGGTGAAATTGTTTTATCTGCAAAGCTACTTGGAGACATGGTTCGCCGTTTACCCAGTGGCGACATTACCATTTCTACCAACGAATCCGGCAATGCCACCGTAAAAGGCGGTGTGGCAGAATTTGACATTCTTGCAATGAGTGCTTCTGACTATCCCGATCTACCAAACCCCAGTGCAGATCACACCTTAACCATCAAGGCATCCACCTTGCAAGACATGATCGACAAAACACTGTATGCGGTTAGCCAAGATGACAAAAAACCGGCACATACCGGTGAACTTTTCTCCATCGAACCGGACAAATTAACCGTAGTTGCTCTGGATGGTTACCGATTAGCCATTGTAGAGCGTCCCATTCAGGCAGACAAATCCATTCGCATTATTATTCCGGCTAAAACATTAACCGAAGTCAACAAACTTTTGCATGATCCGGATGAAGATGTTCGCATTTCTGCTAACCGCCGTTTTGTGGTCTTCAACTTTGGCAACTACACCATTCTTTCCCGCTTAATCGAGGGCGAATTCCTCAATTACGCCAATGTAATTCCCAACGGCTGCAAAACAAAAGTGGTCTTGGAAACCCGAGACTTTATCGAAACCATCGAACGCGCCAGCCTGATTATTACCGAACGCTTAAAGAATCCGCTGCGCATCATGTTTGACAACAAAGTTACCGTTCGCTGCCAAACCAATCTGGGTAAGGTTGTGGACGAATTTCAGGCAACCATCGAAGGCGATTCGGTGGAAATTGGCTTCAACAACCGCTATTTGCTGGATGCCTTACGCAATTCCCGCTGCGAAAAGGTCATCATGGAGATGAGCGGTCCCTTAAGTCCCGTTAAAATTTTGCCGGCAGAAGGGGAAGATTTCACCTATTTGGTATTGCCGGTACGTTTCAAAAACGACTGATATGCACTTTTGTTGCATCTGCATAGCATGCATAAAAATCGTTGCATATTCTTGATGTATAAATATTCATAGCGCATGATTTTATGGACAATTGTGCAAACCTTTAGGGGAGTAGAATTGAAGACTGAGAAAAAACAGGTCCACAATTCCACTGCAACTCCCTAAAAAAGTGTTTTTTCTTGCTGCATTTTGCGGTACAATGGATTGATTGCCATTGAAGACCGAGGCAGCGCACCATCAAACCGGTTATAGTGAACCAACGGGTTTGCTGCCGGAACAAAAAAGAGGATTTTTATGGAACGAGTACTCATTCATACCGAATTCATCAAACTGGATTCTTTGTTAAAATTAGCTGGCCTTGTGGAAACTGGAGGCGAAGCCAAAATTCTGATTCAGGGTGGTCAGGTTTTGGTAAACGGTGAAGTATGTGAAATGCGCGGCAAAAAACTGCGCCCTGGCGACACGGTTACCCTGGAAGATCGCACAGTAACCATTGGTGAAGGTCGCTAATCGATGCGGTTAAAACAGCTCACACTGCAAAACTATCGCAACATTGCCCATGCTGAGTTTATCCCCTGTGCAGAACTCACGGTTATTTGCGGCAAAAACGGGCAGGGCAAAACCAATCTGCTGGAATCGGTATGGCTTCTTACCGGTGCAAAAAGTTTTCGCGGTGCAAAAGACCCGGAGCTAATCGCACGGAATCAGCCCTTTGCCGTGTTGGACGGCATCACCGAAACCTCGGAAGAACAAACCAGCCACATCTATCTCACGGTGGGAACCAAAGAAACACCCCGTCCGGGTAGAACAGCCAAGCGAAACGGGGTGGATTTGGGCCGGGCCTCCAATCTGGCGGGCATCTTCACCGCTGTGGTATTTGAGCCGGGCAATCTCAGCCTCATCAAAGGCAGTCCGGAAGGCCGTCGTCGCTTTCTGGATGCGGCGCTTTGCCAGCTTTATCCGGGATATCTGACCACATTGCGTCGCTATACCCGGCTGGTTACCCAAAAAAACGCATTGCTCAAGCACTACGACCGCACACCCGGTGCAGCCGAGATGCTGGATGTGTTCGATGAAGACTTAGCGCGCCAAGGGGAAGAGATTACCCGTCGCCGTATGGACTACATGAACCGCATGTTACCGCTGGTGCGCCATAATTACGACGAAATTTCCAGTGGCAGCGAGCAGATGGAATTGGTGTATCGGCCCAGCTTTGATGAGCAAGGTTTGTTGTCAATGCTGCACCAAAGCCGCCGCGCCGATTTGCGGGCGGGTTTTTGCACCACCGGTCCCCATCGAGAAGATTTTGACGTTTTGTTGGATGGTCAGCCGGCAAAACTCTTTGCAAGTCAGGGGCAGCAGCGCAGTGCAGTCCTCAGCTTAAAACTGGCAGAGGCAAGCTGTGCCCAGCAGGTTACCGGGGAACATCCCGTTATGCTGCTGGATGATGTGTTAAGTGAGCTGGACGCAACCCGGCAGGAATATCTGCTGACCCGTATGCGGCAAAAACAAACCATTGTTACCGCCTGCGATTCCAGCCTGTTTCATAAAACCGAGGGCGAGCTGTTCCGCATGGATGGCGGTGTGTTGCAAAAACTGTAAGCTCTCCCCGCCACATTCACAAAATTAATTCAAACAACGGAGGAAAACAATGTATCTGCATTTGGGGCAAGATTATGTGGTTCACACCGAAGATATCATCGGCATTTTTGATATCGACACCACGTCCATTTCCAAGCACACACGGGGCTTTTTGCGTCATGCAGAAAACGAAGGTGCGGTGGTTACTTTAAGTGACGAGCTGCCCAAAAGCTTTGTCGTTACCGACTTTCCCGACGAAACGGTTTTTATCAGTCCCATTTCCTCCAAAACCTTGGAAAAACGTTGCGGCCGGTTGGATCAACTGGGAAATTTATAACGATTAACATTGACCAGAACCGCCAAATCGAGATAATATAAGATTTATGGCGCAATTTTGCGCATTCGCTTTATGCGGGAATTTTCACTTAGGGGAATACCGCGGTATTGTAAACACAGGAGGCACGAGAATGGCAGAAGAAATGAACAAACAGCAGGTGGGTCAGGCAGAGGATTACACTGGCAGCCAAATTCAGGTACTGGAAGGCTTGGAGGCTGTGCGTAAGCGTCCCGGCATGTACATTGGCTCCACCGGCCCCCGGGGTCTGCATCATCTGGTGTACGAAATCGTAGATAACTCCATCGACGAAGCACTGGCTGGCTTTTGCGACCACATTGAGGTCACCATCGACAAGGGAGATATCATCGAAGTTACCGACAATGGCCGTGGTATTCCCGTAGACATTCAGCCCAAACTGGGTATTCCCGCCGTAACGGTTGTTTTTACCATTCTGCATGCAGGCGGTAAATTTGGCGGCGAAAATTCGGGCTACAAGGTGGCAGGCGGTCTGCACGGTGTAGGCTCTTCGGTTGTAAACGCACTGAGCGAGTGGCTGGAAGTCACCGTTCGCCGCGATGGTTTTGAATATCGCCAGCGTTTTCAGCGTGGTGTTGCCGATGGCCCTCTGGAAAAAATCGGCCCCTCTGCGTCCACCGGCACAACCGTTCGCTTTAAAGCAGACCCGGTCATGTTTACCGAAACCACCGTATATGACTACGAAACCCTGCTGATTCGTCTGCGAGAAGAGGCCTTCTTAAACGGCGGTGTCCGCATTACCTTTACCGACAAGCGCGGTGACGAGGTTGTGCGCGAAAGCATGTGCTACGAAGGCGGTATCTCCAGCTTTGTTGAGTACCTGCAAAAAAAGCGTGACAACACCGTATTGCATCCCCAGGTGATCCACCTGAAGGGCCAAAAAGATGACATCATTGCCGAAGTTGCCCTGCAGTATAACGATGGCTTTAACGAGCTAATTTTGTCCTTTGCGAACAACGTTAACACTCCGGACGGCGGTACCCACGAAGAGGGCTTGAAAAATGCCCTAACCCGTGTGATTAACGATTTTGGCCGCGAGAAAGGCTATCTGAAAGACAAGGACGAAAACCTGAGCGGTACCGACGTGCGCGAAGGTTTGACCTGTGTCATCAGCGTAAAGCTAACCGAGGCTCAGTTTGAAGGCCAGACCAAGGCAAAACTGGGCAATACCGAGGTGCGCAGCCTGGTTTCCGGCATGGTTTACGAAAAACTCAAAGAATTCTTGGAAGAAAACCCCGGTGTTGCCAAGGCCATTTACGAAAAAGCAATGCAGGCCCAGCGTGCCCGTGAAGCAGCTCGTAAAGCTCGTGATTTGGTCCGCCGCAAAAGCGCATTGGAAACCAGCCGTATGCCCGGTAAACTGGCCGATTGCCGCGAAAAAGACCCCTCTAAGACCGAGCTGTACATCGTCGAGGGTGATTCTGCGGGCGGCAGTGCCAAGCAGGGCCGTGACTCCAACATTCAGGCAATTCTGCCGCTGTGGGGTAAGATGCTCAACGTAGAAAAGGCCCGTTTGGACAAAGTTTACGGCAACGAAAAGCTGATGCCGGTGGTATTAGCTTTGGGCTGCGGCATTGGCGAAGAATTCGATGTATCCAAGCTGCGTTACCACAAGGTGTTTATTATGGCCGATGCCGACGTTGACGGCAGCCATATCTGCACCCTGTTGCTCACCTTCTTCTTCCGTTTCATGCGTCCTCTGATTGAGGGCGGCTATGTATACATTGCCCAACCGCCGCTGTTTAAACTGGCCAAGGGCAAGGATGTCCGCTATGCGTATAACGATACCGAAATGGCGCAGATCAGTGCAGAAATGGGCCAGGGCGTAAAAATCAGCCGTTACAAAGGTCTTGGTGAGATGAACCCGGAACAGCTTTGGGAAACCACAATGAATCCGGATAACCGCGTAATCGTGCAAATTTCCATTGAAGATGCAGAAAAGGCAGACGAAGCCTTCACCATTTTGATGGGCGATAAGGTAGAACCGCGCCGTCAGTTTATCGAAAAGAACGCCAAGTACGCCACATTGGATGTTTGATCGAAAGGAACAAAAAAACCATGGTTGAAAAAAATATGAATCCCGGTACGCACCTTATTGTGCGTGACGTAAAAGAAGAGATTGAAAAAGCGTTCCTGGACTACTCCATGTCCGTTATCGTTTCTCGTGCCCTGCCGGATGTGCGCGACGGCTTAAAACCGGTACACCGCCGTATCTTGTATACCATGTACGAGCGCGGCAACGACCCCAGCCACCCCTATCGCAAAAGTGCCGATACCGTTGGTGCCGTGCTGGGTGCGTACCACCCGCACGGTGACGCCAGCGTATACGATGCCATGGTGCGTCTTGCGCAGGATTTCTCCATGCGCTATCCGCTGGTAGACGGTCAAGGTAACTTTGGTAGTGTGGATGGTGACCCTCCGGCTGCGTATCGTTATACCGAGGCTCGTATGAGCAAAATGGCGGTGGATTTGTTAACGGACATCGAAAAAGATACCGTTGACTTTGGCCCCAACTTTGACGAAACCAAAAAGGAACCATCGGTTCTGCCCAGCCGTTTCCCCAACTTGCTGGTCAACGGCTCCACCGGTATCGCAGTTGGTATGGCCACCAACATTCCGCCTCACAACCTGAACGAGGTCATCAACGGCGCCATTGCTTTGATGGAAGACCCGGAAATTGACCTGGCAGGCCTGATGGAATTCATCAAAGGCCCCGACTTCCCCACCGGCGGCATCATTATGGGCCGTAGCGGTATCCGTGCCGCTTACGCCACCGGCCGCGGTAAAATCACCCTGCGTGGCCGCGCCGAAATCGAGGAAAAGAAAAACGGCCGTTTTCAGATTATCGTTACCGAAATCCCTTACATGGTCAACAAATCTCGCCTAATTGAGAACATTGCAGACCTGGTAAAGGACAAACGCATTGAGGGCATCAGCGACTTGAACGACGAGTCCAACCGCCACGGTATGCGCATTGTAATTGAGCTGAAAAAGGACGCAAATCCCCAGGTTATCCTGAATCAGCTGTACCGTTATACCCAGCTTCAGGACACCGTTGGTGTGCATCTATTGGCGCTGGATGGCGGCGTGCCAAAAACCATGACCTTGAAGCACATGCTGCAAAGCTATGTGGACTTCCAAACACAGGTTATCCGCCGTCGTACCGCATTCGACTTGAAGAAGGCAGAAGAGCGCGCCCATATCCTGGAAGGTTTGAAGCGTGCCACCGATATTGTGGATGAAATCATTGCAACCATCCGTTCCTGCAAAGGCGGCCAATCCGAAGCAAAAACCGCTATTATGGAGCGTTTTGGCTTTGATGATGTGCAGGCAGCAGCAATCTGTGCCTTCCGTTTGGGTCAGTTGGCTGGTCTTGAGATTTTGAAAATCGAGAGCGAATTGGCAGAACTGGCAGAAAAAATCGGAGAATGGCGCGCTATTCTGGCAAGCGACGAAAAGGCCTTGCAGATTGTAAAAGACGAGTTGATTGCACTGCGTGATAAATACGGCGACGAACGCCGCACCGAGATTGCCCATGTTTCCGGCGAAGTGGACATTGAGGACTTGATTCCGGTGGAACAGTGCGTCTTTACACTGACTCATCACGGCTACATCAAGCGTCAGCCGGAAGATACCTACCAGGTACAAAAACGCGGCGGCCGCGGTATTTCCGGCATGTCGCGCAAAGAAGAAGACTTCGTGGAAGAACTGTTCATTGGTTCCACCCATGACTTTGTGTTGTTTGTTACCGACCAGGGCCGTGTCTATCGCTTAAAGGGCTATCAAATTTACGAGGGCAGCCGCACTTCTCGCGGCACCAATATCGTAAACCTGCTGCCGCTGCAAAACGGTGAAAAGGTAACCAGCATGCTGCGCATGCCCGCACAGGATGCACAGGGCTATCTGGTTATGGTTACCCGTCAGGGTGTGATTAAGCGTACTCCCATTGAGGCATACGCAAACATCCGTAAGAGCGGCTTGCTGGCCGTAAGCATGTACGAGGGCGACAGCCTGGCATGGACACAGATTACCACCGGAAACGACGAACTGATTGTTGCAACCCACAATGGTTTGGCAATCCGCTTTAACGAGCAGGATGCCCGCAGCATGGGTCGATTGGGCCATGGTGTGCGTGCAATTCGCCTGCAAGAGGGTGACTATGTGGTCGGCGTAGGCGTGGTAAAGCCCGGTGCTACGGTATTTACTGTTACCGAAACCGGTAAGGGCCGCCGCAGCCGTATTGATGATTACCGCCTGCAAAGCCGTGGCGGTAAGGGTATCCGCAACTATGGCAAGGGCGAAGTTGCCGGCATTAAGGTGCTTTCCGATGAAGATGATATTATCCTCATCAGCCAAGATGGTATCATTATCCGTATGCATGCTGCCGACATTAACGTACAAAGCCGTTACGGCAGCGGTGTTCGTGTTATGCGCTTGGGCGAGGGCGATCAGGTCGTAACCGTTGCCCGCACCGAACGGTCGGACGATGAAGCCGTAGAAAAACCGGAGTTTGAACCGGAAGAAATCCTCAGCGAAGAAGAGCTGGCTGCATTGCAGGCAGAAGAAAATGCGGTAGAAGAACCGGTATCGGACGAAGAATAAGGGGTAAGCAGTGAGCTTGCTGCTATAAAGCAAAACTGTATCCAGACAATCTGCCTGGATACAGTTTTTTTATAATCAAATGATCTAATTTACAAATAAGCGTATCCGACACAATTTATTTTGACGTAACAGCAATAAATCGATATAATATAAAAACTAATTTTACTTGTTATATTTTGTGAAACAAGCAATTTTTAGCATTAACGATAAAAAATGATTGATTACAAACCATAGATAGGAGAAAACATGTAATGCACCATTCGGGCAGACGAAAGTCAATTACCCGCAAAATATCGGTTCTTCTGGTACTTATGTTGATGGTACAATGTGGCTTGTTCATGGCGGCGATTCTATTTGGCGGCACAGTTGGGCAGCTTCAAGAAAATGCGGTGAGTATTCTGGCGGAGCGCACCTTAAACCGAAAGAATGACTTAGAAAATGAGATGAAAAAACGCTGGAGTGATCTGCGGGATATTCGAGATGAAATTCAAGAGCAGGTGAATTTCTTTTTACAGGAAAATCAGCTTACTACCGAACAGTTGCTGCCAAACGATCCAAAAACAGATGAGTTGTTAGAGCAACTGGCTACACCGTTGCTGATCCTAATGTCAACCAACGAAGTCAACGGAGCCTTTGTTAGCTTTTTAGGCGAAGAAAAAGACCGTCCTCAGCAAGGGGTTGAGCAAAAAAAAGCGGGGCTTTATTTTTACGATATGGATTCAACGACGCATACGTTAGATGGCTCAGATATTTTTGTGCGATGTGGCCCCGAAAACATCATAAAAAATCTCGATATTTCCAGCTCAGAACAGTGGTCTTCTCATATACCGGTTACAAGTGAATCCAATTTATACTACAATCCCATTGAATCGGCCTATCAAAAAGAGTTCAATGAGATAGAACAGCTGGGATATTGGAGCTTTTATGTAATGCACGATGGTTCGAACTCGGTTATGACCTACTCGCAACCTCTTTTGGACCAACAGGGAATGCCATACGGCGTATTAGGCATTGAGTTGGTAGCAGA
The DNA here is from genome assembly GCA_944382775.1 of uncultured Allofournierella sp. Lineage (GTDB taxonomy): Bacteria > Bacillota > Clostridia > Oscillospirales > Ruminococcaceae > Allofournierella. The sequence goes on from CALWNI010000020.1 coordinate 10,799, forward strand.
TTATCTAAATGAACGCTTGCCCAGTGCAGAGCTGTGCAACAATGACTCCGGAATTTATGCAATTGGGGTGATCAATTCAGAGCAAAAGGATTGCTATCGAATTGCTGTAAGTAACACCTTAAACGATAAGACAAACCTCTCGGCTGGAAGTCAGCTTACCATTGCAAAAGATTCAAATTACAGTGAAGGCTATCGGTACGTGTCAGAATCAACCGGGCAAGAGTTTTATGCAAGCATCCAACCCCTTTCGCTCTACCAAGACAATACAGGGTTTGAAAAAGAGCAATGGGTTTTAATTGGTATGGTCGAAAAAACCGACTTGTTTGGTACAGCAAAATCCATCGTAAACGATATTTGGGTCATCGGTGCCATGAATCTGATTTTAGTTGTGGCGTTTAGCATTGGTGTAGGATGTTGGTTTAGTGCACCGGTTCGGTGTTTGGCAAAACAGGTTGACCAACTCGACCCCACAAAACCGGTTCATCTACCCAAAAGCAATATCTTAGAAATTGACCGGCTGTCTAAAGCAATTGAAAATCTCAGTCGGGATGTAGCCATGGCATCCAGCAGCATCGACAAAATCACGCACATGGAAGAGTTCTCCATGGCGATGTTTCATATCACCCCGGAAAAAGGTGACTTGGTCGAATATACCGAAAATTTCTTTGCCTTATTAAATCTTCCGGCTCCGAAAAAACAGCTCCCAAAAGATGAATTTGAAAAAGTAATGAATCTTTTAGAATCCTTTGCGGATCCGGACGAAAGCACCGAAGATTCGGTTTTGTATCACCTGCATGGAAACGATGCGCCGGAACGATGGGTACGCTGCCGCATTACCGAAGGGGAAAACTGGACAATTGGAATTTTAATCGATGAAACAAAGCAGATTCGTGAAAAACGCCGTATGGAATACGAGCGTGATTATGATGTGCTAACGAATTTGTTGAATCGACGTTCGTTCCAGAAAAAGCTGGAGCAGTTTGAACAGCAACCCGCGTCGGGATATGGTGCCATGATTATGATGGACTTGGATAATCTCAAGTTCATCAACGATACCTATGGGCATGATGCAGGCGATGACTACATACATGCCGCAGGGGAATTGATGCACAAATTTGTAGGAGAAAACGGATTTGCTGCGCGCCTTTCTGGCGATGAGTTTTATTTGTTCTTGTTTGGTTATCCGGAAGAACAATCGCTCAAGCGAGAGATTGACTGGTTGAAGGTACAGCTTTCTCATACCTTCATTCAGTTGCCAAACGGCGAACATTATCGTTTGCGGGCGTCTATGGGCATTGCCTATTATCCTTCAGACAGCACTTCCCTCACTACGCTGATGCGGTATGCAGATTTTGCAATGTACGAGGCAAAGCATACAGTCAAAGGAACAATAAAGCAGTTTAATAGTCAATCCTATCAACGAGATGCCTACCTGCTGCATAGCCGTGGCGAGTTAAATCGAATTTTGGATGAGCAAGCTGTAGACTATGCGTTTCAACCCATTGTTAGCGGTAAAACAGGCAAGGTATTTGGTTACGAGGCCTTAATGCGGTTGCGGTCCGACACTTTGCGCAGTCCGCTGGAACTTTTGCGCATTGCCCGGGCAGAGTCAAAACTTGCACAAGTAGAAATTCTTACCTGGAACAATGCCACCAAACGCTTTTTTTCTATGCCGGATTTACCGCAAGACTGCCTGTTGTTTATCAACTCGGTACCAACGCAAATACCGGAAAAAAAGCAGCTGGAAAAGTTTAAACAAGCGTATGGTCAGTATGCGCAACGTATCGTTATGGAACTAAATGAAAGCGATATGCTGGAGCATGACGTGATTCAAGAGAAAAAGCGAATTGCAGCCGAAACGGGCATCCAAATCGCATTGGATGACTTTGGTGCAGGATATAGCACCGATTCGGTTCTGCTCACAACAAAGGCAAACTTTGTCAAGGTCGATATGAGCATCATCCGCAACATAGACCAAGACCCCTACAAACAAATGGTGTTGCATAACCTGGTACAGCTTTGCCATCAGATGGGCAGCGAGGTAATTGCCGAAGGCATTGAAACCGAAGCGGAGCTGAAAACGGTACTGGAGCAGGGGGCAGACTATGTACAAGGCTACTTGATAAGCAAGCCTTCGTTTGTGCTGGAATCCCCGTCCGACCAAGCGGTCGAAGCAATACAAGCAATGCAAAAGGGTAAGATGTAATTACCCAATTGTGCCAAAATAAAACACCCGAACGAGAAGCATTCTCGTTCGGGTGTTTTGCTTTATAACTGACCAATATCTTTGAAATGTTTTGCTTTTAAAAGGCCGGCAATGGTTTTGCCGTCTTTGATTTCGCCGCTGTATACCATTTCCAATGCTTGTTGCAAAGGAATCTTAACGGGGGTTAAAAACTCATCTTCATCCAGATGCATCTCACAGCTGTGCAGTCCGGTGGCGGCCCAGGTGTAAATGATTTCGTCGCAGTAACCAACGGTGGGGTAGCAAGGCCCCAAATCCAGATAGTGGTCGGCCTGCAAGCCACATTCTTCGCCCAGTTCCCGCTTTGCCGCTTCAAAGGGATCTTCGCCGGCTTCCAGCTTGCCTGCAGGCAGTTCCCAAAGCTCTTGCCCAAAAGCGTAGCGATATTGCCGCACCAGATAAACCTCGTCCGCCTCGGTTAAGGCAACCACGCAGGCACCGCCGTTGTGGTGCACAATTTCTCGGGTGGAGCAATGGCCGTTTTCCAGTTCTACCGTATCCACGTTAATCTGAAATACGCGTCCTTCAAACACCGTTTTTCGATCCAATGTTTTTTCCGTGTGTGCCATCGTTAGTCTTCCTCCTGTTCCGATTGTGTTGTTACATCCAGCTTTGTACATTTTACCTGCTGTATGCGGCGTTCGCCCACCTTCAGCACGGTAAACAGCAACCCGCCCCAGGCAACCGAAGCCGGCTCGCCCTCGGTGGGAATCCGTCCCAGTTTATCGCTAATCAATCCGCCAATGGTTTCAAAGGCCTCGTTTTCCTCCAATTCCGGGCATTTTAAGGCAAAGGCTTCAAAAATATCCTCCAAATCCAAAGCGCCGTCTGCGATAAATCCATCGTCGGTGGGAATCAATTCGGCTTCTTCTTGGTCGTATTCATCTTGAATATCGCCCACAATCTGCTCCAAAATGTCCTCCATGGTAACAAGGCCGGCGGTTCCGCCGTATTCATCCACCACAATGGCAATCATGGTATGCTGCTTTTTAAAGTCCATCAGCAGCTCACCGGCAGGGCGGCTTTCGGGCACATACATAGCAGGGCGTGCAAATTTTGTTACCGGAAGCTCCAATACGGTGGGGTCATCAAACAGACCCAGCAAATCCTTTACATACAAGATGCCAATCACATCATCAATGTTTTTTCGGTATACCGGCAGGCGGCTGTTACCGGTGGATAAGGCCATGGCAACGGCTTCGCGGCAAGAAGCATGGTCGCTTACTGCATTAATGTCGGTACGGTGGGTCATTACATCGCCGGCGCTGGCATCGGATAAATCAAAAATATTGGTAATCATATTTTTTTGCGCCGTGTCAATCAGGTCTTGCTCGTCCGCATCGTCCACCAGCTCATATAAATCCTCTTCGGTAACGGGTTCATCGTTTCCAAGTCCGGCGGGGTCAAGCAGTTTGGAAAGCCAGACCGGTAGCCGAAGCTCTTTTTTTGCAGCTGCCCAACCACCAAACAAACCAAAAGCTAAAACCACAATCAATGCTAAAATAACCAACACAATGGTTCCAATGTTAAATGCGCCGGGAAAACTGCCCGGGTATTCCATAAAGCAAAACTCCTTTTGTTTCAAATCGTTAAAATCCCCTGTAAATGGGTATGAATTGTTGCAAGATATTGCCCAAAATAAGGCAGGCTCATTACCAATATTAGAGGAACATCCCCCGGCTTGTCAACGCACGTTTGGGATCAAATAACCAAGCAAACAGCACCAAAATGCGCCGTGATTTAAAAATTTACAAAAATTTCGACAAACAAAAACCGAATATGACCGAAAAAGCTTTTGAAAGTAGTTTACTTTGTAACATTGTTTTGTTAGAATATAGTTATGTAATAGCGCCCGCCACCCCAAGCCCTTTGGGGCAGGACGTTAAATACTAAGTTATGGAGGAAGAAAAATGCCTAGAGCAAAACAGTCTATGGATGGCAATACCGCTGCCGCTCACGTAGCGTATGCGTTTAGCGAAGTTGCTGCTATCTACCCCATCACCCCGTCCAGCCCCATGGCTGACTACGTTGACCAGTGGTCTGCCGCTGGCCGCAAAAATATCTTCGGCACCCAGGTTAAGGTTATGGAAATGCAGTCCGAAGCCGGTGCAGCTGGTGCTGTACACGGCAGCTTGGCTGCTGGTGCAATGACCACCACCTTTACCGCTTCTCAGGGTCTGCTGCTGATGATCCCCAACATGTACAAAATTGCTGGCGAGTTGCTGCCCAGCGTGTTCCACGTGTCTGCTCGTACCGTAGCAAGCCACGCTCTGAACATCTTCGGTGATCACAGCGACGTTTACGCTTGCCGTCAGACCGGCTTTGCAATGCTGGCTGAAACCAATCCTCAGGAAGTTATGGACCTGTCCGCTGTTGCTCACCTGGCAGCAATCGAGGGCCGTGTTCCCTTCATCAACTTCTTCGACGGTTTCCGTACCTCTCACGAGATTCAGAAGATTGAAAAGTGGGATTACGCTGACCTGGCAGAGATGGTTAACTGGGAAGCTATTAACGAGTTCCGCAACCATGCTCTGAACCCCGAGCATCCCGCTATGCGCGGTTCTCACGAGAACGGCGATATCTTCTTCCAGCATCGTGAAGCTTGCAACAAGTACTACGACGCTCTGCCTGCTATCGTAGAGAAGTACATGGGCAAGGTTAACGAGAAGCTGGGCACCGATTACCAGCTGTTCAACTACTACGGCGCACCCGATGCAGAGCGCGTAATCATCGCTATGGGCTCCATCTGTGACGTAGCAGAAGAAGTTATCGACTACTTAACCGCTAAGGGCGAAAAGGTTGGCCTGGTAAAGGTTCGCCTGTACCGTCCCTTCGTTGCTGAGAAGCTGCTGGCAGCTATCCCCGCAACCACCAAGAAGATTGCAGTTCTGGACCGCACCAAGGAGCCCGGCGCTCTGGGCGAGCCTCTGCATCTGGATGTTGTTACCGCTCTGCGCGAGGCTGGCAACGATGTTCCTGTTATCGCTGGCCGTTACGGTCTGGGTTCCAAGGACACTCCTCCCTCCAGCGTATTTGCTGTATACGACGAGCTGGCTAAGGACGCTCCTAAGTCCCGCTTCACTCTGGGCATCGTTGACGACGTAACCAACCTGAGCCTGGAAGAGAAGGTTGCTCCCAACACCGCAGCAGAAGGCACCGTAGAGTGCAAGTTCTGGGGTCTGGGTGGCGACGGCACCGTTGGTGCTAACAAGAACAGCACCAAGATCATCGGTGACCATACCGACAAGTACATTCAGGCTTACTTCCAGTACGACTCCAAGAAGACCGGCGGCGTAACCATCAGCCACCTGCGCTTCGGCGATAAGCCCATCAAGAGCCCCTACTACATCAACAAGGCTGACTTCGTGGCTTGCCACAACCCCAGCTACGTTGTTAAGGGCTACAAGATGGTTCAGGACGTTAAGCCCGGCGGTGTATTCATGATCAACTGCCAGTGGTCCGACGAGGAACTGGCTCACCATATGCCTGCTGAGTCCAAGCGTTACATTGCTGAAAACAACATTCAGCTGTATACCATCAACGCGATCGATAAGGCTGTTGAAATCGGCTTGGGCAAGCGCACCAACACCATTCTGCAGTCTGCATTCTTCGCTCTGGCAAACGTTCTGCCCCGCGAGGACGCTCTGCAGTACATGAAGGACGCTGCTAAGAAGACCTTCGCTAAGAAGGGCGACGCAGTTGTTGAAATGAACTGGAAGGCAATCGACGCTGGTTTCGACGCTTACCACAAGGTAGAAGTTCCCGCTGACTGGGCAACCGCTGTTGACGCAGAGGATAACACCGAGCTGGCTGGCAACGCTGCTACCGTTAAGATGGTTAAGAACGTTATGGAGCCCGTTGCTAAGATGGACGGCGACAGCCTGCCTGTTTCCGCTTTCGTAGATTACGTAGACGGCCAGTTCGAGCAGGGTGCTTCCGCATACGAGAAGCGCGGTGTTGCTGTTAACGTTCCCGAGTGGAATGCTGACAACTGCATCCAGTGTAACCAGTGTGCATATGTATGTCCCCATGCTACTATCCGTCCCTTCGCTCTGACCGAGGAAGAGGTTGCTAACGCACCCGAGTCCCTGAAGAGCAAGAAGATGACCGGCAAGGGCTGCGAGGACTACAAGTTCGCTATGGTTGTATCTCCGCTGGACTGCATGGGTTGTGGCGTTTGTGCAAACGTTTGCCCCGCACCCAACAAGGCACTGACCATGGTTCCCCAGGAGAGCCAGGCTGCTCAGCAGGATGCCTTCAACTACTGTGTTGAGAACATCCGCAAGAAGGACGGCATGATGGCTGAAACCACCGTTAAGGGCAGCCAGTTCAACCAGCCCCTGCTGGAGTTCTCCGGCAGCTGTGCAGGTTGTGCAGAAACCGCTTACGGCCGTCTGATCACTCAGCTGTTCGGCGAGCGTATGTACATCTCCAACGCAACCGGTTGTTCCTCCATCTGGGGCGGCCCCGCTGCAACTTCTCCCTACACCACCCACAAGGATTCCGGCTTCGGTCCTGCTTGGGCAAACAGCCTGTTCGAGGACAACGCCGAGCACGGTCTGGGTATGTATCTGGGTCAGAAGGCTGTTCGTGAGTCTCTGGCTGCACAGCTGCATGAGCTGGCAGAAGTAACCACCAGCGACGAGAAGAAGGCAGCAATCGAAGAGTACTTTGCTACCTACGAAGACGGTAAGGCTAACATGGAAGCTACCAAGAAGCTGGTTGCTCTGCTGGAAGCTGATCCCGACTGCCGCTTCAGCAAGGAAATCCTGCCCAAGAAGAGCTACCTGTCCAAGAAGAGCGTTTGGATCTTCGGTGGCGACGGCTGGGCTTACGACATCGGTTTCGGTGGTCTGGACCACGTTCTGGCTTCCGGCGAGGACGTAAACGTAATGGTATTCGATACCGAGGTTTACTCCAACACCGGTGGTCAGGCTTCCAAGGCAAGCCAGATCGGTCAGGTTGCTCAGTTTGCTGCTGCTGGTAAGGCAATCGGCAAGAAGAGCCTGAGCGAAATCGCTATGAGCTACGGCTATGTATACGTTGCTCAGATTGCTATGGGTGCTGACATGAACCAGACCATTAAGGCAATCACCGAGGCAGAGAGCTACCACGGTCCCTCTCTGGTTATCGGCTACGCTCCCTGTGAGATGCACGGTGTTAAGGGCGGCATGACCAACTGCCAGGCCGAGATGAAGAAGGCTGTTGCATGTGGTTACTGGAATATGTTCCGCTTCGATCCTCGCAAGAAGGCCGAAGGCAAGAACCCCTTCACTCTGGATTCCAAGCCTGCAACCGCAGACTACAAGGAGTTCATCTCCAGCGAAACCCGTTACAGCCGCTTGAAGCTGGCATTCCCCGAGCGTGCAGAAGAGCTGTTCGATATGGCAGACAAGCAGGCTAAGGAGCGTTACGCTTACTTGCAGAAGCTGGTTAAGCTGTACTCCACCGAGGAGTAATCCTCTGCGCATTGCGCACTAAACACAAAACATACATGCTATAAGTAAAAGTCTCCGCACCTTGCAGCTTCAAGGTGCGGGGCTTTTCATTTTATAACCATACAAACCGCCCCAATTATATTGAAATAATAACTAAATTGTAATACAATGGAAAAAATGGATTTCAGAGGGGTGGCTTGCATGAAACAAAATCTTGTTTTCAAAATAACATTGTTTTTGTTGGCAGTCTTGTTTATAAAAGTAAAAATTCTCTATTACATTCCTTTTTATCGGCAGTTTGAAATTGTTTTGTATCAACCGAAATATATGATGTTGGTTCAGTTGGCGGGCATTGCGGTCTTGTATTACTTAACCGCCGCTATTTATAAACCAAAAACAAGCCAGTGGGTTCGATTTGTGGTAAGCGGGCTTGTAGGCTCTTGGTTATGGTGCTTGGTAGCCATGGGTGGAGAAACCGTACAGGTTTGGATTAACAGCCATACCCTGCCTATGTGGATGTATTCCTGGTCCTCCACAATTCACATTTTAATTGCAGCAATCTGTCCGGCGGGCATCCTGTTTCTGGCATCGGCATCCATTGCACAGTGGCCTTGGCCAAAGCGTTCGGAACAAAAACGAAAACAAATACGGCTGCTTTGGCTGGCGTTTTTTGCAGCCAGTGTGTTTCTGATACGGATTTATCAATTAACGTATCGTATGGGCTCGCCAATATTGGATTGGCAGGGCGGATGCTATATCGTGGCAATTCTGTTCCTGCCCTTGGTCATGGTTGCGCTTGCTGCATACACACTATCACCGGAACAAAGCGAACAAATGGAACACGCGGACAAGCAAACCGAATAAGATAGGAAAAAGAACGCTCCTGGTTGGGCGTTCTTTTTGCATACAAAAGGGCTTTTGCTTTTTGGGAAAATCTGCGGTATAATAAACAAAGAAAAGAAAACGGTCTTTTGGAAAAAAGCGTTTGAGCAAAGCGTTTTTTAAAAAAAGGCCGCTTTTTGTTTATGTGGGGTACCATTTAGCCAAAAATGCCCCAGAAAGGGTGAAGTTTTAGTGTTACAAAAACGAAAAGAACTGTGCAAGGATATCTTGTATGATGTAATCGGGAGCTTTATTTTCGGTTTGGGCGTGTATACCTTTGCATTAAAGGGCGAATTTGCCCCGGGTGGTATTACCGGTCTGGCATTGATTATCAACTACATTACGGGTTTGCCCATTGGTATTATGTCGTTGGTACTCAATATTCCGATTATCTTAGGCACCTTTCGGATTTTAGGTCGCAAATTCTTTTTGAAAAGCTTGCGCACCATGGTCATCAGTTCCGCCATTATCGACGGAATCCTGCCGCTCATTCCCGTTTATGAAGGTAGCCGCTTATTGGCAGCAGTGTTCAGCGGAATTTTAATGGGTGGCGGTTTGGCAGTAATCTATATGAGAGATTCCTCCACCGGCGGTGCCGACTTCTTGATACACGCGGCAAAGCGTAAAGCTCCGCATTTCAGCTTTGGACAAATCAGCCTAATTTTAGATGCCGCGGTTATTTTGTTGGGCATTCCTGCCTTTGGAGATATCGACTCGGTACTGTATGGTATGATTTCCGCCTTTGCGCTCACCATTGTTATGGATAAAATCATGTATGGCGCAGGCAGCGGAAAATTGGCGCTGATTATCACCGATTACGGCAAAGAGGTGGCACAAGCCATCGACCAATCGGTGGAACGTGGTGCCACCCTTGTGGATGTAACGGGCAGTTACTCGGGCAATAAAAAAGATATGGTCATGTGTGCCTGCTCCAACAACGAAGTCTTCAAAGTACGCAGTGCAGCACACCAGGTGGATGCCAACGCAATGGTCATGATTTGTGAAGCAAATGAGGTCTTTGGCGAGGGATTCCGAGCACCGGAAGTACAGCAAAAGAAGTAAAAGAAAGCATATTTTTACCAATAAATAGCATATGTTCCAGTACAAGGTTTTGGATTTTTGTGCTAAAAATATGCAAGAAAAATCCATGTTATCCAGAATGGGGCGGGTTTTTCTACAAGAAATAAACAAAAACTTTTACATGCCGTATACAGGGTGTTTTTAAACGTGAATGTTGAAAACTCTGTTGAAAGTGTTTAAAACTCAAAAAAATGGGCTTGTTTTTCCACAAAAAGAGTTGAAAACTATGTGAAGTTCAACGTGTTGTTAAACAAAACAAGGGTGAATGTTGATATGTCGGTTGATAATGTTGAAAACTTTTCAACGGATTTAGAAACAACAAAAATAAATCCTGTAGCGTAACAGGAATTAAAGTAAGCAAAATTTTCTTGGAAATTCAATGAAAAGGAGTGTTTGAAAAAATGAATTGGCTTTATCAATTGGAACGTCGTTTTGGTAAATGGGGCATTCCTAATCTTATGCTTTATGTAGTGGGTGGGCAACTGATTGCCTGGATTATTATTATGTTCGCATATGCCCCTCTTTATAACCTGCTCACATTAAGCCGCAGCGCACTGTTGCATGGGCAAATCTGGCGGTTGGTTAGTTTTCTGTTTGTGCCCACCCTGCAAATGAATCCCCTTTTTGTTGCACTTGAATTGTATCTGTTCTATTGGATTGGCTCGGCACTGGAGCGCACATGGGGCAACTTTAAATTTACCGTGTATTTTCTGTTGGGAGTTGTGGGGGCATGGCTTGGTTGCTTTATCGCCGGTGGCAGTGATACTACCGCACTGTACTATTCTCTATTCTTTGCCTTTGCCTACCTTTTCCCCGAGGTTCAGTTGATGCTGTTCTTTGTTATCCCTGTTAAGGTAAAGTGGCTTGGTTGGATTGCAGGTGCATTCTATCTGTGGAATATCCTCTGGGCATCTTGGCCCGGCAAACTGTCCTTGATTTTGGGGCTGTTGGGCTTTCTGGTTTTCTTCGGCAAAAGCGGCATACAATCCTTAAAAAATCAATATACCAACTACCAGCGCCGCAAAGCGTGGCAAAATCAGTGGCGGCAATAAGCCAAATTCTGCATAAAAAACTGCGGTGTGTTTCTGGAAATTTTTATGATAACGTGCTATAATGAAAAAAACAGGTCAGGGATACTTCCATGACCTCCTGAAAGGGGAACTGTTGTTATGAAAATGATTACTGCCATTGTCAACAAAGAGGACTCCAAGCATGTTTGTAACGCACTGATCAAAGCCGGCTTTTCGGTTACTCGCCTGGCCACCACCGGTGGTTTCTTAATGGCGGGCAATATGACCTTGATGATTGGTACCGAAGATGAAAAGGTAGATCAGTGTATCGATATCATTGCCCAGTGGTGCAAACAACGCACCGAGGTGGTGCCCAGCACTGCCAGCTACGGCATCGGTGTAGCAACCGCTTATCCGTTGGAAGTTACCGTGGGCGGTGCAACCGTATTTGTAACCAACGTGGAGCGTTTTGAAAAACTGTGATGCTTCAAACCATTCAGGGCAACGAGGCCCTTAAACAAAGTTTGCAGGCCGCCCTGCGTGCAGGGCGGCTTTCTCATAGTGTTTTGCTGTGCGGCGAACAAGGCTGCGGTGCCGGCTATGCGGCACGGTGCTTGGCGGCAGATTATCTTTATCCGCAGGGCGGTGCGCAGGCGCAGGCAGTCATGGAACATCGGGCGGCAGAATGTATTGAGGTAAGGGGCGAAGGCGCATCGGGCGAAATTAAAATCGACCGTGTGCGGCAGGTGCGCCGCCAAATTTTTGAAACTGCTTTGTCTGCCAACGGACGAGTGGTTATTTTTTATGGGGTTCAAAAGATGAACCAATCCAGTGCCAACGCATTGCTGAAAGTTTTGGAAGAACCACCGCAAGGGGTTCTGTTTATCTTAACCGCAACGGGTGCGGCAGCGGTGCTGCCCACCATTCGCAGTCGATGCAGTATTCATGCGGTTGCTCCGGTCAGTCAGGCGGATTGCACCGTATGGCTGCAACAGCACTGCCCCACCTGCGAAACGCCGGAAATGCTTGCGCGAATCTATAAAGGATATATCGGCCGAGCGGCGGCAGCGGCAATGCAGCCGGATGCACGCAAAAGCTTTGAAACAGCCTGCGAATTGGCAAAGGCCATTGCAAAACAAGATGCTTATACCGTGCTGCAAGTGCTTGCAGCCTATGAAAAAGATAAACCGGCAGCGGCACAGTTGCTTTTGGATCTATCCAGCATCGCCGCCGCCGCACTGGAGGGGGACAATCTGTTTGGTCTTACCCCGTTGCAGGCAGCTCGTACCGCAAACCAATGCGGCGAAACGCTGCAAAATATGAGCCGCAATATCAACCAAAAGTTGCTGTTAACCGTGTTAGGGGCACACTTGGTGGGATAATGCGCCTTTCCCTGTTTTCCATCAAGGCAGGGCAATGTTCTTTTAAACCTTTTGCTTAAAATCAGCCGAAAGCAAAAGACGTGACACTCATCGGCCTGTTGCGGCAGGGCCAAAGATGCAACCCTATGAAACAAGTTATTTCAGTACGCTTTAAGGCCGGCGGAAAGGCCTATTATTTCGACCCTGCAGGGCTTACCATTAAAACCGGGGATTATGTCATTGTAGAAACCGCCCGCGGAACCGAGTGCGGCGAAGTTGTGGCAGGTCCCAAACAAATTCCGGACAGCCAGGTTGTGCGGGAGTTAAAGGCAGTAAAGCGCATGGCAGATGCGGTGGATATCCGCCGTATGGAAAAAAACCGTGCCGATGAAAAAACCGCCTTTGATATCTGCGTTCAGCGCATTACCGCCCACAAGCTGGATATGAAGCTGGTGGATGCCGAATACAATCTGGATCGCACTAAAATTGTATTCTACTTTACCGCCGACGGTCGCATTGACTTCCGTGATTTGGTCAAGGACTTGGCAAGTGTGTTCCATACCCGCATTGAGCTGCGTCAAATTGGTGTGCGCGATGAAAGCAAGATGTTGGGCGGCTTGGGCATCTGCGGTCAGCCTTTTTGCTGCAACCGCTTTTTAAAGGATTTTCAGCCGGTGTCCATTAAAATGGCAAAGGAGCAGGGCCTCAGTTTAAATCCCACCAAAATCAGCGGCAGCTGTGGCCGCTTAATGTGCTGCCTTGCCTACGAACAAAAGGCATATGAATACCTGAACAGCATTACTCCCATGGCGGGCAGCATTGTGCGTACGCCGGAGTTTGAAGGCGTAGTGGTAGAGGCCAATCCGGTGAGCGGAATGCTCAAGGTTCGCCCCATGAATGAGTCGCTTCCGCCCAAATATTTCCGCCGCAGTGAATGCACCTATCTGCGCGGTGGCAAGCGTCCCCCAAAAACGCCGGAACCCGACCAAAAATGATAAGTAAATCCTGTTCTGAAAATAGCAGAACCACTTGAACTTTTGGGAATTTGTGCTACAATAGACCCATAAAGAGCTTACTCTCTTTTATGGCCGTTGCGTTTTCTGCACAGATGCAGCATCAAAGGCCATTTACTGGAGAACGTGCAGAGAGAAAAGGAGAAAATGAACATGGCTTACACTATTAACGATTCTTGTGTTTCCTGCGGCAGCTGCGCTGCTGAGTGCCCTGTTAGCGTTATCAGCGAGGGCGATGGCAAGTACGTAATCGACGCTGACGGCTGCATTTCCTGCGGCACCTGCGCTGGCGTTTGCCCTGTTGGTGCAATCGAAGAAGGCTGATTCTGCCTTTTTTGCACTGGCTTAATGACCAAAAAAGCGGTAGGCCTTTTGGGTCTGCCGCTTTTTTCGTTGCGTTCATTTTATCAAAACCATGCCAACCAACACCGTTGCGTTGGTTGATTACTGGAGCCGTTTTATGGAATACTCAATTGAAACCCTGTATCACCAAACACAGGTTTATATCAGCAAAAATCATCGCTTTGGCACCGATGCCATGCTGCTTTCGGGATTTTGCCGCCCACGGCGCAATGAGCTGGCGGTGGATTTGTGCAGCGGCTGCGGCATTGTGGCGTTGCGCTGGCATGACTTGGGCCACCAAGGGCCTTGCCTGTCGGTGGAATTGGACCCGGAAGGCACCGCCTTGCTGCAACAGGCGATACAGGCACAGCCGCAAACAGCACACATCGAACCCTGTAATATGGACTTAAACCATCTGGCAGCCGATGCCCGCTATCATGTGGTGGCAGCCAATCCCCCCTATTTTACCGGGGGCTTTGTCAGTCCCACGGCACCCCGCGCCACGGCACGGCATGAGGGCGGCTGTACATTGGAACAGGTTGCCGCTGCGGCAGCCCGTTTGCTGCGGGATGGCGGAAAATTTGCCCTGTGCAATCGCCCCGAGCGGTTGGCAGAAACCTGCCGTATTTTAAGTCAGGCAGGGTTAGAGCCCAAGCGTTTGGCGTTTGCAAAACAAAGCCCCAAAGACCCACCGTGGTTATTTTTGCTGGAAGCACAGAAAAATCGAAAACCGGGCATGCGCTTTGAACCGGATGTTTTCATGGCCGACGAAACCGGTCGGCCCAGCCAGCAGTTAAAAGCAATCTATAAAGAGGGAATGTAATCCATCGGGAGATATCCCACATGTTTGTTACAACCAACCGGGAGGAATGGAAGTTTGGCAGGAACACTTTATATTGTTGCCACCCCCATCGGCAACTTAAATGATATGACACCCCGTGCAGCAGCAACCTTTGGCAGTGTGGATTTCATTGCAGCGGAAGATACCCGTGTTACACTGCGGCTGTTGAATCACTTGGGGTTAAAAAAGCCGTTGGTGAGCTATTACGAGCATAACCTGAAAGAAAAAGGCGATTATATTCTGGACCGCATTGCAGCGGGGGAAAGCTGTGCTTTGTGCAGCGATGCCGGTATGCCGGCAATTTCTGACCCCGGCGAGGTCATTGTAAGGGATGCACTGGAGCGTGGCATTTCGGTGGTACCGGTTCCGGCGGCCTCGGCCTGCGTAACCGCCCTGGCGGTTTCGGGGCAAGATACCAGCCGCTTTGTGTTTGAAGGATTTTTGCCTGCGGCAAGCAAACCCCGCAAAGAGCGGTTGGAAGCACTGCGTGGCGAAACCCGTACCATGATTTTTTATGAAGCACCGCACAAGTTAAAGGCAACCCTTGCCAGCATGCAGCAGGTATTTGGCGAAGAGCGCAGCATCACCTTAGCGCGAGAACTGACCAAGCTGCACGAAGAGATTCAAAAAACAACCTTGGGACAGGCCATTGCCTACTATCAAGAGCATGACCCCCGCGGCGAGTATGTGCTGGTGGTGGCAGGCGGAGAGGGTGTTGTGCAGCAGCAAGAGCCACTTACCTTAGAAGATGCCGTACAAAAAGCCAAAGAGCTCATGGAGCAGGGCATGCCGCCCAGTGCCGCGGCAAAACAAGCGGCCAATGGAACACCCTATTCCAAAAGCCAGGTGTATCGTTTGCTGGTTGAGGGGGAAGCGGAATGAAACAGCTGTTGATTTTATCCGATAGTCATGGTTGTTATGCGTTGGTACAAAAAGCCTTGGAAGCCGAGCCCCACGCCAAGGCATTGATTTTTTTGGGCGACGGCGTCAAAGATGTGGAACGGCTGCAAAGCGAAGGGTATACTCTGCCCATGTATGTGGTGCGGGGAAACTGTGATTTTTCCAGCAGCTATCCTTCTGAGGGCATTGAAACCTTTGGCAATGCATCCGTCATGTATTGCCATGGGCATCGATATGGCGTTAAGTATAATTTGGATGATTATACACAAACAGTAAAAGAAAATGGAGCTACCATTGGGCTGTTTGGGCATACGCACCTGCCAACCTTGGAACAGCGCGATGGCATTACCCTGTTTAATCCAGGCAGCATCGGAGCGCCTCGCTTTGGTGGGCCAAGCTATGGACTGCTGCAAATTTATGAGGACGGACGGGTTGAACTCAAGCATAAGGAACTTATGATATGGTAAGATTGCCCCGAATCGTATGCCTTCCGCAGGTGGATAGCACCAATACATGGTGTAAACAAAAGATAAGCGAATTGCAGCACGGCGATGCAGTGTATACCACCTGCCAAACAGCAGGGCGGGGAAGATTGGGCCGCAGTTGGAACAATGCCCCCAATCGGGCGTTGTATTATAGCATTGTGTTGAAATGCGATATGAAAGAAAAAGCATCGCTTCCGCTGGCAGTCAGCCTGATTGTGGCGCAGGTACTGCAACAACAGTTTGGGGTAACCTGCAAGGTAAAGTGGCCCAATGATTTAATCTGCGGCAGCAAAAAGGTGGCGGGCATTCTGTGCGAAGCAGTGCCGGAGGGCATTGTTTGTGGTGTTGGCATCAATCTGGTGCAAACACAGCAGGAGTTTTTGCAAAGCGAGCTCCCCCATGCCACATCCATTGCCTGTGAGCTGGGAGAAGTTGTGGATATGAAAACCGTACCCAATGCCTTGGCAGATGCGTTGACACAGGCATTTTGCAATCAGCTTACGCTGTTTTATGAAAAAGGCTTTTCTGTAATTCGTCAAACCTATAAAGAACGCTGTGTTAATTTACAGCGTCAGGTATTTTTTGAAGGCGGCCAAGGCATTGCACAGGACATTGATGCGTCTGGTTGTCTGGTTGTACAAACCGAAACAGGCAACCAGGCGGTATTTACCGGCGAAGTAAGCGTAAAAGGGATTTACAATACGTTATAAAAATAAAAAAAGAACCAACTGTAAAACAGTTGGTTCTTTTTTGCTAGCGAAAAGAAAATCCCCTTCGTGCTTGCGGACCACGAAGGGGTGTAAGGGGTATCGCTTTGGTGTGAGGAGGAATCATGTACAGAACATCGGTTGCGGCTCCTTTGTTCTGTAGCTTTAGTATACCCATAACTTGCGTAAGAAGTTTTAAAGCACTGTGAACATTTTGTAAATTGACAAACAAAACATCAAGCTTCAAACAATTTTGCAACTTGTTCCACGTCCACCTTGTTGTCTTCTTCAAAATGAACGGATTTTAAATAGGTATGGAATTGCTCCGGTGTATAATGACCGGTAGAGCGGGGCAATGCCAGCTCGGCATTTTTTCCGGTAAACACAACAACGGTTTCCACCGGAACCTGCTTAATCTTGGCGGCAAACAAAACTTCTCGGATGGCGCGTGCGCTTTGCTCGGCTTTTTGCAGAGGATTTTCAAAGGTATTTCGCTGTCCGTTGATTTCTTGCACCCATTCCGCTTGCTTGGCTTGGCCGTAAATCGTGCCGTTGTATCCAATGCATTTTACACCCAAAACACCAAACCAACCAATTAACAGTGCATCCAAATCCGCATTGTAACGGTCTTGTTGAATGGATACCGGGCGAATTACCTTGAAATCATTGGTTGCAGCAAACCGATGCAATTGCCGCAGCACCAAATCTTTGCCCTGTTGGTCCTCGTTGGGCATTGCGTTTTTCTTGTTTTGTTTTTCCGCACGGGCAGGGCTAAAGAAATAAATGCCAAAACCAAACACCGCAACAATGATGAGCAATAAAATAAGTTGACCAATCCATGTGGTTTCCATTGTAAAACGCTCCTTTTTTGTGATGTGAAAAATAAAAACCCGTAAGCAACGCTTACGGGTTTTTATGGTGCGCTGGAAGGGATTCGAACCCCTGACCTTCTGATTCGTAGTCAGACACTCTATCCAACTGAGCTACCAGCG
>CALWNI010000021.1 GCA_944382775.1 uncultured Allofournierella sp.
GTGGTCAAGGTTAAAGTGTTGGATGTGGATTTGAAAAAGAAGCGCATCAGCTTGACCATGAAAGGTTTGAATTAAACCAAAAAGGCTGACGGGAAACCGTCAGCCTTTTTGATTTTGCAGTGTTTGCCGCAGCTGCTGCACCTTTTGTTCAATCTGATCAATGATTGCGTGAAATTCCGCATCGGGTTTTCCGGTGGGGTCATCCAAGCCCCAGTTTTCGCAGTGTGGGGCAGTCAAGGTGGGGCAGCTTACGTTACAGCCCATAAAAATAACCACATCGGGCTGGGGAATATCCGAAATTAACTTGCTGTACTGGGTGTCTTCCATGTTAATGCCATAGCGTGCCTTGATCAAACGAACGGCATCTTGGTTAATTTGGTTTTTGCGCTCTGTACCGGCAGAGTAACTTTCAAATACATCCGATGCAAAATGTTTGCCCAAGGCTTCTGCCATCTGGCTGCGGCAAGAGTTATGCACGCAAACAAAGGCAACCTTTGGTTTGGTGTGTGAAGTTTGAGACATCGTGCAGTTCCTTTCCAAATGTTTGTTATAACTCTGTTGATTTTAAAAGTTCAGCGATTTCCTCGGGGGTTAATACCTTGCCGCAGGATACCACGTTGTTGTTTACCACAAGACCGGGAGTGGACATAACGCCGTAAGAAGCAATTTGCGAAAAGTCGGTAATATGGCCAACCTCTAAGTTTTTGCCCAGCATAGAAAGTGCAGTTTTGGCGTTTTCTTCAAGTGTCTGGCAGTTTTTGCAGCCGGAACCCAAAATTAAAATGGGAGCGGTTGGTTCGGTTTGCTTGGAGCTGCAAGCGGATGCTTTGTTGCCGCTGCAATTGCAGCATTCGGTGGATTTTTTACCACCGAACAGCAGTTGAAAAAAGCTTTTTTTCTTGTTCATAAAGCAATGTCCTTTCAAAGTAGTGAAGAATTAAAGAAAGAAGGCATGAAAAAAGTTGAAGAAATAACCAACAAGAATAATACCCACCGAACAAATTGCAACAAAGGCTGTTAAAAGCTGGGGCTTTACCGCTTTTTTCAGCATAATCATGGAGGGCAAGCTCAAGGTGGTAACCGCCATCATAAAGGAAAGAATCGTACCCAAGCCGGCACCTTTGTAAAGCAGGCTTTCGGCAACGGGAATGGTACCAAAAATATCGGCATACATGGGAATACCCACCAAGGTGGCTAAGATAACGGCAAAGGGATTGTTTCCGCCCAGAATTTGCTCTACCCATGTTTGCGGAATAACGTTATGAATAATAGCACCGATACCAACGCCCACAAAAATATAGGGGGCAACCTTTTGAATGGTGGATAAAACCTGTTGTTTTGCAAACGAAAGGCGTTCTTTTTGTGTGGGAATTGCGGTTTGGGTATCCACAAGCGGCGCATTTTTAATGAAATCTTCCACATAGCGGTCCATACCCAGTTTTTCCAGTACGGTACCGCCGATGACTGCCACCACAAGCCCTAAAATAACGTATACAACCGCAATTTTGGCACCAAAAATACTCATTAGAAGGACCAAAGAACCCAGATCCACCATAGGCGACGAAATCAAAAAGGAAAAAGTAACGCCAATGGGCAGCCCTGCGCTGGTAAAACCCATAAAAAGCGGGATGGAAGAGCAGGAGCAAAAGGGGGTTACGGTGCCTAGTAAAGCAGAAATGATATTGGCCCATATTCCGTGAAAGTTGCCAAGAATTTTTTTGGTGCGTTCCGGGGGGAAGTAGCTTTGAATATAGGAAATAAGAAAGATTAGTACCGAAAGCAGCACGAAAATTTTTATGGTATCGTACAAAAAGAATTGTAGGCTGCCGGTCCAAATGCTATCGGGATTCATTCCCATGCGAGCCAAACAAAACCCGATTGCTTGGTTCAGCCATTTCATACCGAGAATCTGGTCTTGAAAAAATGCCCCGATGAGGCTTAGTGTTTCCATAAGAACATTCCTTCTTAAATATAGTTCGAAAAAAATCGATATATTATGGTAAATAAAATGCCATCCCTGTTTGATGGCATTTTATTTGCAGTCGGTTTGTTGGGCGGAATCCGTTTGTGTGGTTAAAAGCTCCAATAAATGCTTGGCATATTCACTGCCGGAAGCACTAATGGAGTAATGAGTCCATTTGCCCTCTTTTCGGCCCACTACAATTCCGGAATCGCATAGAATTTTCATGTGATGCGAAAGGGTCGATTGACTAATTTGCAGATGTTCCAGTAAAACACAGGCACATTTTTCGCCATTGCGCAGCATTTGCAAAATTTGCAAACGGTTTTCATCACAAAACGCTTTGAACACCTTGGCATCCGCAGCATGGTTGCGCAAAAGATCACCTTGCTTTCTATGAAAAGATAAGCATAGTATAAAATACATATCGAAAAAAGTCAATGTGTAAATTACCAACTCAACGGAGCGTTGGTTGCAAAAAAGTCAATGGCTCGGTATGATTAAATCAGAAAATCAATGGGAGGAACGTCCGCATGGACCAACAAAAAATCGGGAATTTGATTCGTGCTTTGCGAACCGAAAAGCACTTAACACAAAAACAATTGGCAGATGCAATGGGCATAAGCGACCGTGCTGTTTCCAAATGGGAGCGTGGTCTAGGCTGCCCGGATGTATCGCTGCTGCCGAATTTGGCGGTTTTGCTGGGCGTACCCATAGAAAAAATGCTGGAAGGCGAACTTTTGCCCAACCTGCCCAATGGAGGAAATATGAAACGCATGGAATTTTATTGCTGCCCTACCTGTGGCAACATTGTAACCGCAACTGCTACAGCACAAATCGGCTGCTGCGGCAGAGCATTGCAACCCTTAAAAGCGGCACAGGTCGATGAACTGCATCAGGTAGAGATGCAGGAAGTGGACGGAGAAACCTATCTGACCTTTTCGCACCCCATGACCAAGGAGCATTACATTCAATTTGTTGCACTGGTGGGGTTTGACCGTGTACAGGTGATTCGTTTGTACCCCGAACAGGGCGGCGAGGTTCGGCTGCCCCGGGTTGCCCGTGCCAAGGTGTATTTGTATTGCACCGAACACGGCTTTTTTCAAGTAAAATAATAGAAAACACCCCCTGTGGTTGAATCCACAGGGGGTGTTTTGTAATGCTTACAAAAGGGGAATTCCGGCTTGTTTGCAGGCGGTGCGTGTGGCGTTGTCCCACAGGCTTACCTGCACTTCGCCAACGTGTACCTTATCAAGCAGCAGCATACACAAGCGGCTTTGTCCAATGCCGCCGCCGATGGTTAAGGGCAATTTGCCTTCCAACAGCATACGATGAAAGGGAAGGGCACGGCGGTCATCGCAACCGGCAATCGTTAGTTGGCGGTCCAGTGCCTGAGGGTCCACACGGATTCCCATACTGCTGATTTCAATAGCTTGCTGAAGCGGTTCATGCCAGAATAGCAAATCTCCGTTTAAAGTCCAGTCGTCATAGTCGGGGGCACGTCCGTCGTGGGGTTGGCCGCTTTTTAAGGCACCGCCAATTTGCAAGATAAAGGTGGTGGGGTGCTCTTTTACAAATGCGTTTTCCCGTTCTTTGGAAGTCAAATTGGGATAAAGGTCTTCTAACTCTTGGCTGGTTACAAAACAAACTTCACGGCACAACTGGGTGGTTAGGTTGGGAAATTGCCAGCGCAGCTCGTCCAGTGTGGAGCTTATAGCATATACAATGTTTTGTACAGTGACTTTTAAAAAGTCCATGTTGCGCTGCTGCTCGGAAATTACCTTTTCCCAGTCCCACTGATCCACATAAATGGAATGCAGATTGTCGGTTTCCTCATCACGCCGAATGGCGTTCATATCGGTTACAAGGCCGTTTCCCACATGAAAACCGTACTGATGCAGGGCAAGGCGTTTCCACTTAGCAAGGCTGTGTACAACCTGTGCAGTGGTGCCAATGGCAGGTACATCAAAACTTACCGGACGTTCCACGCCGCTTAAATCATCGTTTAAGCCGGTGGCAGGGTCTACAAAAAGCGGAGCGGTTACACGCTTTAGGTGCAAAGCGGAACACAGCTTAATTTCAAAAATTTGCTTGATTAACCCAATGGCCTTTTGGGTGTCGTATAAACCCAAACAGGGGGTATAGCCGGTAGGCAGTACGGTTTTACTCATGGGAATTACGCCTCCTTAGATTGTGGTGTGATTTGAATCAAAAGGCTTAAAATACGCTTGTCCTCTACTTTTTCCACCGTAACATGCAGCGATTCAAAATCAAAGGTTTCACCCGTTTCCGGTATGTGTTCCAAACACTCCAAGGCCCAACCGGCAACACTGGAGTAGTCGCTTTCAAAGTCTTTAAAGTGCAGGTCCAGTGCGTCGAACAGGTCATCGATGTTTACTTCACCGGCAACACGGTACAAATTGCCGTTGATTTTTTGAATGGGCAGTTCCTCCACGTCGTCCAGTTCGTCGAAAATTTCGCCAACCAGCTCTTCCAAAACATCTTCCAGTGTTACCAAGCCCAAAGTTCCGCCGTAATCGTCGGTAACAATGGCCATATGCTGTTTTTTGCGGCGGAATTCTTCCAGCAAATCGTTGATGTGTTTTGTGCGGTAGACAAAGGGCATTTCGCGGCA
The DNA here is from genome assembly GCA_944382775.1 of uncultured Allofournierella sp. Classification (GTDB taxonomy): domain Bacteria; phylum Bacillota; class Clostridia; order Oscillospirales; family Ruminococcaceae; genus Allofournierella. The sequence goes on from CALWNI010000021.1 coordinate 4,596, forward strand.
CATGCAGCGAATGTCAATGGGCTGCTTTTTTGCCAAAGCTGCCAGTAAATCACGGCTGTGCAGCATGCCAATGATATGGTCAATGTCGTTTTCGTATACGGGAATACGGGTATAGTTGCTGTTTAATACGGCGGTTACAATGGTATCCACCGAATCATTTACATCCACAGCCACAATGTCAACACGGGGAACCAAAATTTCCTGCACGGTAATATCATCAAATTCAATGACCGATTGCATAATTTCGGTTTCTTGGCTATCCAGAACACCCTCTTCTTCTACCGTATCAATGATGGTTTTCAGTTCATCTTCGGTTACGCTGGGCTGTGTTTCGGTTGCTTTGCGGCCAAAAAATAATTTTTTAAGCTGAACAAAGAACCAAACCAACGGGCTGAACAAGCCGCGTAAAAAGGATATGATACCGGCAACCTGAATGGCGATGGTTTCGGCGTGGTCTTTGGCAAAGCTTTTGGGTAAAATTTCGCCAAAAATCAATACCAGCAAGGTCATTGCAATGGTGGAAACCGAAGGGCCGAGCCGTTCGCCCAAAAGTGCCACTGCCATAATGGTGGCAATGGAGGCACTGGCCATGTTTACAATGTTGTTGCCAATTAAAATGGTGGAAATTGTTTTGTCGTAGTCTTCGGCAATTTTTAATGCAAGGGCGGCACGGCGGTCGCCGCTTTCGGCACGGTTGCGCATACGAATGCGGTTAAAAGAAGAAATGGCGGTTTCGCTGCCGGAAAAAAACGCAGAAGCCGCTACCAACAAAAACAAAAGAAGATACATACTAGGGCCGGGCATATCCAAAAAGAATCACAAACCTTTCCGTAAATTTGTTACATTACCATATTATAATATTATATATAACAGAACAAACCCGTTAATGCAACCAATAACCATATTTCGACGAGATATTGCACAAGTTAACTGGTAGCAAGCAAAATACCTAAGATGGATAATTGTTACTTTTACACAAATAATAGCTGAAATTTTATATAAACAATACAAAATGGAATGGCTTTAAAAAAGCCTTTTGGTGCATCGAGGAGAAAAAACAAAAAAGAGGATACAAAAGGATGTTTATGTGCTATAATGCGCACTGAGGTTAAGCACTGTGTTTAAAAACGGCCAATTTGCCGATACTAAATAATAGGCACAGGGTAAAACCTTTGCTTGACACAAAAATGCAGGGAAAGGTGTTTTTGTGGTTGGCTGGATATTTTGGAACAAGAGCAAAGGAGGCATGGGACGATGGTTAAAAAGCTCAAGGTTTCAAGCTTCAAACAGGTAAAAGACATTGTAAACGCAGCAGCAAAATGTGAGTATGATGTGAATGTACAAGACCTGAAAGGCGTAATTGCCGATGCAAAAAGCATTTTGGGTTTAATGAATTTGGATTATAAGCATCCTGTGAAGCTGATGGGCGAAAACGCCGATGAAGTGGAACGCATTTACAATGCAGTGGTACAATAAATATACCCAAAGCCCTCTAACACATGCAGGTGTTAGGGGGCTTTCTTTGTTGGAATTGTGAGGAGAAGATGAAATGGGTTTACACCCCCATTCCCCTATGTTAAAATGAAAACCGTATAAAAATAGAGCAAAAAATGTAAGAGAGTGTCGAACATTGAAAAAGCGGCTTCAAACCATATTGTTGGTGTTTAGTGTGGCGGTGTTGCTGTGGGTTGTGGTATACACGCAGGCATGCCAAAAGAAAACACTGCTGGGGGCACAACTGGCAACAAAAAATGAAATCGGGAATATTACAAAAAACAGCGCACTTTCTACCCAGGAGTGCGCACTTTATTGGAATGGGGTAAAATTGCCCTATAACGAACAAACAAATGCATATTGCTTGCCGCAGGTTTTGGATGGGCAAGCGGTGGGTAGCTTATCGGCACAATGGGGAAGCGTGTATCTGCCGGACTGGGAATGGCAAACAGACTGGAGCAATGCCATTGAAACGGGCATGACCTTTCCTGTTTATATAAGCGATGGAACACAGTGGAAGTGTATGTATGTGTATTTATCGGGAATGCCTGCCATTGCAATTGACAGTCAGGTACGCATTAGCACCCCACGGGATATGGAGGTATACGGCTATACCATGGGGCGGCTGCCCGTTGAAAACAACTACGGAACCATTCGGGTATTTTGGCCACAGGGCAATCTGAGGCAGCAAACGGTAAATACAGGGGTAGAGTGGCATTGGCGTGGAAATGCAAGCTATTTTGCCGATAAAAAATCCTATCGATTGAATTTAATCGATGATAAAGGCAATGCAGACCCCAATGAGCTTTTGGGGCTGGGAGAAGATTCGGATTGGATTTTGCTGAATCTTGCCACCGACGCAACCCGTGTGCGGGATAAGGTGTCGAATGATTTATGGAATCAGATGAGCGAAGCCTACGAATTTAATTTGGATGGAGCCGAATGTGAATATGTGGAGCTTTATCTGAATGACCATTACATGGGCGTTTACCTGCTTTGCACCAAAATCGACCAAAGCAGCTTGGGGCTAACCGACCAAGACAACCTTTACAAGCTGCGGCAGGCCGCATGGCTGACAGATGCAGATTTTGCGCAACTGGATGCCGAGCAAAGTATGGAGTGGTTGAACAAGTTGGAGGTGGTCTGGCCCAAGCGGTGGAGCAGTGGTGTGTGGACGGCACTGCAAAACTATCTAAATTTGTTTTACCAACGCAAGGGGACTCTGTCTTGGGATAAGCTGGAGCAAACAGCACAGCTGGACAATCTGATTGATGTGGCGTTGTACAAGCAGTTTACCTGCGCCATTGATAACTCGTTTCAGAATCAGTATGTTTTATACAATGGAAAAGACGGTTTGTGCTATCGCATTCCCTGGGATATGAACTACACCTGGGGCGATGCCTATGAGGGCATTATGGAACAGGACTTTACTACCCTGGTGATTCAAGATTACGAATTGAATGCATTGTACCAAGCCGATGCACAGCGCACAAAAGAAAAAGTTGCCGCCCGTTGGAGCGAGCTGCGCAACACACTGTTTGATGTGGATGCAATTTTGCAGGCTATGCAGCAAGAAACCGAATATCTGGTGAAAAGCGGTGCATGGGGGCGTGATTTTGCGCTTTGGGGGGAAACAGGTGCCTATGCAAGCGGTCTTTCGGATTACAGAACATTGAATTTAGAGCAAACCGAAGAATTGCTGAAAACCCGCACCGAATATCTGGATGAATATATGGCGGATTATGAGCCGCAAGAAGGGGAGGCTGTGGGGTGAAATACCGCAACGAGTGGAAATATCAGGTGAGTGCCGCAGAATTGGTGGTATTGGAGGCTCGGTTGCGCCCCATAATGCCCCCGGATAAGCATCATCGACCCGGCGGATACGCCATCCGCAGCTTGTATTTTGATGATTTTGCTAACCGCTGTTTTCAAGAAAACGAGTCCGGTGTGGATGACCGGCGCAAGTTTCGTATTCGCCTGTACAACGGTGTTACCGATGTGATTAAGCTGGAAGTCAAAGAAAAGAAAAACGGAATGACCCATAAAGCAAGCTGTAGCATTGACGCAGAGCAGTGTTACCGAATTTTGCAAGGGGAACCGCCTAGAATCGGCAACGATGTTCCCGCACCGATGAACCTGCTTTCGGTTGCAATGCGCACGGCCGGCATGGCTCCAAAAGTGATTGTGGAATATGAGCGAACGGCTTATGTAAGTCCGCTGGGGAATGTTCGCATTACATTTGATAAAAATATTTCTGCCAGTGGTGCGGTGGCTCGCTTTTTAGAACCTAAGGTACCGTTGACCCCGATTTTGCCGGCGGGTCAACATGTATTGGAAGTAAAATTTGATGAGTTTTTGCCCGATTCAATGGCACAAGCATTGGAATTGGGCCGTTTGCGCCGTACAGCATTTTCAAAGTATTATTTAAGCCGCTTGGCTGTACCGCAACCGTGGGGAGAAAGGGTTTTACAACATGAGTTTCAATGATGTAATTAAAAACAGCGTGCTGGAAAGTTTTTCGCAAAGCAATCTCAGCACGGTAGGAATTCTTGCAATTTTAGCAATTACCACGGCGTTGGGGTTGTACCTGTATGCTGTGTACCGCATTACAAGCCGAAATGCCTTTTATAACAAAGATTTTAATAAATCGCTTGCACTTATGCCGGTTATTACCGCAGGCATTGTGCTGGCAATGCAAAGCAGCATTGTAATTAGCTTGGGCATGGTGGGTGCCTTGTCTATTGTACGTTTCCGCAATGCGGTAAAAGATACCATGGATTTGGTCTATCTGTTTTGGAGCATCAGTGTTGGAATTATCTGTGGTGCAAGACTGTACATGATTGCACTGGTTGTCAGCGTTGTGGTTACCATTCTGGTTGTTGTGCTGGACTTTATGCCCACCGCAAAAGCCCCTTATCTGCTGGTTGTAAACAGCAGCAACAAAGACATTGAAGCGAGTTTGCAGCAGACCATTCAACCATTTACCAAAACCATGCGGGTGAAAAGCCGAAATATGACCGCCCATGGTGTGGATTTGATTATTGAACTGCGCACAAACCAGGAAAGCCAACTGGTAAGCAGTTGTTCCGCTTTGCCCGGTGTGGAAAGTGTTAGCCTTTTGGCACACGACGGCGAAGCACGGTTTTAAACGAATACAAAAGCCCACAGTGTTATTTTGTACACTGTGGGCTTTTTGGTATAAAAAAACTCCCTCGGTTATGCCGAGGGAGTAGAAAACGAATTAGCCGTTTACCAGAGCCAGAGTATCGCGAGCGATCATCAGCTCTTCGTTGGTGGGAACCATCAGGATCTTTACACGGCCGCCTTCTGCGGTCAGATCCAGAATGTCGCCACTGCGCTGGTTGTTCTTCTCCAGATCCAGCTTCATGCCGAAGAACTCCATGTTCTCGCAAACGCCACGGCGCAGGCCGTTGTCGTTCTCACCGATACCGCCGGTGAATACAACACAGTCCAGACCGCCCATAGCAGCGGTGTAAGCACCGATGTACTTCTTGATCTGGTAGTTCAGCATGTCTTCTGCCAGCTTTGCACGCTCGTTGCCGGCAGCAGCTGCCTCTTCAACGTCACGCTTATCGCTGGAGATACCGGAAATGCCCAGCAGACCGCTGGTCTTATTCAGGTAGTCAGCCATATCCTGGCCATGGATGCCCAGCTTCTGCTCCATGTAGGTAACAACGCTGGGGTCGATGTCGCCGCAGCGGGTGCCCATCAGAACGCCAGCCAGAGGAGTCATGCCCATGCTGGTGTCGATGCACTTGCCGCCGTCAACAGCGGTAATGGAGGAACCGTTGCCCAAGTGGCAGGTAACGATCTTCAGCTCGCTGGGGTCTTTGCCCAGGAACTCAGCAGCAGCCTGGCTTACATAGCGGTGGCTGGTGCCGTGTGCGCCGTAACGACGGATGCTGTACTTTTCGTACATCTCGTAGTTTACGCCGTACATGAAAGCCTTGGGAGGCATGGTCTGATGGAAGGTGGTGTCGAATACAACAACGTTGGGAACGTGTGCACCAAATACAGCCTGAGCGCTGCGCAGACCCTGAACGTGAGCAGGGTTGTGAACAGGAGCCAGAGGAGCAACTTCCTCAATCTTGCTGATAACAGACTCGTCAACCAGGCAGCTTTCGGTGAAGAACTCAGCGCCCTGAACAACACGGTGACCAATTGCACCGATTTCGCTCTTGTCAGCAACAACAGCGCTTTCGCCGGTGGTCATCATTTCAACCAACTTAGCAAAAGCCTCGGTATGAGTGGGGAATGCAACCTCTTCGGTCCAAGCCTTGCCATTTGCCTTATGGGTAATTTTGCTTCCCTCAATGCCAATACGCTCGCACAGGCCTTTGCACAGTACATGCTCGTTGGTCATGTCGATCAGCTGGTACTTCAAAGAAGAAGAACCACAGTTGATAACCAGAATCTTCATTTGAACGTTTCCTCCTGAAAAAACATAGATAAATAATCAAGCACAAAACAGCAGCCCATCCTAAAATGGAATGGGCTTCACTTTTACTTTGTCCTAATTTATTATATAATGGAACATATACGTTTGCAAGGAAAAAGCACGTTTTCCGGCATAAAGTTTCTTGAAAAGGAGGTGCAGCCATGCGCGCAGTGGGAATCATCACCGAGTATGACCCATTTCATGCAGGCCATGCGTGGCAAATTGCACAGGCACGGCAGATGGGAGCACAGTCGGTTGTGGTGTGTATGAGTACAGATTTAACACAGCGAGGGGGAATTGCCCTTTTGCCGCCCCAGGTGCGCGCCAAGGCTGCACTGCAAATGGGGGCAGACCTGGTGCTGGGGCTGCCCAATCCCTGTGCGGTGCAAAGTGCCGAGGGATTCGCCGCCGCAGGTGTGGCGGTTCTCAGTGCCTTGCCTCAGCTGGACTCGCTGGTATTTGGGGCAGAAACGCCCGATGTACAGGGGCTTTGTCAGGTGGCAGAGATTCTGCAAAGCGAAGCGTTTGCCAAGCAAGTGCGGGGAGTCAATCAAAAAGGCGTATCTTTTGCGGCGGCCCGTGCCGAAGCAGCAGGAAAACTGCACCCCAAAGCAGCCGAGATTTTGGCAAGCCCCAACAATAATTTGGGGGTGGAATACTGCAAAGCCATTGCGGCGCAGAAAAGCCATTTGAAACCAGTGCCCATTCAGCGCATTGGCGCAGCCCACGGGCAGCAAACACCGGGCGAAAACGGGTTTGCCAGTGCAAGCATGCTGCGCAGATTGTGGCATACCCAAGGTGCGGATGCATTGGCGGAATATGTTCCGCCGTCGGCGTTGCAGCTATATCAGCAGGCGGCAGAGCAAGGGCTTGACCTTTCGCCACAGGCCTTTGACCTTACGGTATTAAGCCGATTGCGCGGCATGTCGGTGCAGCAGATTGCCAAAACCAGAGGAACGGCAGAAGGCTTGGAACATCGACTGTTCAATATGTTGCGCAATGCGACAAATTTGCAGCAACTATACGATGCGTTAAAAACCAAGCGATATACCCATGCACGATTGCGGCGGTATGTACTGTGTGCCGCATTGGGGTATACCGAGGACTTACCGCAAACACCGCCGTATCTGCATGTGTTGGGGGCAAATCCAGCGGGGCTTTCGCTTTTAAAACATGCCACCATGCCGGCAGATACCTCGTTGGCTGCATTAGAAAAAACGGGAAAGGCGGCAGCACAGATGGCGCAAGCCCATGCAGCAGGCACCGACCTAGCAGCGTTATGCCGCAAAACACCGGGTGTTATGGGGTTAAGCTACACCCAGCCGCCGGTTTTCATGAAATAACAGTTTGGGCAAAGGAGCAGCAATATGGAGATGCAGCAAGGAACAAAAATGGTACAAAGCAGTGAAGCGGTACGGGTAGGCGCATTGCTGGCATTGGCAGGCGGCTTTTTGGATGCCTATACCTATTTGGAGCGAGGCCGTGTGTTTGCCAATACGCAAACGGGAAATTTTGTTATGTTGGGGTTTGAACTGGCACAGCACAACTGGGCAAACATTGTAAAGTACCTGTTGCCGATTTTATCGTTTTCCATGGGAATTGTACTGGTTGAGTTGGTTCGCAGCTGGGGCAAGGCTCGAAAAAGGGGACGGATTCACTGGCGGCAGATTGTGCTTGCGGTGGAGCTTTTGGTGGTGGCAGCGGTTGGCTTTATGCCTGCCACCGAACATTGGAATATGACGGCGAATATTATGGTTTCCTTTGCCTGTGGGCTTCAGGTAGAAGCGTTTCGCCGTATGCACGGGAAAATTTTTGCCACCACCATGTGCACCGGAAATTTGCGCAGTGGTACCGAATTGACCGTGCAGTATCTGCGAACCAAAGACAAAGCCATGTTGCAGCATGCCTTAAACTATTACGGCGTAATCATCGCCTTTGTGATTGGTGCGGCAATCAGTGGATTGCTCGTGCCGTTGCTTGGGATTCAATCCATCTGGGTAGGTGGTTTGATTCTGTTTGCCATTATCTTGCTGTTATTTGCAGATGAATGGGAAACACCCCATGCGGTATAAAGAAAAAAACACCGTGTTTTGCAACACGGTGTTTTTTGTTAGGAAGGTTCCGATGTATCCCAAGATGTTTTTTTGCTGTTAGCAGCAGCTTTTTTCTGTGCAGCTTGGGCTTTTAAATCTTCCAGTTTTTTCTGCTGTTTGGCGGTGTCTTCCTCTTGTTTGCGGGCACGCTGTGCTTGTTTTTCTTCGGCTGCTTGTTTCAGCTTTTCCGCATTTTTCTTTTGCTCCAGCTCAGCGTTTAAACGTCTGCGCTGTGCACGGGTTAACCGCTGTTTTTTTTCTTTTGCAGCAGGAGCTTGCACGGGTTTTTCGTCGCTTTCCGATGCCTTTGTCCATTCCTGCGTTGGCGCAGGGGTAGGAATCATGACAACGGGTTCGTTGTCCGGCTCCACAACAAGCAGGTCCGGCTCGTCGGCGGATTCTGTTTCCTCGATTCCCTCTGGCTCAGAGGGCTCTTCAACAGCCGTCACGGGCTCTGCCGCAGGGGAAGGCTTCTCGTTGGCGGTTGCGGAATTTGGCCGCTTTTTCAGGTTCTGGAACAAATCCCAAAGAAAGATGTACCATACAGCAACCAGCAACAGTACCATGCAAATCTGGGTAACCAGATTGATGGTGGGAGTAAAAAAGGTTCCCTGTGCAAAAATATAAAAGGAAGAACCAATTAGAACAGTGAGCAACAGGCTAACCAAAAATGAGTTGATAAAATGTTTCACAGCCGTCACCTCACTTTACAATACCGGAAATAACAATTACTTTGTGCCGAAAATGCGGTCGCCGGCATCGCCCAAACCGGGTACGATGTAGCCGTTCTCGTTCAGCTTTTCGTCCAGTGCGGCAACGTAGATGTCCACATCGGGATGTGCGGTGTGCAGACGCTCCAGACCTTCGGGAGCAGCGATGATTGCCAGGAACTTAATGCTCTTTGCGCCACGCTTTTTAATCTGGGTAATGGCGTCCACTGCGCTGCCGCCGGTGGCCAGCATGGGGTCTAGAACCAGAACATCACGCTCGGCAATGTCGCTGGGCAGTTTGCAGTAGTATTCAACGGGCTCCAAAGTTTCCTCGTTGCGGTACAGACCAATGTGGCCAACCTTTGCGGCGGGCAACAGGCTCAGCATACCGTCTACCATGCCCAAGCCGGCACGCAGAATGGGAACCAAAGCCAGCTTACGGCCGCTGAGTACGCGGGTTTTTGCAATGGCTACGGGAGTTTCGATTTCTACCTCTTCGGTGGGCAGGTCACGGGTTGCCTCGTAGCACAGCAGCATAGCCAGCTCGCTTACCAGCTCCTTAAATTCCTTGGTGCCGGTGTTCTTGTCACGCAAGTGGCTTACTTTATGTTGTACCAGGGGATGATCCAGAATCATAGGATTTTTGCTCATTGTCAATCGCTCCTTGTTATTTTGTGTGAAAGAATAAAATCAACCGTAAACGGTGATTAAAAGCAGAAAAAATCAGGTGTTTTCCAGTGCCATCATTTTTTCAATGCGGCGCTGGTGACGACCGCCCTCAAAGGGAGTATTCAGGAACAAATCCACCAGATAGATGCCCAGACCTGCACCAACCACACGGCCACCCAGACACAAAGCATTGGCATCGTTATGGCGGCGGGTGTACTCTGCGCTGAAGGCATCGCTGCAGCAGCAGGCACGAATGCCCTTAATTTTGTTTGCGCTCATGCTAATGCCTACACCGGTACCGCAGAACAGCAGGGCCTTGTCGCACTCACCGGCAACAACGGCACGGCAAGCAGCTTCGGCCATGTCGGGGTAGTCGCAGGATTCGCCGCTAAAGCTGCCAAAATCTTTGTAAGCAACACCGATTTCGTCCAGATGTTGGCGAATGGCTTCTTTCAATTCGTAACCGCCATGGTCAGCGGCTAAGGCAACGGGTTTTGTCATTTTGTTACTTCTCCTTTTAGTCGGGCTTGGCGTTCACGCTCTGCCTGGCTCAGCCGATGATAGCTTGCGCCCAGTTGTGCCGCGGGAACACAAAGACCTTGCTGATACATTTTTTCCGCAGTTAAGCAGACAGCGCCGGCACGGCCGCGCTGGTATGCCGGTGGACAGTGCAGCACACCGGGCAAAGAATCATACTTATTATAACATAGGGATGCGCCATCACCAACAAAAAATACGGGTTTTTTACAATTTTTGATGAAATCATCCAGCTCGCTTAAAGGGCCGGCACTGTCTTCCACAAGGCGGGTATGCTCCGGTGATAAATCAAAGGCTGCCCAGTAAACTTCACCGCGGCGGGCATCCAGTGCGGTTACAATGGTACCTTCGCCCACAAAACCCTGTGCCAGTGCCTCCAAGGTGGATACCGGGGCACAAAGCGCACCCGAAGCAAAGGCCAACCCTTTTACCGCAGCAATGCCGATGCGCAAACCGGTAAAGCTGCCCGGGCCGGAACAAACACCCCAAAGTTGAACATCCGCAGGGGAAAGACCGGTGGATTGAAAAGCGGCATCCACCAGATTCATCAGGGTTTCGCTATGGGTCAAGCCGGCATCCAGATAGCAATCGTAAAGCAGTTGCCCGTCACGCATTAAGGCTACGCCAACGGTACGGCCGGCGGTATCAATGCCGAATGTAATCATAAATCCACCCCTTCTATGGTAATGCGGCGACTGTTTTCGCCGGTTCGCTCAATGGCTACGGTGATGGGGTGTTCCAGTGCCAGCAGATGGGCAAAGTTTTCGCTCCATTCCGTTACAACAATGGCACCTTGGTCTAAAAAGTCATAAAATCCCGCAGCGTTCAAATCCTCTTCGGTGGAAATGCGGTATAAATCAAAATGTGCCAATGGGCGGGGGCCACGGTAATAGTTTACAATGGCAAAGGTGGGGCTGCTTACGGGGTCAGTACAGCCAAGGCCCTTGGCAATGCCCTCGGTAAAAGCGGTTTTGCCTGCACCTAAGCCTCCGGTAAAGGATACCAAGCTGCCGGGGGTAAGCCGTACCGCCAGTCGTTGGCCCAGCGCAACGGTTTCGGCCCGATTGTTGGTTTCAAAAACGGCCATGGAAATTGCTCCTTCCTGCAATGGATTGAAATAAAATACATGGCTGTTTCGTTATAATGCAAGAATACCGAAAAGCCAACGATAACTTATAACTAAGTATATCCGCAAGCGGGCTAAAGTTCAACATAAAGCCTGTAAAAATGATTGTCACAACGGTTAAACTGGGATATAATAAAGCAATATATGGCTTTTTGAATACAGAAAGGGGCCGTGGTATGTTTAAAGTTATCAAGCAATATTTAAAAGCAACCGATTGGTTTTATTTATTGTTGTGTATCAGTTGTTCGGTGCTTAGTGTTGTAACCCTGCTGAGCATCGGCATGGACCGTGGCGGATTCGATTTGAATCAGTTCACGGGAGAAATTGAGGGATTGGGCAACTATCGAGATGCGGCGATTCAGGCAGGCGCAAGCATGTTGGGAATTTTATGCGCTGTCATTCTTTCTTGCATTGACTATCGAGGGCTTGCAAAAATATGGCCCATTCATGTGGGTATTACTTGGGGATTGGTTTTACTTACCTTAACCAAACTGACCTTGGGGCCGGTAAAATTCGGTCATGCACCCGGTACAACGGATAACCACAGCTGGATTATCTTGGGGCCGCTGAGTTTGCAGCCCACAGAGCTTGCAAAAATCAGCTTTATTTTGACCTTTGCCATGCATCTGGACAATGTGCGTGAAACCATCAACGAACCAAAAACCCTGGCAAAATTGCTGCTGCATATTTTGGTTCCGGTTGGCATTATTCACATACAGGGCGACGACGGCACCGGCATTGTGTTTGCCACCATTGGCTGTATGATGCTGTTTTCGGCAGGACTTTCGTGGAAATATATTTTAAGTGCAATTGCAGCCGGTTCAGTGGGGCTGGCAGCCATTCTGAACTTTTTCCCCGATGTGTTAAAGGGCTATCAGGTGCAGCGTATTATGGCGTTGATTTATCCCGATGACCCGGCGTACAAAGACATTATCCAGCAGCAAAATGGCGGTAAAATTGCCATTGGCTCGGGGCAGATTTTCGGGCGTGGGTTCTTCAACGACGAACATGCTTATGTAATTAACGCACAGGATGACTTTATCTTTAGTTATCTGGCGCAATGCATTGGGTTTGTGGGCTGCGCAATTGTGCTTGCCATCTTGTTTGGCATTGCCATTCGTACCTTAACCACCGGCCTGCGCAGCGAGGACCAAATTGGTACCTACATTTGCGTAGGTGTATTTGCAGCAATGGCGTGGCAAATTATCATCAACCTGGGCATGAATCTTTCGCTGCTGCCGGTAATCGGCGTAACCTTGCCGTTCTTTTCGGCAGGCGGCAGCAGTGCGCTGATGATGTATTTGTGTGTGGGGCTGGTAACCAGTGTATACATGCACAACAAGCAGCGTTTGTTTAGCGACTAATAAAAAAGGCTTACCGTACACGGTAAGCCTTTTTTATTTCTTAATCGTTGTGGTCGATGAACAAACTGGGGATTGCGCAGATGGATGCAACGCCAACCAGGGTAAAGATGATGCGGCTGATGGCACTGGTAGCACCGCCGAACAACCAAGCAACCAGGTTGAAGCCAAACAGACCCACCAAACCCCAGTTGAGACCGCCCACAATAAGAAGAATAATACAAATTTTATAAAATGCCGACATGGTTCATTCCTCCTTTTCTGCACTTAGTCTGCCCCTAAGATTCGGAGAATATACCAAAATATCGGAAAAATAAAAAAGTTCCCCATGCAGCCAATTGCACGGGGAACGGTGGATTAGTTTTTCAATGCCTGCAACGGTGCGGGAATACGGCCGCCGCGGTTAATCAAAACGCTGGGGCTGTAGGTGCTAATGGGCATGATGGGGGCATAACCCAGCAGACCGCCAAAGTCCAGCTCTTCGCCGGCTTTGCGCCCAATGGCAGGAATGACGCGTACCGCAGTGGTTTTGCTGTTTACCATGCCAATAGCGGCTTCGTCTGCAATTAGTGCGCTTAATACCTCGGCAGGGGTATCGCCGGGCACAACAACCATGTCAATGCCAACGCTGCAAACGGCGGTCATGGCTTCCAGCTTTTCCAAGGTCAAGCTGCCACAGCGGGCGGCTTTAATCATACCGTCATCTTCGCTAACGGGAATAAAAGCACCGGACAAACCGCCCACGTGGTTGGATGCCATAACGCCGCCTTTTTTTACGGCATCGTTCAGCAATGCCAGCGCAGCGGTTGTGCCGCAGCAGCCGCAGCTTTCCAGACCCATTTCCTCCAAGATGTTGGCAACGCTGTCACCAATGGCAGGGGTAGGCGCCAGAGAAAGGTCCACAATGCCAAAGGGAACACCCAGTTCCTTTGCGGCAAGATTGCCCACCAACTGGCCCATACGGGTGATTTTAAAGGCGGTACGCTTTACCAGCTCGGCAACCTCATCCAGCGGTGCGTCTTTGGGCAGTTTTGCCAATGCGGCACGCACAGCACCCGGGCCGGAAACACCAACGTGTACCACACAATCCGGCTCGCCAACGCCGTGGAATGCACCTGCCATAAAGGGGTTATCCTCGGGGGCGTTGCAGAATACCACCAGCTTGGCGGCACCCATACACTGGTTGTCGGCAGTAATTTCCGCAGCCTTGCGCACAACTTGACCCATCAGCTTTACTGCATCCATATTGATGCCGGTTTTTGTGGAGCCGATGTTGACGCTGCTGCACACAATATCGGTTTGTGCCAGTGCCTCGGGAATGGAGGCAATCAGCTGTTCATCGCCGGCAGAAAAGCCCTTGTGCACCAATGCGCCAAAACCGCCGATGAAGTTTACACCCACCGCTTTTGCGGCACGGTCCAGTGTTTTGGCGTATTCCACCGGGTCTGCGGTGGGTGCACTGGCAAGCAGCATGGCAATGGGGGTTACGCTAATGCGCTTGTTAATGATAGGGATGCCGTAATCGGTTGCGATTTTTTCCACCACAGGAACCAGACGGGCGGCTTTTGTGGTGATTTTGTTGTAAATTTTTTCGCAAGCCTTTTTGGGGTCGGGGTCGGCACAATCCAGCAGGCTGATGCCCATGGTCACGGTGCGTACATCCAAACTTTCGGAGGTAATCATGCCGATGGTTTCTAAAATATCATGTGTGTTAATCATACTCATGGCACAAACTCTCCTTAAATGTGATGCATGGCGTCAAAAACTTCCTCACGGGTGATGTGAAGTTCCATTCCCATTTCTTTTGCAATGCTGTCAAAACGGGCACGAACCGCATTCATATCTTGGGTACAGTGGCTCAGATTTACCAGCATAATCATGCAAAACATATCCTGCATAATGCTTTGTGTAACATCTTCCACATTGATGTTCAGTTCGGCACATGCAGTGCTAACTTTTGCAATTACGCCAACGGTGTCTTTACCGACTACGGTGATAACAGCTTTCATACCAAAATCCTCCCTTATGCGGGCCAGTGTGCCTTGCCCGGTGTTGCCTGTTATGTTTCGTGTGGCTTTTAAACAATAAAAGCGATGGTGTTATTATAACCGATTTTAACGGCGTATGGTTTACTTTGCAGGGATTTTTTTTTATAATGGGGTAAATTAAGGAACTGCCGCCCAATTGGCGCGGAACCAGAGAAAGAGGCGAAAACCGTATGGAACGTTTGTTGAAACTGTTGGAAGAAAACGCCCGCCTTTCGGTGGAGGATTTGGCCACAATGTTGAACTGCACACCGCAGCAAGTGGCAGAACAAATGGATGCCTATGCACAGCAAGGCATTATTCGTGGATACCGTGCTATGATCGATTGGGAAACCGTTCGACCCGATAAGGTACAGGCAGTGATTGAATTGCGTGTGCGCCCCAAAAAGAGCCACGGATTTGATGAAATTGCAATGGCAATCAGTCAATTTAAAGAGGTGCAAAGCGTGCTGTTGATGAGCGGCGGCTATGACTTGCAGCTGGTAATTGCAGGGCATAGTTTTCAGGAAATTGCGCTGTTTGTTGCAAAACGTCTGTCGCCTATGGACGACGTGCTGTCTACCGCAACGCATTTTGTGCTGCGCACCTATAAAAAAGATGGTGTTATGTATGCCGAAGAAGAGCAGGACGAAAGAGAGTTGGCAACGCTGTGATGGATTATGAACGTTTAATTGCACCCGCAGCCGCACAGATGCGCCCATCCGGTATTCGTAAGTTTTTTGATATTGCCGCCGAAATGGATGATTGCATCAGCCTTGGTGTGGGCGAACCGGATTTCAAGACCCCTTGGCGCATTCGCGATGCGGGCATTAAAAGTCTGCAAAAGGGCAAAACAACCTATACCGCAAATGCGGGTTTAAAAGAATTGCGGCAGGAAATTTCCGGTTACATGCAGCGCCGTTTTGGGTTGCAGTATGACCCACTGAAAGAGGTACTGGTAACGGTAGGCGGCAGCGAAGCCATTGATATGTGCATTCGCAGCTTGGTATCGCCCGGCGAAGAGGTTATTATTCCCGAGCCGTGTTTTGTGTGCTATCAGCCCATTACTACCTTAACAGGCGGTGTACCGGTTCCGGTTGAGCTAAAGGCAGAGGACCAATTCCGCTTAACCCCCGAGGCCTTAAAGGCTGCCATTACCCCCAAAACAAAACTGCTGATTATGCCGTTTCCTTCCAACCCCACCGGTGCGGTTATGGAGCGGGAACATCTGGAAGCCATTGCAGAGGTTTTAAAGGATACCAACATCATTGTTTTGTCGGATGAAATTTATGCCGAACTGAACTATGGTGAAAAGCCCCATGTGAGCATCGCCTCGCTGCCCGCTATGGCAGAACGTACCGTGGTGGTGAATGGATTCTCCAAAGCATTTGCCATGACCGGCTGGCGTATGGGGTATGCCTGCGGCCCTGAACCCATTATTAAAGTAATGACCAAGCTGCATCAAAACTGCATCATGTGCGCCCCAACCACAAGCCAATATGCAGCGGTTGTGGCAATGCGTGAATGTGATGATGAAATCGAACAGATGCGGCAGGAGTATGACATGCGCCGTCGCTTTTTGGTAAAGCGTTTGAATCAAATGGGCCTTACCTGTTTTGAGCCAAAGGGTGCGTTTTATGCGTTCCCGTCCATTGCATCCACCGGCTTAACCAGCGAGCAGTTCTGCGAAAAGCTCTTGTATTCCAAAAAGGTGGCAGTGGTGCCCGGCAATGCCTTTGGCGATTGCGGCGAGGGCTTTGTGCGCATCAGCTATGCCTATTCGGTAAAGCATCTGGAACAGGCCTTGGACCGCATTGAAGCGTTTTTAAAGGAACTGCAAGAACAAGGATAAAACAACGAGGAGGAAGCCATGAAACAGGTAACCGTGCTGGCTCCGGCCAAATTGAATTTAACGCTGGATGTAACAGGTTTGCTGCCCGGCGGCTATCATGCACTGGATATGATTATGCAAACCATTACGCTGTACGAAAAGGTAATTGTGCGCAAAAGCAACGATTTGATTTTGCGTTTACCGGGCAGCCGCATTCCCGCAAACGAAAAAAATACCGCATACAAAGCTGCACTTGCATTTTTTCACTACACCGGCTTGCTGGCAGGGGTAGAAATTGAAATTCACAAGGCGACACCGGTACGCGCCGGTATGGCAGGCGGCAGCGCCGATGCAGCGGCAGTTTTGGTGGGTATGAACGAGCTGTACAACGCAAAACTTTCGGTCAGTGAGCTGTGCGCCATTGGTGCAACCATTGGTGCCGATGTTCCCTTTGCCATTTTGGGCGGAACCTGCCGTGTACAGGGCATTGGCGACATCTTAAAACCCTTGCCGCCCTGCCCGGACTGCTGGTTTGTTGTGGTAATGCCCAGCATTGGGGTAAGCACACCCGAAGCCTTTGCCCGTTATGACCAGATGGGCAGTACGGTACATCCCGATTCTGCAGTAGCAGAAGCCGCAATCAAAGCGCAGGATCTTGCGGCACTGTGTGCCGCCGCCGGCAATGCATTGGAAGAATGCAGCGGCGCTGAAGAAACCCCTGCCATTAAAGCACTGCTGATGGAATGCGGTGCCGTAACCAGCTTGATGACGGGAAGCGGTGCGGCGGTATTCGGCGTATTTACCCAGAAGGAAACCGCCGAAAAAGCAGTGGAATGCTTAAAACAACAGTATCGTCAGGTATATCTGGCACAGCCGGACAAAGGCGGTGCCCGTGTGTTGCAACCCCGCAAGCCCTATCGCCGCAATAACCGCAGCACAATGCCGCAGCAAAAATAATTTTGCTGGCATGGAATAAATACAAACAAGCACGCCCAATCTCTTGGTGTGATTTACCAAATGAGAGGACGTGCTTTTATGTTACATAAGGTTTGCTTATCAAAACAGCGGTTAATGGAGCTTTCTTTGACGGTAGGGCTGCTGCTTGCGGTGCTGATTACCTGCCGTTTTTCCGCGTTTGCTGACACCTGTGCCGCATTGCGCAGCGATACCCTGCGGCTTCATGTGCAGGCAAATTCCGACAGCATTGCCGACCAAACCTTAAAGCTAAAAGTACGGGATGCGGTACTGGAACAGGCAAGGGTGTTGTTTTCGGCACAAAGCGATAAGGAAAGTGCCATTGAAATTGCCGCCCATAGCTTGCTGCAAATTCAGCGTGCCGCAGAACAGGTGATACAACAGGAAGGCAGCAACCAACAAGTAACGGTGTATTTAACTAATATGTACTTTCCCACAACCCGTTACGAAAACTTTACCCTGCCGGCGGGGCGATACGATGCCTTGCGGGTGGAGCTGGGGGAACACCAGGGACGTAACTGGTTTTGTGTGCTGTACCCCGGGCTGTGCCTGCCGGCGGCAGAACAGCAGGAAACCGCCTGTTATCCGCAGCAGCAAGAACAACAGCTGCTGGAACAAAGCAGTGAATACGAAGTGCGCTTTGCCGCCTTGGAAGTGGTGCAGCGATTGGCAGAGCTGGTACGAACAGCAAAGGAAAATTAAACAGAGCCTCCTTGCAAACAAACCAAAAAGCAGGAACCTTTCGGCATGGTTTGACATAAGATAGTGCAAGGAGGGATGCTAACATGGCAATTACAATTCAACCCCCGTATTACGGGACGGTATTACAAAACGGAAGCAGAGGGCCGGATTCGGCTCAGGTTCAAACATGGATCAATGGGGTGCGCTCCAAATGGCCTCAGATTATCGCATTAACGGTGGACGGTCGGTATGGTTCCAATACCGCAAAAGCGGTAAGTCAGTTCCAAACTCTGAACGGCTTAACCACAGACGGCAAAGTGGGCCAGAATACCTGGAACGCTCTGTACGCCGCTTACGCAAGCATTCACGGTGAAGGTGAAATTTACTGTGGTATTGTGGGTGCACCCGGTGCAAAGGGCGCAGTGGTAAAAAGCATGCAGCAAAAGCTGGCCGCTTTAAGCAAAGTTTACACCGGCATTCAAACCATTTCGGCAGACGGTGTGTTTGGTGGCGGTACCTCGGCGGCACTGCGTCGCTTCCAGCCTCAGTTTGGCTTAACCGCAGACGCGTTGCTGGGCAAAAAAACATTCCCTGTGTTGGCTCAGGCGTATGAGGCGGTGCTGGCAGGCAGCCCCATGGCGGTTGTTACCAAATATCCCGGCTATAACTTAAAGCAGGGCAGCAGCGGCGACTATGTACGCTTTGTACAAAGCTATCTGAATGCGGCAGGCGGCTCTGTGCCCAAGGTAACGGTAGACGGCCGGTTTGGTGCAAATACCCAGAAATCCGTGGTTGCGTTCCAAAAACAGCAGGGCTTGCAGGCCGACGGCATTGTGGGCAGCACAACATGGAATGCTTTGCGCCAGGTATTCAACGACCACTTATAAAACATACCGTTGTCAGCAGAGAAAAAGTTCGCTATAATGAACGAAAAGGAGTGTTCCGCAAGGGGCACTCCCATTCTGTTACCAGAGGGGGTGTGCTCTTTGGCGGATTCTCAAATCACCAAAAAAGCATTGGCTTGTGCCGTAAAAGCTTTGGTGTGCCAAAAAGGAGTAGACAAGGTATCCGTTGGAGATATTACAAAAGAGTGCGGCATGGGCAGGCAAAGCTTTTATTATCATTTTCAAGATAAATTTGAACTGCTGGAATGGGTTTATCAGCAAGAAGCATTCTCTGGGTTAAGCAGCGACGTAACCCTGCAAAATCTGCCGCAAAAAATGGAGCAAATGCTCACGATTATGGAGCAGGAACGCAAATTTTACATAACGGCAATTAAGGCGTACCCCAATCTGTTTTCCGACTGCTTGGGGAAAATTTTAAAACAGTTATTTCTGCAAATCATCGAGCGGTTGGACAGCACCCATTCGGTGGATGTGGAACGCCGTGAATTTGGTGCTGATTTTTACGCAATGGGTTGCTGTGCGGTGATTGTGCAGTGGGCGCAAAAAGGCATGCGCCTGCCTGCGGAAAAGCTGGCGCAGGAGCTATATATTTTAGCAAAAGACAGCGAACGGGCAGCGGCTCGAATGATAAATGAACCAAAATAAACGGACAAGCGTACACCAAAAGGTGTACGCTTTTGTTTTTTCGACAGGATGCTGCGGTTGTTGCAAAGCAAGACAGTTGCCAAAACTTGTATGATGCAGCCACAAACGGGGAAAGCTAGAATGGAGAAAACCGAGATTTTATAAAAGAATTGCACGCTTGTTGTGCTGTATAAAAAGGAGCGAAGTAGATGAAAAAGAGTACCCTAAATGCCATTATGGCAGCGGGCGCAATTGCCGGCGCGGCGGCTTTGGCGGTAAAAATCAAGCAAGAGGAAACACAAGGCAAAAAAACGGTGTGCGGCTTAAAAACACAGCCCAACTGGGGCGACCGTCAGGTTTATTTTGTGGGCGGTGGTTTGGCAAGCATGGCAGGGGCAGCGTACCTGTGCCGTGATGCAGGCTTTGACGGCAAAAATATTCATATCTTAGAGGGCATGAAAATCCTGGGTGGTTCCAACGACGGTGCACCTGCCGTTCAGGAGGGGTTTGTCTGCCGCGGCGGCCGAATGCTGAACGAAGAAACCTACGAAAATTTTTGGGAACTTATGAGCAGCGTGCCCAGCTTAGAGCGGCCGGGGTGCAGCGTAACACAGGAAATTTTAGACTTTGACCACGCACATCCCACCTGTGCAAAAGCCCGCTTAATTGACAAAAATGCACAGATTAAAAATGTTAGTAGCATGGGTTTTGACTGCCACGACCGTGCAGCACTGACCAAGCTGCTGTTTGCGGACGAAACCACGCTGGACGATTTGACCATTGAGGATTGGTTTTCGCCCCACTTTTTTGAAACAAACTTTTGGTATATGTGGCAAACCACCTTTGCCTTTCAAAAATGGTCCAGCTTGTTTGAGTTTCGCCGTTACATGCACCGCATGATTTTTGAATTCAGCCGCATTGAAACACTGGAAGGCGTTACCCGCACCCGATACAATCAATACGAAAGCGTCATTCTGCCCTTAAAAGCATATCTGGATTCCTTTGGGGTGGATTTTGTAACCGACACAACGGTAACCGACATCGATTTTGCGCCCGGCGAAGGCATTACCGCCACCGCATTGCATATCCGCAAAGAGGACGGCGAAACAGTACTGCCCATTCGCCCCGGCGATGTGGTGATTATGACCAACGGCTGCATGACCGACAGTGCCACATTGGGCGATTTGAACACCCCGGCCCCTGCGGTAACACAGCAAAGCATGAGTGCCGAACTGTGGCGCAAAGTGGCAGCTAAAAAGCCCGGTTTGGGCAATCCCGAACCGTTCTTTGGTGATGTGAACCAAACCAACTGGCAAAGCTTTACCGTAACCTTAAAAGGCGATGTGTTGCTGAAAAAAATCGAGAATTTTTCGGGAAATATTCCCGGCAGCGGTGCATTGATGACCTTTAAGGATTCCGCATGGCGCATGAGCATTGTGGTGGCGGCACAGCCCCATTTTATTGCCCAGCAACCGGGCACCACAATTTTTTGGGGATACGGTTTGTTTACCGATAAGCCGGGCGATTATGTAAAAAAGCCCATGCGCGACTGCACCGGTGAGGAAATTTTATATGAGCTGATGGGGCAGTTCCACTGGTTGGAAGAATGGGAGTCTATACGGGCCGATGTAATCAATGTGGTGCCCTGCTATATGCCGTATATCGACAGCCAATTCCAGCCCCATAAAATGCAGGACCGCCCCCAGGTAATCCCGGAGGGCAGCACAAACTTTGCCATGGCAAGCCAATTTGTGGAGATTCCGCAGGATATGGTATTCACCGAGGAATATTCAGTGCGTGCCGCGCGTATGGCGGTGTACGGGCTGTTTGGCATTAACAAGCCCATCTGCCCCGTAACCCCCTATGACAAAGACCCAAAAGTTTTGGTAAAAGCTACCCATACCATGTATCGTTAAAAAACAAAACACGCCGCTGCACAAGGTCAGTGGCGTGTTTTGTTTTGCGCAGTTTTTTCTGATACAGTGTGGTATAATAGGGCAAAAAACAACAAGGGGGCAAGTTTATGTTGCATCTGGTGCTGGGTGTTTCGGGGTGCGGCAAATCGGGGTATCTGCTGCGGCAAATCCGCCGCCGTGCCTTAGAGGGCAAAAAAAGCATCTTGATTGTGCCGGAACAATTCACCTCGTCCACCGAGGCTCGAATTTATGAAATGATGGGGGACGAGCTGTCGGGTTTTGTTACCAGTTATAGCTTTTCCAGCTTGGCCGAGGCCATTTTAGAGCGATACGGCGGTGCGGCAATTCGTACCCTAAGCGATGCAGGCCGTGCGGTTTTGGTGCGTCGAGCATTGCAAGCCATGGGCCCCAATCTGGTATATTACAGCAGACACCGCCGCAGCACCGCTTTTTGCGAACGCTGCGCCGAAACATTAAGCGAGCTGAAAAGCTCCGGCGTAGACCCACAGCAGTTGGAGGAATTAGCGAAAAATGCGGGCCATGCCCACCAAAAACTCACCGAGCTGGCGGGCATTTTTGCAGTATACGAAGCTTTGTTGGAGGAATCCGCCATGGACCCGGGCGACCGTGTGCTTCTGGCGGCTCGCAAGTTACAGCCGGAGTTTTTGGAGGGGCAGGCAATTTTTGTTGACGAATTCGATACCTTTAACGCCCCCAAGCGCCGTATGCTGGAGCGCATGATGCAGCTTTCGGAAGAAACCAGCATTGCACTTTGCTGCGATGGCATGGAAGACTATGAAAACGGTATGGGACTGTTCAGCGGCGGCAAAAAAATGGCAGCCGTTCTGCGCCAAATGGCACGAAAAAACGGGGTTGCCGTGGCGGCTCCAACCCTGCTGGAGCAGGACTGGCGGCATGAACAGGCGCCGGATTTGGCACGTTTGAACCGTCTGCTTTCGGGCGAATTGGTGGAGCAAGCACCGGCTGACCCGCAGCAACTGGTGTTGTGGCAGGCAGAAAGCCGTGCGGCAGAGGCAAAAGAAGTGGCGGCTGCCATTGGGCGGCTGGCACGGCAAGGTGTGCCCTATCAGCAGATGGCGGTTATCTGCCGTGACAGCGAAACCTATCTGTCTGCCATACGATACGAATTTCAGCTGGCGAACATCCCGCTGTTTTTTGACGAAGCCACAACAGCGGAGCACACCGCACCGGTTCGTCTGGTTCAGGCATTGCTGGGCCTGTTACGGCGGGGAATCAATACCGATAACATCTTGGCAGTGGCAAAAAGCGGTTTGACAAAGCTGGAAGAACCCAAGCTGTGCGCCTTGGAAAACTACGCCTATACCTGGCAGCTGTCCGCCGCTCAGTGGCGCAAGCCCTTTGACCTTTCGCCCCAAGGGTTTGGCGGCGAGCGCAACCCCGATAAGATGAAAGAGGAACAGCGCGAACAGTTGGAATTTGCCGAGGAATGTCGTGCATTTTTGGTGCCCTTGCTGGACGGGTTTGCAAAAAG
>CALWNI010000022.1 GCA_944382775.1 uncultured Allofournierella sp.
GTGTTCGGTAATATGATTTTGCAGTGCAGCCACCAACGCTTGTACCGATTGTGATGTGGGGTCTTGTTGCCGAAGCTGACCAAACTGCACAAACAGATTCATCAAGTCATAATCAACCGCAGACTCTTTCCCCTTGCGTTTTTGCTCGTATTCTTGGTATGCCGCAGTATCGCCCCAACGCTGTTTGGCTTCTGCCTCATATTCCTGTAATTTCGCTTTGTTCAAAGATTGAAAACTCATGGCATTTACTCCCGTTTTTTGAATTTGGCAGGCATGGGAAATAACCCGGTCTAAATAATCTCGCTTTTGTTTTAACCATTCGATTTGCTTTTGCAACGCTGCTTGTTGGTCAAACTGTTCCGACTGCAAAATTCGTTTGATTTCTTTCAGCGGAAATTCCAGCTCTCGAAACAATAAAATGCAATAGAGTCTTTGCAGTGCCGCATCGTCATACAGTCGGTATCCCGAATCTGTAATTTGTGTGGGATGTAACAGCCCTATGGAATGGTAATAATGCAATGTTCGCACACTTACCCCGCTTATGCGGCTTACTTCTTTTACTGTTTTCATCTTGGTTTCCCCTCCTGTCTGTTTTTACTATAAGCCATAACGTAACGTGAGGGTCAAGTACTTTTAAGTTTCTTGCATTTGCTTTTCAATCAGCTGATTTGCAATGGTAAAGGCTTGTATTCTGCGTTTCGCCAAGGTAATCTGCGATTTATATCGAGCCGGATTTTCTTTTGCTTCTAAAGTTTTTACCGTTTCTCTTAATTTGTGTAGGGTAGAATCAATTTGCCGTTTTGCTTCTTTTAATTCATCGTGTGAAAAATCCATGTTCCCTCCATGCATCCAGGTTGATGCCTAACAATAGTTTTGAAATCCATACAAAAAACAAAATTACTAAAACAGGAATAATGCAAGAAGTAACCAACATAACCGCCAATGCCTCGATAAAATTATTGAGTACATGCTGTACTTTTTCTGAAACATTGGTGACAGTGTTGGAAATCCCTTCGGTTACTTTGGAAACCAAGCCCGACAAAAAGCCTTTTTCCTCGGTTTCTTGGGCTGCTTCGGTGGTTTCTTCCATTTCTTGAATGGACTGCTTTGCAGTTTCCAACGTGGTTTGAATGGAAGCATCATAAGTATTTTCAATCAAATTGGAAATTTTAATGCTTGCCGGTATAATTAAAACAATCGCCATGCCAAACACACATAGCCGCAACGCAATTTCTTTTAAAACCTTTTGATTTGCCCAAAGGTTAATTGCCAAACAAGCACATGCAATAGGAATTAAAATAACAAATGTTACATATCCCGTTACACTAAGCAAAAATTTCTCCAGATAAATTGCACAGATCACCACCAGAAAATAGGTACTCAAATCTGCTAGTTTTTCGGCAATTGGGGTAGCCACATCCCCGGGCAACAGTGTAATTGCAGCAGATACCGCTGTTGATGCCGCCGTGAGTTCCATAACAGTTGTGCGCTTTTCATCCAATGAAGCAATGCTGTTGGCATAAAATTCATTTGATGTTGTAATTTTTGCCAACACAAAAATCGACAGTATGGCAACCATACATAAAATCAGCAACTTTACTGATTTTCGTTCTTTGACCAGTTCCACAGAATCACTTCCTTATCTCAATTGGTTACTATACTTATATCAATTTTTAAACGGAAAGGCAAGAACATTCGTTTGTAAGCAAGGCAATTCCGCTTTATGCAAAGCAAAAACCGCCCTATCCTATGTAGATAGAGCGGTTGCTATTTTGTTATTGATTTGTTCCATTCAGATTATCGGGTGGTGTTTGCGGCTGACCTTTCATGCCACCTGTACCGTTCCACTGTTTATTGGCCTCTCCGCCGGGGGCACCGCCACGCATTCCACCACCGCCCATTCCTTGGCCGGAACCATAAATAAGGCTATTCATTGTAATTTCGGTGGTTGTATCGCCCGTATATAAAGTGTAGGTAGATCCCTGTGCAATTTGCGGGCAGCTAATCACTACCGAACTATAAGACTTTTCTGCCTGCCAAGAAATCAGCTGGTTTCCGCTGCTGTCGCAAAGAATAATCGAGTCTCCAGCCGAACCCATATTCACATTGACCAGCATAGCCCCTTGTGTGGAAGAAGTGCTAAAGTTTTGCGCCATACCTGAGCCGCCAAGGGCAATGACCGTGCCACCGCTTATGCTGGCTTCGCCATCGTAATCTAAAGCAGCATTGCCGCTATCACTGGGTCCGGATACATAGGTTTCGCCACCTGTAATATACAAATTCCCATTGGAGTCAATGCCATCTCCACTTGCGTTGACATGCAGTGTTCCACCTGCAATTTTAATGTACGCTTGGACGGTTTGCCCAAAGGTATCGCCACCCCTACCTGCAAATCCACTGCTGTCGGCTCCACCTGCTGCATTCAGGCCATCGTCGCTTGCGATAAGCGAAATCTCGCCACCTGCAATGTCAATGGTAAGCCCTTCGATGCCTTCATAGCTTTTTGCAATAGTGATGTTGCCGCCTGTAATGGTTAACGCCGAATCTGCGTGCATACCATCATCGCCGGAAGAAATTTCAAACACACCGGCATTCACAACCAAGTTCCCGTTGGTGTGAACCGAATCGTCAGCAGAGTCAATGGCAAAAGTTCCGCCGTTCACAATTAAATCAGAACCTGCTTTCAGTCCCTTTGTACTGGTAGTATCCTGCGTTGTTTCTTGGGTCGTTTGCTGGGTTTGCGCCATACCACCGGGCCCAAAATTCTGTGCATCGGTTTTTACCTTGGCATTTGCGCTGCCACCGCCCGACTGAATGTCATAGTTGCCGTCCTCTGTTTGCAGATATGCTCCGGCACTGATTCCATCCCCCTGTGCCGTAATGGTAAAGTCACCGTTTTTGATGTATACAAAGCCTAGGCTGGTATCGTCGGTATTTTCTGCATGAATGCCGTCTTTGCCTGCTGCAATGGTATAAGTTCCGTTTGCAATTCTCACACTGTCTTTGCCGGAAATCCCATGGTTGGCAGCCGTAATATCATAAGTACCACTGGTAAAAACCAAATCATCCTTAGAAACAATTCCATGCCCTGCGGCTGCCAAAATGGTCAAATTGCCGCTGCCGTTTAAAGTCAAATCTGCTTTGGAAAAGATAACAGCATCAATGTTGTTATCGTCAATTGCAACATATTCTCCCCCATTGGATAGTGTATTGACGGAATCGGCGGTTGTGGTAACAAACACTTTATCCGCAGATAGGACATAAATTGCCGCCGAGGTACTATTTGTAATGGTAACACCATTCAAAACCAGCTGCACTTTATCGGTATCACCAGCATTGACTACAATCATACCGTCTGTTAATGTGCCAGACAGAATATAAGTTCCTGCTTGCGCAATAATAACCTTTCCGTTTGATATCTGTACCGCATCCGAATCGGCGGTTGCGCTTGTTCCGGTAAGTGTAACCAAAACGCTGGTTTCTTCTTCATAACCAATTTCCATATCGCGGTCGGTAAACATATTCGCGGTATCAACTACAACGGTTTGCACCTCCGTTTCGGAATTGGTAATTGCTGATTCTGTACTTGTGCTAGAACTTGACGCCTGTTGTGCTGTATTGCCACAGCCAGTTAGCAAAAACACTGCTGCTAAAAAAAGCCCTGCAACAGATTTCATCTTCATAAGGCTCCCTCCTTTTACAATTCTCCGATGGTTGTTTCCTGTTTGGAAACGGTAATCTCTAAATTTCCATTGCGGCAACGCATTTGGTCGATAAGTTCTTTTTCTTTGCTTGCATTGCGCAATGTTACCTGATAGGTAAGGCGGAACAAGCTGCCCATATTGGTGGTTTTTACTTGTACCAATTCATACTCTGATGTATATTCCCGAAGCAAACCATCAAACACTCCGCTATAATCCAAATCTTCCGGAATGGTAATGTTGATTGTTTTATACAGGGCAGTCTTTTTGCGTGCACCAAAGTCCAGATGGCTATACAGCAAACTTACCCCGCCCAAAAGTACGGCACACAAAATGGCGTATCCCAGATATCCCATGCCGACCACCAATCCAGTGCCCATTGCCAAAAAGATTGCTCCGATTTCTTTGGCAGAACCGGGAACCGAACGAAAGCGTACCAAGCTAAATGCCCCAGCTACCGCAACACCTGCGCCCACATTGCCATTTACCATCATAATAACCACGCAAACAATGGCAGGCAACAACGCCAACGTTGCCACAAAGCTTTTTGTGTATCGGGTGCGATACATATACGCTGCAGATAAAATCAAACCAATGATCAAAGCACAGCCCACGCAAAGCATAAAATCTGAAATTGAAATAACGGTTGTTAGGTCAGTGTCAAAAATTCCACGAAACAATTGATTAAACATAGCTATATTCTCCTTGCTTGCCGATAGTTATCATAGCTTGATACGCTGCACCATATTTTGAAAATGAAGTTTTAAAGACATGATTTTCGGTCAGTACCCTTGTCATCCACAAGGGCATTCCGCCAGAGGTTTTAATCTCCATTAGGGTTTCTTGCTCACCTAGCAGCGAATTGCCGTAGATTTCACTTCCCAGCGAAAGGTCTTTTGACCGATATAAAATATTTTCATCGAAGGTAACCCGAAAATCACTGCCATCCAGCGCATAGTAGGCTTCCCTTTCGTAAGAGAGAAACACCACAGGCTGAAGGGTTTGATAATAACGGCGAAAGTATTCGATTTCATTTGCAATTTGTGAATGAACCGGTAACGGAATGTTTTCACGAAAACTGAGCATTGCCTGCATTTCTGATACAACCAAACGCCGTTTGTATACCACAGACTGATATTTCTTTTTCAGCTCAACAAATACCGGGTCTTGTGCTTTCACCGCCTGATAACTGCGGATTCGCAGTTTTTCTTTGTATGCCGGTTTTTCCAGCGAACGGCGGATGAGGCGAAAGGTATCGGTATCGTAATAGATGTTTCGTATGGTACAGCGTCCATATTGGTCCAACTTCATGCGGGAATCCATTGCGCGTAAAATTGCTTGTTTTTGTTGTTTATTTAAACGATACTTTATCTCGTAGCGTTGAAAGGTTGTTTGATAAGCCATTGATTCCTCTCTCCTTTACGGGTAGATTCTTCTTTGCTCTTTTGGGAACAACCTTAGTATATTTGCTTTTCCTTAACTCTACTTTAAAGCGAACCTTAATGCAACTTTAAATTTTAAAAAAGAAAAAACATCGAGAACCTAGGCAGTGGTTCTCGATGTTTTTTACTTCGAATGAATGGGAAGGCTAACCGTAATCAATAAAGATTTTTCATCTTTTGTGGATGCTGAAATTTTTCCGTTATGTGCCTTTACAATGGCTTGCGCAATGGATAAGCCTAAGCCATATCCTCCTGTTTGGGAATTTCTTGATTCATCGGTGCGGTAAAAGCGGTCAAACAAATGCGCTAGTTTCTCTTTTGCAATAAAATCAACGGTATTGTATACCTGCAAGCAAAGTGTATTTTTCTGTTTTTCCAATGTAACCGAAATATGCCCATGTTCCGGCGTATACTTTACTGCATTCTCCAACAAGATTGTTACTAATTGGCCTAGTGATTTTTCATCGCCGATAAGCGACAGCATTGGTTCGATTTGTGTATGAAAACTCTGATTTTTTGTTTTTGCCACATTTTGAAAGGATAAAACCGTTTCTTCCACTCTGTCTGAAAACGGAAATTCAATCATTTGAAACTGCATTTCGCCTTCTTCCATCCGAGATAACAAGATAAGCTGGTTGGTTAAATCCGCTAAACGCTTACTTTGGCCTTTGATGTCTTCAATCCATTCGTTTTCGCCAAAATCCATCTGCAAAATTTCCAAATCTGCATCAATAATGGTCAGCGGTGTTTTTAACTCGTGCCCTGCATTGGTGATAAATTGTTTTTGTTTTTGATAGGCTTCCAAAAACGGTTTTACAATTTTGCCGGAAAAGAAAATCATAAGCAAAAGCACCGCTGCCAACCCAACCGCAGACACTGCCACACTGGTGATAAAAAAGGTTCTTAGCGTGCTTAAACTACGCTGACAATCCAAAAAAATCACTTGTGTTTGCTCGGCTGTTGTGGAAACACTGTAGCGATAAGCTTTATAAAAGCCCTGCTGCCGATTGCTATCAAATACCGCTTGGGCATATTCCATTGCCTCTTCGGTATCGATAGCCGCAATTTTTCCGGTATTTACCGAGATAATGCCGCCATTGACATCAAGCTGCACCGTAAAATAACGGGACTCATAAGGCAGTTCCGGAGATAAATTCCCTACGTTTTTCTGGGGTGCAGCTGCAATGGGCTTGTTGTGCATATGTTTTTCCGGGCTTGGAAACACGCCATTGTTCTCTTGCAAAATAGCAAGGACTCGGTCTGCCTGTATAACCACCTCACGGTAATTAAGAATATTGATAAGCCCCAGTAAAACAACCAACACCAGAAAGAGTGAAGATACCGCCGCAAGAATAAATTTAAACCGTAATTTATCAATCAATGTACTTCCTCCAGCAAATATCCCACATTTCGGATTGCTTTAATTTGAATATTCGCATGCAGCGATGCCAGCTTTTTTCGCAGATAAGAAATATAAACCCATACCACGTTAATCTCGGAATCACTGTCATAACCCCAAATTTTTCCCATAAAACGTTCGGCTGAAATAACATTTTGCTTGTTGCTCATGAGCAGTTCCATCATTTGAAACTCTTTGTTTGCCAAACGAAAACTTCCTGCAGGGGTCGACAGTTCAAAGGTGGCTTGGTCTAAGGTAACATTCCCAAACATCAGCTTTGCATCCGGCTGTACCGATGCATTGCGTGTCATTGCACGGATGCGTGCCAATAACTCTCGGGGATGAAACGGCTTTGTAAGGTAGTCGTTTGCACCTGCATCCAAACCCGACACCTTATCATCAATTTCAGATTTTGCAGTTAACAACAAAACCGGAACACAATTTCCCTGCTTACGTATGGTTTTCAGCACATTGATTCCATCTACCTTGGGCATCATGATATCCAAAATTACGCCGTCGTAATTATCGACCTGCAAGTATTCCAATGCGGCTTGCCCGTCATAAACCGCATCAACAGAGTAGTTGTTTCGCTCTAAAATGGTAACCAGCGCTTTGGAAAGTGCCTGTTCATCTTCTGCCAATAATAACCGCATTTTGATTGCCTCCCTTTTATGTTATGGTTTTATTATAACAAAAGAAGTTTAAATCAGCCTAAAATTCTTTTCATAAAAAAACATTCTGCCACTGCAACGCAATGACAGAATGTTGTTATGTTTATTCGGTAGCTTCGTTGAAAGCCTTAAATGCCTTGTAAGCCATGTAAACGTCAACCTTGGAAACCAATTCAAAGGGAGAGTGCATGCTCAGTACAGGAACACCGATATCCAGGGTATCAATGTCGTGTGCTGCTACATACTTGGCAACGGTTCCGCCGCCGCCCAGGTCGATACGGCCCATCTCGCCGGTTTGCCAAATAACACCTGCATCGTCCATCAGGCGGGTAAAGTAGTTTACTACTTCGGCACCTGCATCGCTGGCACCACCCTTACCACGGGAACCGGTGTATTTTGCAATTGCTACGCCCTTACCTGCATAGGTGCTGTTCTGAGGCTCGAATGCGCTTGCAAAGGTGGGGTCATACGCTGCGGTTACGTCGGCAGACATGCACTTGGATGCCTTGAAGCAAGCAATGCTGTCTGCGCCGTGTGCGGCACACAGCTGCTGCATAAAGTGGAATACATACATGCTCTGCAAGCCGGTGGTTCCGTCAGAGCCGATTTCTTCCTTATCGGTCAGTACGCAAACGGTGGTAAAAGCAGGTGCTTTGGTTTCGATTTCTGCCAGCAATGCGGGGTAAGCATCTACACGGTCATCCTGACCATACGCACCAACCAGACCACGGTCAAAACCAACGTCACAAGCCTTTTGTGCCGGTACAGCTTCGATTTCTGCACGGTTAAAGTCACGCTCGGTGATGCCGTACATATCGTTCAGCAGCTTCATGGTCAGCAGCTTTACACGGTCTTTCACTTCGGGGTCTTCGTAAGGCAGAGAACCAACCAAAATGTTCAGCTCTTCGCCCTTGATGCCCTCGTTCAGTTTGCGTGTGTTCTGCTCGGCACCCAGGTGAGGCAGCAGATCGGTAATGCAGAATACAGGATCACCGGGCTTTTCACCGATGTTAATGGTAACTTTTTCGCCGTTCTTTTTGAATACCACACCATGCAAAGACAGGGGCACAGTGGGCCACTGGTATTTACGGATACCGCCGTAGTAGTGTGTTTGCAGCAAAGACAGGTTTGCGCTTTCGTACAAGGGGTTGGGCTTCAAGTCCAAACGGGGTGCATCGATATGGGAAATGTTCAGATGCATACCCTCGTTCATGCTCTTGGTGCCAATGGTAGCCGCCACAACACACTTTTCACGGTTAATGGTGTAAATTTTATCGCCGGGCTTGTACACAGTACCGGGTACAAATACCTGATAGCCTGCGTCTTCCAGCATTTTTTGTGCAAAAGCGGTTGCCTCGCGCTCGGTTTTACCTTCGTCTAAGAAGGTTTTGTAGCCTTCACAAAATGCATTTGCTTTTTCAAATACATCTTCGGCACTGTCTACCGCCAGAGGTGCTTCGTAGAACAATTCTTCTACCAGCTGCTGGCCTTTTGTTTTTTCTTTACTCATTGCTCATCCCTCAATTTCTGTAATGGAATAAATTTCTTGATATTTTTGGAACGCTTGTGTAATTTTGTACACATACCGTTTCATCTGTGTATAAGGAAAGGTGTGAAGCACCGTTCCATCTGCCGAATATTCCGCTTCTTCCAGCAAACCGTCCACGGTTCCCCATCCGCTGTGATAAGCGGCGGCCGCTGTGGCAAGGTCGTTATCATATCGCTGCAAACATTGCGAAAAATAATACGAACCAAAGCGAATGTTGGTTTCCGGGTCAAACAAATCTTCAAAGGTAAGCGATTCATCCGGCGCAATTTTGCTCTTAATCCAATCAAACGTTTCTTCGGTAATCTGCATCAATCCACGCGCTTCCACATTGGATACCGCTTGTGGGTCAAACCCACTTTCGGTGCGAATTACACTATATAAAATAAGGGGGTCCATTTGATTTTCTTTGGCATAGCGTTCTACCAAGTTGCGATATTTTTGTGGGTAGCGCGCGTTATCAATTTTATTAAGCCCTGCCCGAAACAGTTGAATCCCCGTTATTGCTACAATGATCAGTGCCAACAGGCATATAAGCCTGCGTCTTGCTTTTCTGCGTTTCATTCCATGCCACCTTTCAGCAAATTCAATGCTTCCTCGGCACGCTGCAACAATACCTGCACCGTGCTGTCGTTTCGGATTTCTGCCAAACAGGCGGCACGCAGCTGTTCTTCCGAACACTGCGCCGCCAACCGCAACTTGGCAGATTCTTCTGAAATTCCATCTCGCATACAAATACGCTGAATTGACGCTTGCAAAGGTGCAGTTACCAAAAGTATAGCGTCACAATATGCTTGAAAAGGTGCCCCTACAATTAAGGCACCATCCACAAAAAACCAGTAACAGCCTTGCTGTTCGGCCTGTTCTGCCAATTGCAGCAGCCGTTTAATAATTTCGGCATGGGTAATCTCAACCAGCTTTTGAGAGCCATTGGGTTGAGAAAATGCTTTGTCTGCCAGCACACGGCGTTTTATTGCACCTTGCTCGTCTAAAATCTCGGTGCCAAAGGCATCGACCAGCAATGCAATGCAGGGCGAACCCGGTTCCAACACCTGCCGTGCAATTTGGTCTGCATCGGCTACCGGATACCCCAGTTCACGGTAATACTTTGCTACTGTGGATTTCCCACAGCCGGAACGCCCGGTAAGTCCGATAATTTTCATAATTGCACCACACGGAATGCGGCTGCCCGCAACAGCCGATTATAAACCGCCAAACCAATACCGGTATCCGCCGGGCAGCGAGCATACACCTGCTCGGCCCCCTGCTCGTCCAACTGCCGCAATGCCGTGAACAGATGGCGTGCCTGCTCGGCTCCGCTTTCTTGCGCACCATATTCTACACAGGGTACCGGTAATTTTTGTGCTTCGCCTGCAAAACACAAGCAGAATACACCCGGCTTTGCATGTTGCTCCACATAGCTGCAAAAAGCAGAGAAATCACCCTTTACAATGGTTACTTCTGCTTTTGGTGCGTAGTGTTTGTATTTCATGCCGGGAGAACGTGCTGTTTCGCCCTCTTTTAGTTTTTCCAAAATGGCACCAGACATCTGCACCGATTCGCCCAGAACCTGCTCCAGCTGTTCCTTGGTGATATAACCCGGGCGCAATAAAACCGGAGTATCCCCTGCTAAGGTAATCACGGTGGATTCTACCCCTACCTGACATTCGCCGCCGTCTAAAATGAGAGGCAGGCGACCGTTCATATCACTGAACACATAGTGTGCTGTGGTGGGGCTGGGGCTGCCGGATAAATTGGCAGAAGGGGCAGCCAACGGCAAACCACTGGCAGCAATTACTGCACGTGCCACCGGGTCACTGGGCATGCGTACCGCAACGGTATCCAAACCGGCACATACTTCGTCTGCCACCTGCTTGCCACGGGGCATAATGATGGTAAGGGGGCCGGGCCAAAAGGCTTCTGCCAGCTTTTTGGCACCTTCCGGTACTTCGCTGACCAGGCCGTCCAGCATTTCCATCCGGTCGATGTGAACAATCAGCGGATTATCCTGCGGTCTGCCCTTTGCTTCAAAAATCTTTTTTACGGCTGTGCCGCACAACGCACTTGCCGCAATGCCATACACCGTTTCGGTGGGAATTGCCACAAGTTCACCCTGACGCAACAGTTCTGCTGCCATGGCAATGGACTCTTGATTTGCTTGTTTCAGTAATGTTTCCATTTGCGACTTATTCCCTTTCTGCCGCTTTCAGCTTTTCGGCCTGGTCGGCGGTAATTAGTGCATCCAGCACATCGTCCAGAACGCCGTCCATAATGCTTTCCAACTTATACAGTGTTAGACCGATACGGTGATCGGTTAGACGCCCCTGTGGGAAGTTATAGGTTCGGATACGCTCGGAACGGTCGCCTGTGCCCACTTGGCTGCGGCGATCGGCATCGATAGCATCTTTTTGCTCCTGCTGTTTTTGTTGCAACAGTCGGCTACGCAATACCTTTAATGCCTTATCCTTGTTTTTATACTGGCTTCGCTCATCCTGACATTCCACCACCATACCGGTTGGCAGGTGTGTTACACGGATTGCGCTGGAGGTTTTGTTGATGTGCTGACCGCCTGCGCCGGAAGAACGGAAGGTATCAATCTTCAAATCGTTCATATCCAAATCAAAGTCCACTTCTTCGGCTTCCGGCATAACGGCAACCGTAACGGTAGAGGTATGGATTCTGCCCTGTGTTTCGGTTTCGGGAACACGCTGTACCCGATGAACGCCACTTTCAAACTTTAAGCGGCTGTAAGCACCTTCGCCCTGCAAGGAAAACACAATTTCCTTTACGCCGCCCAGCTCGGTTTCGTTTAAACTTAAAATCTCGTAAGTCCAGCCCTTGGATGCTGCATACATGCTATACATACGAAACAGGCTATGTGCAAACAAGGCTGCCTCTTCGCCGCCGGCACCGCCGCGAATTTCCACAATGACGTTTTTGCCATCGTTTTCATCCTTAGGCAGCAGCAACAGTTTTAATTTTTGCTGCAAAGGCTCCAGTTTTTCTTTGTTTTCTGCAAACTCCTGCTGAACCATCTCTTTAAAATCCGGGTCAAGGCCACCCTCGTCCAACAAAGCCTTTGCTTCTTGGTATGCGGTTTCCACTGCCTGATACTCATCCATGGCTTCCATGAGCGGGGTTAAGTTTTTATATTCTTTCATTAAGTTGCGATACTGCTCGTTATCACTGATTACCGTGGGATCTTGCAGCCGCAAATTCACTTCTTCGTATCGACGCCGTACGTCTTGTAATTTTTCTAACATGCTTTTGGTTCCTTTTATTTCATGGTTTCGCCTGCACGCAAAACTTTTTTAATGTTCTTTTCTATTTTCGAGCGGGGTACCATTACTTCTCTTCCGCAGCCAGTACAGCGGATTTTAAAATCCATGCCCACACGCAGCACATCAAAACAAGCTGTGCCGCAGGGATGTACCTTTTTGGTAATGATTTGATCGCCTACTTGAATATCCATACCACACCTCTTTGTCCATTTTTACTGCTTTGCTGCAATGATTGATAAGAATTAAAAGGAGAGCAGCACCTCTTACAGGTACTACCCTCGTTGGCTTTTATACGCCCATTTGCAAACGAACCTTGGTTCCTTGCTTAGGTCTGTTTTTGTAGTTTGTACCCATTATTATAAGATACCACCTTTTTTGATATTTGAAAAGGTTGGAATCCACTTTTGTTAACTTTTTTATGATAAAAAAATAAAATTTGGAATCTGCCAACAAGTTTCAAACTTTCTGCCCCCTTTGCAGTACAATTTATAAATATTTTTATCACAAATTGCATATAGTTTTTTAGCGGCTTTTGCTATTGGCGGCCGCAATTTGAAACCGGAAACGAGGATGAGAATTCATGGTGGAATATAAAGCAGAAGGGCTATACCGATGTGCACAAAACATGACACCCAATCAACTGGAGGAAGCCTTTTACAGCGGTGAATTACTGCAAGCGACCGCTTTGGCATTTGACCATGCCCAACGACTGCGCCTAACTCTGGCAGGAAAACCTGCTTATATGGATTATGCCGATTGTGCCGATGGTTTAGAAAACGGTGAAGTACGGGATATTGCAATTTTAACCCGTGTTGGGCGGCCTGTTTGTTTTGTTATTACCCAGCTTCCACAAGGGCCTGACGGATTTTATAAACTTTCGCGGCGGAGCGCACAGCAGCAGTGCAAAAAGAATTATCTTGATTTGCTGATTCCCGGAGATATTCTTCCCTGCCGTGTTACACACATTGAACCATTTGGCGCCTTTTGTGATGTGGGTTGCGGAATCAGTGCCTTGTTGCCCATCGACTGCTTGTCAGTTTCCCGCATTAAAAGCCCTGCTGACCGTGTACAGGTAGGCGATGATTTATACTGCATTCTAAAAAGCCGCGACGAGCAAAATCGGCTGGTACTTACTTTACGGGAACTTTTGGGCAATTGGGTCCAAAACGCCGAACAGTTTTCCATTGGCGAAACCGTTGTCGGCATTGTGCGAAGCATTGAGTCCTACGGCATTTTTATTGAGATTGCCCCCAATTTAGCCGGTCTTGCCGAGTATACCGAGGGGCTGTGTTTAGGGCAGCCCGTTAGCGTATACATCAAAAACATCTTACCCGAAAAAATGAAGATTAAATTGGTTATTGTAAACCACGAGCTTCCCGAACCTTTAAAATTCAACCTGAACTATTACCAAACCAGCGGTCACATTGACCATTGGATTTACTCTACCCCTGAAAGCAACAAACAAATCGAAACCGTTTTCGCCAAAAGATAACCTTGCACAGCAATGCATTTGCTCTTATAATAGATACTGTAATGCTGTGCGAAAGGATGTGCTGATTTTGGCCGGAAACGCATTTACATTTGGAGTAAAACCCGGCGGCTTAACCGACCGTTCCGAGGTAAGCATTTTATTGTGTTATCTTATCAAAACCGCGGCGCCGATTTCCCGACAAGACATCGAAAACGCTTTGCTGAGCCAACAGTTGGTAAACTATTTTGAGCTGGCAGGCAGTTTGGCCGATTTGGAAACACAGGGCATTGTTGCAGTGGACGAAGCAGGGCTATATCATATTACCCCCAAAGGGATTTCTGTTACCGATGAACTGGGCTTTGACTTATTGCCCCGCAGTGTACGAGAAAG
The DNA here is from genome assembly GCA_944382775.1 of uncultured Allofournierella sp. GTDB lineage: Bacteria > Bacillota > Clostridia > Oscillospirales > Ruminococcaceae > Allofournierella. The sequence goes on from CALWNI010000022.1 coordinate 13,902, forward strand.
TGCCATTCGGGCGGTAATTCGGGCACAGCAATGGGTGCGTAAAGCTGCACAACATCAAACCGAAATTACCAAAACCGAACAGGGTTATGTGGTTCACTGCTCCATCAATGAACTTGGCAGCGAAGTATTTGGCCTTTCGTTTACCTTACCAGACCCATTAACGGCAGAAATGGTAAAAAACGCTTTTATCGAAAAGGGCAGCGACATTTATGCCATGTTGTTGGAAACCCTGACCACCGATACCCCCGAAGATACCGAGGAATCGGAATCGTTTTCCTAACACTGCAATAAAACAATCCCCCTTACAACGCCGGGCACTCCGGTTGTTGTATGGGGGATTCTTTTATTGGTCTTGTTTGCCTTCCACAACACCTTCGTGGTGCAGCACACTGCCAATGGTTTTAAAGAAAATGGATACATCCAGCGCAAAACTTAAATGCTTTGCATAGTATCCGTCCAGCTCTGCCTTTTTGGGGATTGGCAGTTCATCTCTTCCGTGAATTTGTGCGTAACCGGTCAGCCCCGGCACACAATCGTTGGCACCGTATTTATCACGCTCGGCAATCAGGTCGTCCTGATTCCACAAAGCCGGGCGTGGGCCCACAATGCTCATTTCGCCTTTTAAGATATTAAACAGCTGGGGCAGTTCATCCAAGCTGGTTTTGCGCAAAAAACGCCCAATGGGGGTAATAAATGCCTGCGGATTTTCCAGCAAATGAGTTGGCATATCCTTTGGGGTATCGGTACGCATACTGCGGAATTTATAAATCTGAAAGTAGGTTTTCCCCCGCCCTACCCGCTTTTGCTGAAACAATACCGGCCCGGGCGAAGTGCATTTAATGCAAATTGCAATAAACAACAAGATTGGAGAAAGAAAAACAACCGCCAGCAACGACAGCATAAAATCAATTGCCCGTTTCACACACTTTTGATACATAACCGCTACCCCTTTTATGCAATTTCTTCTTTGCAGTTTGTTTTATGATGAAAGGTTGGAACCATATCGATGAGTGCCTGTACCAAGTTTTCGCTGTTATTGGTATAGGCAATTTGCTTCAAGGTCATAAGATGATCAAAGAAGGTTCGATTGTTCAGCTTGAGCGGTGCACCAATGTAAATCTTTCGATTATCGGTTTTTTGCAGACCCTCTTCATCCATGAGCAATTCTTCAAACAGTTTTTCACCCGGCCGCAATCCGGTGAACTTAATCTCGATATCGCGATATGGGATAAAGCCCGACAATTTAATAAGATTTTCTGCCAAGTCTAAAATACGCATCGGTTTGCCCATATCCAAAACGAAAATTTCGCCGCCGGTGGCCATGGCACCGGCCTCCAACACCAGGCTCACCGCCTCGGAAATGGTCATAAAATACCGCACAATATCCGGGTGAGTTACGGTAACCGGTCCACCGCAGGCAATTTGCTCTTTAAACAGTGGAATTACCGAACCGTTGGAACCCAACACGTTGCCAAAGCGTACCGCTGCAAATCGGGTTTGGCTGCGCTGTGCCATTGCCTGAACAATCATTTCGCACAAACGTTTTGTTGCGCCCATAACATTGGTGGGGTTTACCGCCTTATCGGTGGAAATCAACACAAATCGTTCTGCACCGTATCGGTCGGCCGAGTTTGCCACATTGAAGGTACCAAACACATTGTTTTTTACCGCTTCTTCGGGGCTATCTTCCATTAAGGGCACATGTTTATGTGCAGCTGCGTGGAAAACAATTTCCGGCCGATAGTGATCAAACAGGGCATCCATTTTTTTGGAATCGCGCACCGATGCAATCTGAACCTGCAAATCCAGTTTATCGCCATAGTTGCGGCGCAGTTCTTGCTGGATTGCATAGGCACTGTTTTCGTAAATATCCACTAAAATCAACTGCTTTGGTCCGCAAGAGGCAATCTGACGGCAAAGCTCGGAACCGATGGAACCACCGCCGCCCGTAACCATGACCCGCTTGTCGTTCAAAAATTCCGAAATACGGCCGGACAGCTGCACTTCTTCACGGCCCAGCAGATCCTCTACTTTTACATCACGAATTCGGGATGCCAAGTCCTTGCCGTCGGTAATCATTTTTACAATGTCCGGTAAAATTTTCACGTTGCACTTGGTTTTATTGCAAATAGAAAGAACGCGTCGCTTATTTTCTTCATCCATTGTGGGAATGGCAAGCAAAATACTTTCGATTTCACACTGCTCCACAATTTCGGGAATATCTTCGGTTGTGCCCATAATCTGGATACCCATAATATAACGCCCCTGTTTTTCGGGCGCATCATCCACACAACAAATGATATTCATATCGGGATTGCGTTTTTTAAACTGCTCATGCAACAGGGTGCTGGCTGCATCGCCTGCACCAATTAATAAGGTACGCCGTGCTTTTTTACCGCCGATTTTCCCCAGCTTTACATTGCGGTACATACGATAAATCAAGCGGGAGTACATGGTAACCGCTGCGGCAAACATGGCACTTAAAAAATATACCGAAATGGGAACCTGACCTCCGGTTCCCTGAAAAACCAACAGCGAACTTACCACAAACAAGGTAATTGCAACACCCGATGCGGTACAAAGACGGAAAAACTCCACCACTTCGGCATAACGCCAAAGACTGTCGTACATCCCCATGAGTCCATACACAATTTCAAAACAACACACAAACAAAAAGCAACTTGCAACTAACAAGCTGGAATATTGCGTGTAGGATGCACGGCTGTTAATCAACACCCACGGCGTTAAGTAGCAGATTGTTAATGCAATAATATCAAACAGCATCAATACCTGTTTGCGGAATCTGCTTAAAAACGCTCCGATTTTATCTGACACGTTGAATCACCAATCTTTATTTTTCTATGTCTTTTTGCACCGATTGTACAAAAAGGCACACCAATCCATTTTCTACTAATTTGTTCTATTCTACACCATTTTGCAAAAATAATCAATCTCTATCCGTTTTCTATCCCTTAGTGTTGGCAATTTATAAGCAAAAAAGCCGCTTCGCAAACTTGCAAAGCGACTTTTTCCCATTGTTTAAAGAATAATGCAGATTAAGCCGGAGCAGCCTTCGTTGATTACCCGTTCCAGTGTTTCCTGCAAACGGGCGCGTGCTTCCTGCGGCATGTGCAGCAGCTTATTTTGCAGCCCTTCGTTGACCAGTTCATGCAAGCTTTTGCCGAAAATATTGGACTCCCAAATTTTAATGGGGTCTTGCTCGAAGTCTTGCAGCAGGCTAACCACCAGCTCTTCCGACTGCTTTTCTGAACCCACAATGGGCGAAATCTCGGTGTTGATGGTTGCTTTTAGCAGATGAATCGAAGGTGCACTTGCTCGAAGCCGTACCCCGTATCGCCCGCCTTGGCGCACAATTTCCGGTTCTTCCAGCCGCAGCTCGTTAATGGTGGGCATTACAATGCCGTAACCGGTGGCCTCTACCTGCTCAATGGCACTGCGAATTTTTTCATACTCGCGTTTTGCTTTGGAAAGCGAGATAATGCAGGGCATCAGGCTGGCTTCATCGCAAATTTCAAGGCCGGTTGTTTCGCCTAATACCTGATAGAAAATATCCGGCTTCAGCTCCAATTCCAGCGTAATCTGACCGGTGGAAAGCTCCATAGAGCGCACATTGGATTCTTTCAGGTACTCACAGTCAATCAGATTTTCCTGCTGGGCCACATCTTTCATCTGGGTTACCGATGCGGAAAACTCCTGCACTGCATTGTAAATGGCCTGCTGAAGCCAATGGTCATGGTCCAGCATGGTAATCCATTTGGGCATGGCAAAGGCAATTTCTTTTACCTCGAACTCATACAGCACACTTTTTAAGATGCGTTCGATGGCGGCTGTGTCCAAATCCACACAGTTAACCGGCAGTACTGTATGCCCATACTTGGATTCCAGCTTTTGCGCCAGCTGATAGCTTTCGGGCTTATGGGGCTCCAGGCAGTTCAGAAGAATAACAAAGGGCTTGTTGATTTCCTCCAGTTCGCTAATAACCTGTGCCTCGGCCTCTTCGTATCGTTCGCGGGGAATATCGCTGATGGAGCCGTCGGTAGTAATAACCAGTCCGATGGTGGAATGGTCGCGGATTACCTTACGGGTTCCGGTTTGTGCTGCCAAGTCAAAGGGAATCTCCTCTTCAAACCAGGGGCTTTTCACCATGCGGGGCTTTTCATCCTCTTGATGCCCCATTGCGCCATCCACCATATAACCCACACAGTCAATGAGTCTGGCTTTAAAGCTTCCGCCCCCTTGTAAATCCACCGTAACAGCGGTTTCGGGAATAAACTTGGGCTCGGTGGTCATAATGGTACGGCCTGCCGCAGACTGGGGCAGCTCATCTCGGGCACGGTTTTTCACCGCCGGGTTATTTAGCTGCGGCAGAATCATCTCTTCCATAAATTTTTTGATGAATGTACTTTTTCCGGTACGAACCGGCCCTACTACGCCGATATAAATATCACCGCCGGTGCGTGCCGCAATGTCCTTATAAATCGCTTGGGTATCCATGTATGCTTCAACCTCCCCTTACACCGTTACCGGAACCAACAGCCGTGTATTACGGCTCAGCTCCAAATCATCCAGCTCATTGCTCTTCATCATTGCAGCCGGCGAAACATGATATTTTTTTGCAATATCAAATACATTTTCCCCCTGCGATGCATAGTAAATGCGCAATGCAATGTCCGGCTCTGTTGGTTGCAGGAGTTGGCTGCAATCTACATGGTCCACCACCTGCTCACGATGCCGCTCAAAAATTAAACCGCTTACACGGATATCGGCTTTTACCACCATATCTTTTCCGCTTTTTTGGGTTTCGATGGCGGTTACCACCGGCCAGCACTCATACCGATACTGCTCGGCACTTCCGGGCAATACCCCGGGAACACGATATTCAAAAGCCTTGTCATAGCAATCAATTTCATCCAGGGAATTCATGCACAGTACATGGGCATTGGCGCGACCTACCAGCATGAGCCCCTCTTCGGTTGTGGCCAGTTCTAGGGAATAAGGTGTTACAAAGCAATGAATCACCTGTGCATTTTCATCGGGCAGGCTACCCTCGACCTTAACCTCGCAATCGGCATTGATTTGACGGAACAATTGTTCTGACAATACGGTTTTGGTGGATACTTCTGCTTCATATTGGGTAGAAAAAGCATCGCTTACCAGATAACACTCGCTTTTACGGTACACACGCAGATGCAGCATTGCGGTAACGGTAATGGTATTGCCGCCCTCCTGCCCTGCTGCTGCCATTACCGTGCAGCCAGTCATTTCCACAAAGGCAAAACACTCGCTGTCTTCCGGAATTCCCTCCAAGTCCAAAATTTGATTGAAAGGTACTTCTTGTTCGGCCTGCTCCATCTGATAGCCGGGGCCACTGCGGTACAGCAAACTAACTTGAATTTTGCCTTTGACCACCGCTTTTCCGGAAATCAGCTTAATTTCATCCACTTTGCCAACGCCGGCAATGTCTAAAATGCTTTGGGGAACTGTGGGAAAATTGATTTGTTCTTCGGCTGTCATCAACTTATCCACATTCACCAAACTTTTTACGCTTTCCAGCGGAATCATCTTTTGTTCAATGCCGCAATCTGCCAATGCGGTTACAATCTCCTGTTCGGTACGGGCGGCAATGCGTGCACTAAGGGCATATGCTCCCCGTACATCTACGCGCCGCTGGTTTACGGCACGGCAGTTCAGATACTCAACTTGACCGTTGACCTGCACGGTATATCCCTGATACTCTCCTTCGGGTAAATCCATGGCTCGGGTAAAAGGAATCTTTTGTTCGGTTTGGCATAAACTTTGGTCATCTTCGGCCTGATAGTACACCACACAGCGTAGATAGCCTTCTACCGTAAGCCGACCTGCTGCAATTTGCTTTTGCAGCGGTACCAGGTGGACGAAGCATTTTACAATCTTAAACACCTGTGGTAAATAGTCCGGAATCAGGATCTCGGCCTCCACCGGAAGTTCGGCTTTTGTTTCGCACAGGCTTCCCATAGCAGACAATGTATCCCTAAAAATCTTTAATTCCATTTTTTCGCCCCTTTCGCGCGTTTCTATCCCATTTATATTCGCACGGTTGTTGGGTTATTCCTGTAAAAACAGACGACCAATGAAATCTTAGTTAAGAAAAAGAGCAGAGTTCTATGCAATAAGAACTCCGCTCTTTTATAGTGTGTATTCTATTTTCTTTTTCTATTTGGTTTTTGTGTCATTTTAAAACCGTTGGAAGAAGCCGAAAAACGAGTACTTTTTCACCAGAAGAAGACCAATTCCCAACAAGCCGATAATCGATCCCCCTACAACGATGGGAACAATTCCTTTGCCGGGCTTCTCTGCACTTGTTTCGGTGGCTTCCGATGTGGAATTGGATTCCGTGCTGTCATCGGAAGAACTTGTCGACTGAGAAACATCTTGCTGTGCTTCGGTTTCTTCTTTTTGCTCATCTTGTGCATCGGGTTTATCTGTAGCATTGGGATGAACACTAATTACAACAGAACTTCCCTCTGTGGTGGGTTCTGCAGTTGCCTGTACACCGTTTGCCGCAGGCTGTGTGGTTGCCTGTGCGTCAGGCTGTGCAGTAGGCTGAGCGGTTGCCTGCACACTGGGCTTTGCTGTGGGCTGAGCGGTTGCCTGCACATTCGGCTTTGCTGTGGGCTGAGCGGTTGCCTGCACATTCGGCTTTGCCGTGGGCTCTGCGGTTGCTTGTACATTCGGCTTTGCCGTAGGCTGGGCAGTCGGTTTAGCGGTTGGCTGAGCGGTCGGCTTTGCTGTGGGCTTTGCCGTTGGCTTTACAGTAGGTGCAACGGTAGGCACGGGAACGCCTTCCAAAACAACATTGCTTTCATCGCTTTCGCCGTTTGCAAGTGCAGGTTTTTGCATACCGATGCAATTTACATGAACGGTATACTCAAACTCATAGCCGGTATCTGCCATACGCATTCGGAAGGTATAAACACCATTTTGTGTAATAATGCCGCTTTGGTCTGCTGCATCACCGTTTACACTCAGAATCTGGGCTTGTGTACCGGATAGATTCAGACTTACCGAGGTTACGGCATTGTTTGCATTGCTTTCAAACGAGAACAACGCAATGCCATTGGGACGTGCTTTATCAATCCAGACCACAGTAGCAGGGTATTCGCTAACATTACCGGCTGCATCTTGCATTCTAAAAGTATAGGTACCGTTTTGCGTAAAGGTATAAGTACCATTGGAACCATCCAAGAAGGTAACTTCTTCGCTGATGTCATTCAAAGAAGCAGTAACATCATTGGCAGTCCAACCTTCTTCTGAATAGGTAAGCTGAGCTGTAGGCGCAACTTTATCAATCCATGTAACAACTGCATCTACTGTTTGAATTTTGCCGTCGGCATCAAAATAATCAAACCCATACGAACCGTTGTCTTCAAATACATATTCGGTTACATCGGCCTTGCATCCGTCTGGTAAAATCAAGGTTGCTGTTACATTTTGATTGGTAAGGTTGGTTTCAGAATATTCAACGGTAGGCTGTACCTGGTATGTTTGAGTGGTATCTTCATAAAACTCAAGCATTTTACCGCTGAAGTACATTTTTCCTTCTTCTTCCGAGTTGCCGTAGTTTTGTGTGGCAACAATTTTCATGTACTTAGCTTCCAGGTTCTTACCAAAGTCTATGGTTTGCCAGTTTGCATTATTCTGCAACCCACTGAATTCATATGCCAATGTCCAATTTTCACCGTCTAAGCTGGTATAGATTTGACCTGCACGCAAACGACCGTTTGAACCACCGGGTAGATATCGAAGCTTGTTAATGTAGCGAACTTTATCAAATTCAACCACATAATATTTGGCATCGTATGTGCTGTATTTGGTATGCCATGCGGTATTTCCGTTGCCGTCGATTAAGTTTTTTGCTGCGTGGTCGGCAGAGGTACTTTGCTGAGAAGAGAACTCCTTCAACTGAACATGACGCAGTTGCAGATATTTGGAAGTTTCGGTATCGGTATCCTCGGTAAAGGTATACTGATCCATCGGGCCTTGCAAATACACACTGTGGGGCTTATAGCGGAACTTTACTACCTGACGGCCTTCAAAGCGAATGTTACTTTCCAGGCCACCCACATAATCCTGCCAGGTGTTTCCATCATCAGTGCTGTATTCCAGACTTTCGATATCGCCCACCAGCACATTTTCTTCATCGTTTTTATAAATTGTGCCGGAAAGCTTTTTGCCTTCTTTAATATCAATGCGATAATTGGTATCTTTAGGAACACCCATTAATCCCACCAATATATCATTCTCCGCCGTAATCTGTGCCACCTGTTCATCGGTTAGTTTTACAGCATGTTCCGAGGTATACTCGTTATCAAATCCAAGTTCGTTGAATTTCAGCCAGGTTTGTCCACCATCCAGCGAAATGCGGATTGCCAAATTGGAATCATCGTATACGCTGTTCAGCTTTACCGTATTTGCATACTCACCATTAAAAGAGAAGGTAGCCAGCTCAACTGTATTAGAACCCAGCAAAGAATTGGCAATTTTTTTGCAGTCGTTGGGTTGGGTTGTGTCGCTTGCTGTTGCGCTTGCAGCTCTTTGCAGCGACAGGGTTTTCATGGTGTTAATCTGGGCAACGTAAGTATCGTTGGTTACATACTTTTTTACCTGATTCATCAGATCCACCATAGGTGCCGGGAAGAACTTATAATCCTCTGCAATGGTTGTTGCAAGATCCAGCCATGTTTCTTGGCTTGTGCTTTCTACCGAGCTGTAATACTTAATCAAACCATAGGTAGCATCAACGTTTTTGTTATAGGCTTCCAGCGATTTTTTGTATGCATCTTCTTTGTTTTTATCGGTGTAGCTGTTTGCAATCAACGCATAGTACATGGACTGCTTATAGGCCTCGTAGTTATTAAATGCATCCTGTGCCAAAAGAATGTAGGTAGAGTTATTGCCGCCGTTCAGTTTATTAAACTCCATTTGGCCCCACTGCAAGGGTAGACGAACTTCTGTGGAAGTGGTGCTGCCCCAGCGGGTAAAGGAGGTTTGCCAACCGCCAACATCGTTGTTCATTACCCATGTACCTTTGCCGTTTACTTGCTGATAGCTCATTTCGGCTTCGTGGCCGGGCTGATATGTATGCAGCGATGCAATGCCCTGCACATTATTAACGGCGTTACCCACACCGGAAATACCCCAACAGATACCGCCAGCTTCCATCATCATCCAAATACGGGATAGATTTGCGGTACCATAACCGTATGTTTGGCCTTGTTCTAAGCCAGTGCCGGTAAACTTATACTTCGTATTCCACTTGTCATAGTTATCTGCGCTGTAATACGCCGAGTTGCCTAAGTTACCGCTATTGTACCAGATATAACCGTATCCACAGTATCGCCAGTAGTTTGTAACATCGCTGCCATATTTAACATCAATGTAATTTCGCAGCCATTCAATCTCATCATCGGCAAGTCGGGCACCCATAACCACTCGAATTAACTCCATGGGATAGTTTTCAAATTCCGATTGTCTTACAAATCTGCCGTTATCGTACACCTTTTTCATAATGCGATAACGCTCAATGGGATTGGAAGCAATGCTATATCCGCCGTAGTCAACCAGATAGTTGCGAACCTCTCTGGAATAGGCCGCAGCGGTAGCCAGCAACATCTTTTTATAAATGGGGGTAGACATATCGTCTTTATATGTGGCGTACAAAGCATTCAATGTTGTGATTGCTTTATATCCGTTGCCGCTAAAATAATCGCCCGCTTCGATAAACAGTTCCAACGCATCGGTATCATTAAACAGCCAGTTCAGCATGCTGTCCATATCTTCTTTGTTTTCCAGATACGCATTTTGCAGGTTTTGGTAGCCAATACGTCTTACCAATTCACGCTTTAGAACTGTTTTCTTGTTATTGGTATAGTTATACTCGGCAGTATTTTTTGACAGCTCGGCATCGTATTCTTCCAGTGTTTTAATGCCTTGGTATACCGCACCGCTTGCATCATAATCTTTACTTACCAGCTTTAAGCCACCATATACCGCATGGTCGTTATAGTCAACGCCCCATTGGTTTGCATGCAGCTTAATGTATTTGTAAGCCGATACATCGATATGTGCATGAATTGCCTCATTGCCGGATGTAACGGAATCCGGCGCATAGAGAACGTCCCATTTCGACTTATCGTTGGAACCGTAGATGGTGAATTTTACTTCGCCCTTGCCGCTTTGGCAAGCATCAACGCCCATATAGGTATCCAGAATGGGATATTCTTGTGTATAGGCTTCAACATCGTAAATTATGTTGGAGGTTGCATGAGCACCAAGACCTTTTTGAAAGGTAACCTTTTCCCCATTTACCAAAAGTGCAATTAGGTCGCCGTTGACATTTTTATTAACTTTAATGCCGCCGTAAGGTGCCGCTGAACTGGCATCGTATGCAATATCCGAAAGATACAGATAATCGCTGTTTTGCGATAACGAAAACAGGGCAACATCCGGCTGTTCAATGATAGCTTCGGTTGCATTTTCGGTTGCGGCAAGAAAATCCTCTTGCATTTGTTCCACCGATACACCGGTGATTTCTTCTATATCTTCGGTACGCTCTTGTTGTACATCAAGCGATACCGATTCATTTAAATTATCGCTGTTGTTTGTTTGACTGCTTGCAGTGTCTTTACCTTCTGCCAATGCAAGTGCAATTGTGTTAATGGGGTTTGCCAAAGCCAATAAAATGGCTGTGCCGGCTACTACCCGTTTCACAATTTGCTTTTTGGATATTTTCTTGGCCATAACGAACTCCTTTCCTTTTATGCTCTCGTTATATGATACAGTAAAAAAAGTTTTTTTCAACATCTTTTTTCATGTTTTTCTGTATTTTTTTAACCCTTGATCTTATGGGCAAAAAAGCGTTTATTTGCAAGCCAATAAAGCAAAAAGAGCAGTGCTGTTCGCACCGCTCTTTTTTGCTTGCTTTACTTTTTAATTTTAAAAACCGCACGCAAAATACCTGCCAAACATTTGGGGCTTTTTACTACAACAATTTGCATAACCATACCCTCCTTGCAACACATTGGATTCTGGAATCTATTCCAGTATATCCACTTGTGCAGGTTTTTGTGCTTGGTTTTTAGAATGTAGCATTCGTTTGATTATCTTTTCGGGTGCAAATCACCATGAGTGCGCCGTTTCCTGCGGTAATGGTAGCACCGCCTTGCTCGGTTTCATTGCTGACGCCAAGCGGATATTCCGCTGTTAGAATTGCATTCTGCAAGCAATACTTTGCACCGGTTTGGCAAACACCTTCGGCTCTGCCTTCTGCCGGAAAAACCGAGTAATACTCTTGCGGCTCATGGGGCAAATACAGTGTTTGACCCGATTGCAAAAATTGAATTCGGCTATGTTCGTCCATAATGCAAACCTGAATGCCCTGTTTGCAAAGCCACAGGCCAGTGGATAGGTTTGCCAGTGTATGCTCCAGCCGTGCGCCGCCCAAGGCCCCCAGCATTAACACCGATTGAAAGCCTTTTTCCACCGCTAACTTTGCCGCATAGTGGGTATCGGTATCATCTTTTACACGGGGCAGAATCAGCACATCCGACCGTTGCGGAACCGGTGCACTGTCAAAATCGCCAAGAATAATCTGTGGTTTTACCCCCAGCTTTTCGGCATTTTTATATCCGGCATCACAGGCAATGATAACATCATCCGCACGAATTTGCTCTTTTAAGCAAGGCGCTACCGAACCAGCCGATATGATGACACAACGCATTAGTGCAGCTCCCAATCTTTAATATTCTTTACTTCATCGTACATTGTGGCATAGCTGTCATACCGTGTCTGCGAGATTTCGCCTGCTTCCAAGGCTGCCAAAACGGCACAGCCTTTTTCGCTTCGGTGAGCGCATCCGGTAAATTTGCAACTGGGAATGTACGGTTCAAATTCAGGAAAGGCGTATTGAAGATTTTCTTTTGGAATGTAACAGGCTTTTTCGGTATCCAAGCTGGCAAAACCAGGGGTATCGGCCACATAACCGCCAAAGGCTTCGAAAATTTCAACTTCGCGGGTTGTATGGCGACCACGCCCCAACTTTTGACTGATGTCGCCGGTTTGCTGTGCAAGTTCCGGCATAAGAGCATTCAACAAGGTGCTTTTGCCAACACCGGAGTTACCGCAAAATGCACACAAGTTGCCCCGAATCAGCTCTTTGATTTCATCCAAGCCTTTGCCTGTTGCATGGTCTATCACAATGGTGGTGAGTGTGGATTTTTCATAGGCTGCCAGCAGTTTTTCGGTGCTTGCCAAATCGCCTTTGGTAAACACCAATACCGGACGAACCTCTTTGTCTACTGCAATGGCGGTTAGTTTATCCAAAACCAGTGTACTGGGAACCGGCTGAGTTGTGCTTGCTACAATAAATAGTACATCTAAATTTGCAATGGGCGGACGCACAAAAACATTGCGGCGGGGTTTGATTTCTTCAATTACATTGCCGCCCTGTTCTGCCGATACCACCACCCGGTCGCCTGCTACCGGTGTGATACGCCGTTTGCGAAAGATGCCTTTTGCCTTGCATTCCAACAACTGTTCGCCGCATTGTACATAATAAAAGCCGCCTATTCCTTTTTTAATGTATCCTTCTGGCATGAATGGGTTTCCTTTCTTATTCAAAAACAGCCGGACTGTATTATACAGCCCGGCCTATTGCAATCATACATTTATGCCGCGAATCACTCGTTTCCTGTGGGTAGTTGGTCTACCACTTGTGTGGGAATCGGAGTGGGGGCATCGGTTGGTTGTTGTTCCGGTATGGGAGTTACTTCCGGAGTTGGGGTTACTTCCGGCTCTGGTTCCGGCTC
>CALWNI010000023.1 GCA_944382775.1 uncultured Allofournierella sp.
CGCTCTCCAGCGACTCGTTGTCCTTGACACGAATTTCCGACATCTTATTCCCTCCCTTGGACCTGAGGCAGGAGTTTAGTTGCTTTATCCCTTACAATAGGGTATTCAACATATCGATTATACTATGCCCCAGTTAGTTCTGTCAACTAAAATCTTACCAAATTCAAAACTTTTCTGATTTGAAGACCAGGGAATTTTTTGTTTTCCCCGCTCAAGTCAAAAGTGTTAACAGTAATCCTTAATATTCGCCAAAAATCGCTTAGCGAACTACGATATTCACCAGCTTGCCGGGAACAACAATTTCTTTTACCACTGTTTTTCCCTCCATCATGGCAGCAACACCGGCATCGGCTTTTGCAGCAGCCAGCATCTCGTCGTTGGACAGGGTGGGTGCCAACTGCAAACGTGCCTTGGGCTTGCCGTTTACCTGAACCAGAATTTCAACGGTGCTGTCTACGCACTTGGCTTCGTCGTAAGCGGGCCACTGTGCCTGTGCAATTTGACCCTCAAAGCCTTGCAGCTGCCACATTTCTTCGGTGATATGGGGTGCAAAGGGATTTACCAAAATCAACAGGGTTTTCAGTTCGTCCTTGGTTGCACCGCCTGCGCTGTACAGTTCGTTCAGCAGGCTCATCATGGCAGCAATTGCGGTATTGTGCTTCAGCACTTCGATGTCTTCGCCAACCTTTTTGATGGTCTTGTGGAAGCTGGTTTCCAGCTCGGGACGATAGCCCTCGCCGGGTACAATCATGTCGCCCATTGCCCACAAACGATCCAAGAAACGCTTACAGCCCTTGATGGAATTGGTGGACCAGGGGGCAGCCTTTTCAAAGTCGCCAATGAACATCTCGTACAGGCGCAAGGTGTCGGCACCGTATTCGGCAACCACGTCATCCGGATTGATTACGTTGCCGCGGCTCTTGGACATCTTTTCGCCGTTTTCGCCCAGAATCATACCGTGGCTGGTACGCTTCTTGTAAGGCTCCTTGGTGGGCACTACGCCGATGTCGTACAGGAATTTGTGCCAGAAGCGGCTGTACAGCAGGTGCAAGGTGGTATGCTCCATACCGCCGTTGTACCAATCTACCGGGCCCCAGTACTCAACGGCCTCTTTGCTTACCGGTGCGGTATCGCAGTTGGGGTCCATGTAACGCAGGAAGTACCAGGAAGAACCTGCCCACTGGGGCATGGTATCGGTTTCACGCTTTGCAGCACCGCCGCAGCAGGGACAGGTGGTGTTCACCCACTCGGTATGACGAGCCAAGGGGCTTTCGCCGCCCTCGCCGGGCTCAAAGTCATTGATTTCGGGCAGCTTCAAGGGCAGCTCGCTTTCGGGCAGAGGCTGCCAGCCGCACTTCTCACAATGAACCATGGGAATGGGCTCGCCCCAGTAACGCTGACGGCTGAAGACCCAGTCACGCAGTTTAAAGTTAATCTTTGCATAGCCTTTGCCTTCCTGCTCCAGCCATTCAATCATCTTTTTCTTGGCATCGGCAACGGACAGGCCGTCCAGGAATCCGCTGTTTACCAAGGTGCCGGTGGCAACGTCGGTAAAGGCTTCCTGCTCCAGATTGCTTTCGCCCTCGCCCTTTACAACCTCTACAATGGGCAAGCCGAATACCTTGGCAAACTCATAGTCACGGGTATCGTGGGCAGGTACTGCCATAATGGCACCGGTGCCGTAAGTAGCCAGAACGTAATCCGAAATAAAGATGGGAATTTCCTTGCCGTTTACAGGGTTAATGCCCTTTACGCCTTCCAGCTGAACGCCGGTTTTCTCCTTGTTCATCTCGGTGCGCTCAAAGTCGCTCTTGCGAGAAGCTTCTTCTTGGTATGCGCGCACAGCGTCACCGTTTTGAATGGTGCCATTCTCCAGCCACTGGTTTACCAGCGCATGTTCGGGGCTTACTACCATGTAAGTTGCACCAAACAGGGTGTCACAGCGGGTGGTGTAAACGGTCAGCTCGTCGCCGGTTGTGGTGGTAAAGGTTACCTCGGCACCGGTAGAACGGCCAATCCAGTTCTTTTGCTGGGTTGCAACACGCTCAACAAAATCCAAACCGTCCAGGTCGTCAATCAAACGGTCGGCATAAGCGGTAATTTTCAGCATCCACTGGCTTTTTACCTTGTGTACTACATCACCGCCGCAACGCTCACACTTGCCGTTTACTACCTCTTCGTTTGCCAATACAACCTTACAGGAAGTACACCAGTTTACGCTCATTTCCTTTTTGTATGCCAAGCCGTGCTTGAACATTTGCAGGAAAATCCACTGGGTCCACTTGTAGTAGCTGGGGTCGGTGGTATTGATTTCACGGTCCCAGTCAAAAGAGATACCCAGTGCCTGCAACTGGCTTTTAAAGCGAGCCACGTTGTTTTTGGTAACAATTTCGGGATGAATGTGATGCTTCATCGCAAAGTTTTCGGTGGGCAAACCAAATGCATCCCAGCCCATGGGATACAGCACATTGTAGCCTGCCAAACGCTTTTTACGGGATACAATGTCCAGTGCAGTATAGCTGCGGGGATGGCCTACATGCAGGCCCTGTCCGCTGGGATAGGGAAACTCAACCAAAGCATAGAACTTGGGTTTTGCATGGTCAATTTTAGCGGCAAATGTTTTTTCATCTGCCCAGACTTTTTGCCACTTGCTTTCGATGGCTTTAAAATCGTACTTCACCTGATATCAACTCCAACAAAAATTTAAAACAACACAGGAATGCGAGCCCTTAGAACCACCCAAAGCCAGCCCGTTTTACAGGCTGGCTTTGTTGCGGATTCATTCGCCCTGCGGGGCGTCAAACTCAATGTTGCATTCTTCGGCATCGGCCCACAGATGCTCTAAATCGTAAAAATCACGAGCCTGCGGGTAGAATACATGCACAATTACGGTGCCATAGTCCAGCAGAATCCAGTTTTTCGAGTCGTAGCCTTCGCTGCGCAGAACCTTAACGCCCTGCTGCTCCATTTGAAACTCTACTTCTTCTGCCAAGCTTTTTACATGGGTGCTGGAAGTACCGTTTGCAATTACAAAGTAATCAGTCAATACGGTTAAGTCACGCACTTTCAGTACCTTTACATTGTCAGCTTTTTTGGTATCCAGCAATTTTGCAATGCTGGTTGCCAGCTGTAAACTTTCCATTCTATTTGCTCCTTTCGCATCTTTGCCTTGCGGTTCAGACGTTACATCTTTTATATGGCTGCGGATTAAGCGGCCTCGTCGGTGGTGCCGTCTGCCTGATTATCCAGCTGGCCCATGTACTGCACATTTGCATCACTGGAAGAACCGGCTGTGGGCAGGGTGGGCACATCCAAGCTGCTTACCGGTGTACCGTATGTCATAAAGTAAGTGTTAATCAAATCCAGCGTTTTTGTGGTATCGCACACCTGAACCGCATTGCCGTTATAATATTGTGCCGCATTGTAGGTGGGAACCTTACACATCATAATATTGGCACTATCAACCTTTAAGAAACTTACACCCAAGCTTATCAGAGTATTACCGGGAATATCAGTGGTAATGTAATTCAATACAACCGGCATCAGTTTTGCCAAATCCCATACTGTAGCAGTGCGAATGCGCTTAAACAGGCCCTGATAGAAATAACGCTGCATGTCCAAACGGGCAATATCACCCTGTGCATAGCCGGAACCGTGGCGGTTACGCACCAAAAATTCTGCCGAATCGCCATCCAAGTTATGCAGACCGGCTGGCAGATAGCTGCCCTTGCCGTCGGCAACTTCCTGCGGAATGTATACCTCGATGCCACCAAACAGATCCACAATCTCTTTCAGCGACTGCATGTCGATGGTTAGATAATAGTCGATGGGCAGCTTGTACTGCTCGCTGATTACCTGTGCCAAGGTGCTTACACCATCATTTTTTAATGCAATGGCGTTAATTTTTCCGGTTCCGCCGGTGCTGTATTTTTCACCTGCATAGGTATCACGGGGAATTTGCAGCATATTGATTTTTTTATTTTTAACATCAAAGTTTACGTACATAATCATATCGGTCATGCCGTCGTTTGATGTGGGGTCGTTTGAATAAGCTCGTCCCTCTTCGTAGTCGATGCCGCAAACCAAAATGTTGACCACATCGCCCCTAAATTCATTTGGGGTATTGATTAACTGGCTCAGAGTAGGTGCGCCGCCATCGGGGCTAATGCTGCGTACCACCCACTGATACAACCCAAACAGACCAATGCACAACACCATAAGCAGGCTCAGCAAACTGAGCAATGCTACCTTTAATGGGCTGCGCTTTTTCTTTTGAGGTTGTGCAGACGCTGCACGGCGTGTATTGGTTTGCTGTGTGGTGCGCTGCTGAGCTGCGGAACGCTGTACCGTGCGTTGGGTTGTACCGTTTGCGCCACTGGAAGCACGGTACACATAGCCGGAACGCTGTGCCGATGTATTGCGCGATGCACCGGAACTGCTTGGTGCACGGTAGGTTGTGCGCGCCTGCCCGGTTGCCGAAGTGCTTCGGTTAATTTTACGGCCGGATGCTGCGCCGGACGCCGCATTGGTATTAAGTTTTCTAGGCTGTCTGGGTTCATTCATGGCATGTGCCCTCCATCTCTTGCTTGGCTTTCTGCACTTGTTGTTTTAAATCTTCGTATGCTTGCAATGAAAGTGGGTCAATGGTTTTTCCGCACTCACGCATCCAGCCAATGTTCTTTTCTACAGCTGTACATACAGCCAAATCCAAATCTTGTTCCGCAAGTTGCCGCAATTCGTAAACTTCGGGATAATCCCGTTCCTCACTAATCATATCGCTTAGATAAATAATTTTATCCAGCTTTGACATACCGGGCTTGCCCGTGGTATGGCACCGAATTGCGCTGATGATTTCAGGGTCGGTAATGCCCCACTGTGTTTGCGCCAAAATTGCCGCACATACGCCATGCCAAACCGGCGCAGGGCTGTTTTGCGCATTTTGTGCTATTATAGCATTGTCTTGTAATATCTGCAACAATTCCTCTTTGCTGCGCTCTTTTACTGCATCGTGAAGCAATGCGGCAAGTGCCGCTTTTTCGGGGTCTGCGCCGTATTTTTTAGCCAGATGAACCGCTGCCTTTTTCACATTAACGGTATGTTTGTATCGCTTAGTCGAAAGGCTGGCCTTTACCATCTGTTTGGCTTGTTTTACGTCCATAGTCCTTTTACCTTCCATACAAATGATATTGTTGTGCCACCTGTTGCACCAAAAGCGGCAACACCTCTTTGCCCAAAATTCCCGCACGCACATCGCTGGACGCAACGGGAACTGCCGCTGCTTTTGCAAACACAATTTGTCCGCCTACTGCTCTCAGTGCATCGGCCGCCTGCTGCAACTGTGCACAGTCGCCATTATAGCGGCTTTGCACCACCAATACCGCTTTTTGTAAAATGCACTGCCAGTCTTTCCATTGGGTAAAGGTTGTAAGCATATCGCTGCCGATGCTTACATAAAGTTGCGCATGGGGATAGGTGCGCTGTAGCATATTGATTGTGTCAATGGTATAGCTTTTTCCGCCCTGCAAAATCTCCCAGTCCGACACCTCTAAATTTGGGTGAAGCCCCAAAAAGCATTGGCACATTTTAAGCCGTATGCTGCCCGGTGTTGCACTGGCCGCCTTATGGGGCGGAATTCCTGCCGGCATAACAATCACTTTATCCGGCATAACGGCATCCATTGCACTTTTTAACAAATGAATATGCCCATTGTGTGGCGGATCGAAGGTTCCTCCAAACAGCAATACTTTCATACCTGTTTCCTCCAATGCCTTTGGCTTGTACAGCGAATCCCCATATTGTTGCCGCTTATCGTGCTGCTTTCAGCAAGTCGGCAAATTTAGACTCTTTCTTTTTCTGTAAGAACAGTACAAATTTAGAGCCGATTACCTGCACCACATCGGCACCGGTTGCCTCTGCCAAAATAGCAGCGGCCTCCTTTGCATTATACATGCTGGTTTCCAAAACCTTCATTTTAATCAGCTCGCGTGCTGCCAAGCAGTCCGCAGTGGACTTGATCAAGGTTTCGTCAATTTCGCCCTTTCCTACCTGAAATACAGGGTCTAGGGTGTTGGCGGCGCCACGCAGGGCTGCACGTTGTTTACTGGTAAGCATAGTGTTCTCCTTAACTAATCTCGTTTATTTTTTTCTCATTGCTCGCCGGCTTGCTGCAAAAATTCTGCCAGATGCTCATCCAGCAAAGCCATTGCTTTGCCGCGGTGGCTAATGGCGTCCTTTTCAAAGGCTTCCAGCTCGGCATAGGTGCGGTGCTGGGTATTTTGTGCCACACCGCCCTGCTCTAAGCCCACATATTCCGGCACAAACAGGGGGTCGTAGCCAAATCCCTTGTCCCCTTTGCGCTCAAAGGTGATAAAACCCGGGCACTCGCCCAGATAGGTAACCTGTTTGCCGCTGGGCAGATACAGGCACACAGCCGAAACAAACTTTGCAGTTCGCTTCTCCTGCGGAACCTCTGCCAGCTCTGCAAGAAGTTTGTCGTTGTTGGCTTCATCGTCGCCATGGCGGCCACAGTATCGGGCACTGTACACACCCGGTGCGCCGTTCAGGGCATCTACCATTAAACCAGAATCATCTGCCAAGGTGGGCAAACCGCTTGCCTGGCAGATTTCTTTTGCTTTAATCAGCGCATTTTCGGCAAATGTGGTGCCGGTTTCGTCCGGCTCCAGCACAATGCCAAGTTCCTTTTGGCTTTTTACCGTGTGGCCCTGTGCCTCTAAAATACGGCGAATTTCTTTTAATTTTCCGGCATTTCCGGTTGCAGCGCAAATCAGCATGATGTTCTCCTTTTAATTTTCTGCAAACAGTGCATCCACAAAGTCTTCTGCCGAAAACTCCATCAAATCGTCTACGCCTTCACCCACGCCCACAAAGCGTACCGGTAAGCCCAGTTTTTGCTTTACGCTGATGACAGAGCCGCCCTTTGCGGTTCCGTCCAGCTTTGTGAGGATAATGCCGGTGGCATTGGCTGCGCTAACAAACTGCGAAGCCTGATTGATGGCATTTTGACCGGTAATAGCATCCAATACCAGCAGGCTTTCCACACTGGCATCGGGACAAGCCTTGTGAACACTGCGGCTGATTTTTGCCAGCTCGTTCATCAGATGCTGTTTGTTATGCAAACGGCCTGCTGTATCGCAGATTACAATATCGTATCCGCGTGCTGCCGCGGACTGCACTGCGTCAAAAATAACCGCTGCCGGGTCTGCGCCTTCGGAGTGCTTTACCACCGGAACATCCACACGGCCTGCCCAGATGCTTAACTGTTCTGCCGCAGCAGCACGGAAGGTATCGCCGGCTGCTACCATAACACGCTTGCCCTGGTCTTTGTACAGTTTTGCCAGCTTGGCAATGCTGGTGGTTTTACCAACGCCGTTTACGCCGATGACCAAAATAACCGCCGGGCGGCCCGACATGTTCATCTCGTCTTCTGCATCCAGCTCTTGGCGGATGATATCTTTTAATGCCTTTAACGCATCGGCTGCGGTTTTGATTCGCTCTTTCTTAACCCGTGTACGCAGTTCCTCCACCAAACGGGTTGCCTCGTCGGCACCTGTGTCGGCTAAAATCAGCTGCTCTTCCAGGTCATCGTACATGGCATCGTCAATATCACCGGCATTCAGCATTTCAAAAATGCTGGCAAAAAAGCCTTTTCTGGTTTTTGCAAGGCCTTGATCCATCTTTTCTTTTTTTTCTTTACGGCTGAAAAAACCCATTCCCTGTTCACCCCTTATGATTTTGCTCTTCAAGCAGCGGTGGCGTTGCTCAAATTCTTCTTTTCTTTTATATCACGAAACCAGCGACGCGTCCACCTGTTCCAGGTTTAAACGCAATAATTTTGATACACCGTCTTCCTGCATGGTAACACCATACAGAACATCGGCAGCCTCCATGGTGCCGCGGCGGTGGGTAATTACAATAAACTGCGTATCCTCGGTAATGCGGCGCAGATATTGTGCATAGCGGGCTACGTTTACATCGTCCAATGCAGCCTCGATTTCGTCCAGAATACAGAACGGTGCCGGATTAACTGCCAAAATTGCAAAATAAATGCTAATGGCAACCAATGCCTGTTCACCGCCGGACAGTGCCGCCAGATTCTTAATAACCTTACCGGGCGGCGCAACCTGAATTTCAATGCCGCTTTCCAGCACATTGTCTTCGTCTTCCAGACGAAGGGTTGCCGTACCGCCGCCAAATAATTCCGCAAAAATACGGCTAAAGTTGCGGTTGATTTCGGCAAAGCTTTGGCTGAACAGATTTTTCATTTCGGTGGAAAGCTCGTGAATCATTCGCATGAGTTCCGCTTTGCTCTTTTCCACGTCGTTTACCTGTTCCTTTAAGAACTGGTACCGCTGGTATACCTCTTGGTACTCTTCAATGGCACCCACGTTTACATTGCCCAGCGAGCGAATGCGGTTGCGGGTTTCCTGCACCTGACGGCGCAGTTCCATAACATTTTCAAAGGGCACGCACATACCCTGCGCTTCGCTCATGGTCAACTGGTATTCTTCCCACAATTTTGCAATCACATCGTCGTATTCTTTTTCGGCGTTGGCTTTGCGTTCTTTTAAACGGGCCATTTCCTGGCTCATTTTTTCGCGCTGGTCGGAAATAGCACGCTGCTGCTGGCTTTGTTTGCTTACGCTGCCTTCCTTTTGAATCCGCAGTTCTGCCGCTTGGCGAATTGCGGTTTCTTTTTCTTTGATGCGCTGTGCATTTTCTTCTCTTGTTTTGCCAATGGCCTCAATGTCTGCCAAGTGCTGTTGGTTGGATTGCTCCAAGCGCAGAATGGTTTCCCGCAGGGTGCGGTTGCGCTGGTCGCTTTCACCGTGGCGGCTTTCCAGTTCACGAATGGCCGCTTGATGCAGTCCGATATCTTTTTCGGCCGCCAAACGTGCCATACGCTGCTCGCTCAGCTCTTCGGAAAGCTGGGCACGGGTGGTCAAAAAGCTGTCATCGTTGCCTGCCAGCTGCACCAATTCCTCTTCCAGCTTTTGAATCTCGCTCGCCAGCCGAATTTCTTCTTGCTGCGCTGTCTGCATAGCAGCTCGATTTTCCGCAATTTGTGCGGCGAGTTTTTCCTCTTCCGCCTGTTGCAGTTCGCCTGCCGCCTTTGCTTGGCTCAATGCGGTTTCGATGCGGCGCAATTCGGTTTCAGCACGAATTTTGTCGCCGCCTGCGGTAATGGCTTCGCTGGATGTGGCGGTAATTTCCGCCGCCAGTGCTTCCACTTCCGCCTTTAACTTTGCGGCAGCTTCTTCTGCTTTTTGTTGTTTTGCCTGCAAGTTGGACAGCTTTTTTTCCAGCTCTTCAATTTCCTGTTTTCGGCTAAACAAACCGGCGGACTGGCTTACGCTACCACCGGTAAAGGAACCGCCCGCATTGATGACCTGACCGTCGGTTGTAACCACGCGGTTTCGATAATCTAACGAGCGAGCAACCCGACTTGCTTCATTGATTTCATCCACCACAATAATGCGGCCCAATAAGTTTGCCACAATGTTGTCGTATTTGGAATCGTACTGTACCAAATCCGAAGCAACTTTTGCACTGCCGGACAGGCGGGAGGCATCGAAATGGGTGCCCTTTACCGTATCCAGTGGTAAAAAGGTGGCACGACCGGCACGCTCATCCCGCAAAAATGCCATGGCGGCCTTTGCTGCGTTTTCGCCATCCACAACAATGTTTTGCAATGCAAAACCAAGTGCGGTTTCAATGGCAACTTCGTACCCTGGTTTTACCGTTAAAATGGTACTTACCGGGCCGATGATGCCTCGCAGGCGATGATTTTGTGCCGCACGCATTACCGTTTTAACGCTGTGCTGATAGCCATTCATGCTGCGCTCTAAATCTTTGAGCAGGTGCAGCCGCTGCTGTGCCGACTCCAAATGGCGGGTGCTTTGCTGGTATGCCGCATCGGCCTCTTCCAGCTGGGCACGGCGACCGTTTAATTTTAACTGCAAACCATTTTGTATGTTCGCCAAACGGGTTACGGTTTCCTGTACTTTTTGTAAGTAAACTTTGGTGTCGGCGTATTCGGTTTCCAACCGCTGAACCGCCTCGTCCGCTTGTCCACGGTCATTTCGCAGTGCTGCCAAGCGGTGTTCTGCTGTATCCGCCGCACTTTGGCAGCTGGCAGCTCGTACCTTTTCTTGGGTTTGCTGTTGGGTTAGCTGTGCCAAAATTCCGGTTACAACACCACGGCGTTCTCCCGTTGCCGCATTTTCTGCCAAAATGCGGCGCAGCATTCCTTCCAGCTCTTGAATCCGCCGGTCCATTTCTGCCATCTGCTCCCGAATTTCACGGGTTCGCTGTCTGTGCTCTTCGATTTGTGCCGTAAAGTTTTCTTTGCCGGCATCGCTTTGCTCAATCTCTTCCTTCAATTCGCGAATGGTGGTTTCGTTGTGCTGAATGTCGTTTTTCAAAACCGCAATTCGGCTTTCGCTGCCTGCAATTTCTTCGGTAATGGAACGAATTTCTGCATTGTACTGCTCCACCTCCAGCGTGAGGCGTGTCATTTCGTTGCGAATTTCTTCGGTTTCCGCATCAATTGCCTGAATTTCTTCGGTCAGGCGATTGTAATCACATTCTGCCGTTTCATAGCGGCGCTGCTGGTCGCGCATGGTGTCTTTGGCAGTTTTTACGCTGTCTACCCAAAGGGTTACTTCCAGCTCTTTGCGTTTTTGTGCAAGCTCTAAAAACTGCTGTGCCTTTTTGCTTTCTTTTTCCAAAGGCTCCACGCGGCTTTGCAACTCGTCTAAGATATCTCGCAAACGCTCCAGATTGTCCTCGGCGCTGGCCAAGCGACGCTCTGCCTCGTTTTTGCGATACCGATAACGGGAAATGCCGCTGGCCTCTTCAAAGATTTCGCGGCGTTCGGCACTTTTTGCGCCCACAATTTCTGCAATACGGCCCTGACCGATGATGGAATACCCATCGCGACCCAAGCCGGTATCCAAAAACAGCTCATAAATATCTTTTAGGCGGACATTTTGCCCGTTGATGGAATATTCGCTTTCGCCACTACGGTAATACTTTCGACCAATGACCACTTCGTCTGCGTTTACGTCAATGCGGCGGTCTGAGTTATCCACCGTAAGGTTAACGCTGGCAAAACCCATGGCACCACGGGTTTGTGTACCACCAAAGATAACGTCTTCCATTTTACCGGAACCGCGCAGCTGGCGGCTGCTGGTTTCGCCCAGAACCCAGCGAATGGCATCGGATATATTACTTTTTCCCGAACCGTTTGGGCCAACCACGGCAGTAATGCCCCGGTCGATGGGTACTTTAATCCGGTCAGGAAAGCTTTTAAAGCCCTGTATTTCAAGTTCTTTTAAAACCATACATGTCTCCTGCAATAGGGGTTTGCTGCACTATTTTTGCGGCACAATGCTTATTGCACCAGCCCCATTAAACGCAATGCTTCTTTTGCTGCGGCTTGCTCCGCTGCTTTTTTGCTGTGGCCTATGCCGCGGCCAATCACATTGGAATTCAGATAGACCGCCATTTTAAACCGCTTGTCGTGGTCGGGGCCTTCCTCGCCTTCCAATTCATAGCGCAAGCGTTCTTCGGGATTTTGCTGAATGACCTCTTGCAGCTGGGTCTTGTAGTCCGCTTCTGCGGTTTTGCCCTCGGTAATAAAGGGCAAAATGAACTTGCGTGCCACCTCGATGCCGCCATCCAGATAAAGGGCAGCAATCAGGGCTTCAAACGCATCCGAAACCACACTGGGGCGGTTGCGGCCGCCGCCGCGCTCTTCGCCTTTGCCCAAGCGTAAAAATTTACCCAGTTCAATTTCCTTTGCAAACTCATGCAGAGCACTTTCGCATACCAGGCTGGCACGGGCACGGGTCAGCTCACCTTCGGGGCGGTCTTTCCACTGATGAAACAGGTAGTCTGCCACCACAATGGAAAGCACGCTGTCGCCCAAAAACTCCAACCGTTCGTTGTGGCTAATGGGGGTTTTGCTCTCGTTGGCAAAGCTGGTATGTGTCAATGCAGTTTCCAGCAATGTGGGGTCTTTAAAGGTATAGCCAATAATGGTTTCTAGCTGATGCATGGTTTTTCCCCTTCTTCTTTGTCTGTGGCAAGGTTTTTTGCCATAACGCCACACAAGTCATTTTCTACGCATAATTTTGCCTGCCGAATGGCCTGATGAATGGCCCGTGCGTTGGAAGAGCCGTGTGCTTTGATGACCGGCTTTGCCGCACCCAAGAAAGGCGCACCGCCGTATTCATCGGCATCCATGCTCTTTTTAAACTCCGACACGCCGTTTTTCACCAACAGATAGGCCATGTTTCCGCCCAATCCGCTTTTGAACAGCTCTTTGATTTTACCGCCAAAATATTTTGCCAAACCTTCGGTGAGTTTCAGCACCACATTGCCGGTAAAGCCATCCGCAACCACCACGTCAGCCACGCCTGCAGGAATATCGCGGGGTTCCACGTTGCCCACAAAGTGAATGGACGGATTCGCCTTTAACAGGGCATGGGCTTCCACATAGGTGGGTGTGCCCTTGGTTTCCTCGGCACCGTTGTTGACCAGTGCAACCCGAGGTTTGGCAACGCCCATGACCTTTTCCATATATACACTGCCCATTACGCCGAATGCTTCCAGCATGGTGGGGCGACATTCCACGTTGGCGCCGCAGTCCAGCAGCAAAAAGGGGCTTACACCGGGAATTACGGTGGCCAATGCAGGCCGTTTTACCCCTTTTATGGTGCGTACAATCAGGCTTGTGCCCACATGAAGTGCACCGGTAGAGCCTGCCGATACAAAGGCATCGCCCTTGCCTTCTGCCAGCATCTGCAAACCAACTACCATGCTGGAGTTCTTTTTCTGACGCACTGCCTTTGCCGGCTCATCGCACATGGAAATTACTTCCGGCGCATGCACAATTTCAATGTGCTCCAGGCCCAGATTCATCTCTTTTGCCGCCGCGGCAATGGCATCCGCATCGCCCACCGCAATCACTTCCAATTCCGGCCAAAACGATGCAACCGCTGCTGCGGCACCCTTTAGGATTTCATGGGGGGCATTGTCGCCGCCCATTGCGTCCAGAATAATTTTCATGATTTGTGCACTTCCTTTCATTCTGTTGCCATCGCACAGGCATACCTTGGGATATGCCTGTACGTTGGGTTATTTGGTTTGTTCTGCCCAAAGCTCCATGGCCTGCACAGCACGCTGTGCAACCGCCATATAGCGTTCCCGTTTATCACGAATGTGGGTTTCCAACGGGGGCAAAATGCCCATATTGGCACCCATGGGCTGGAAGTTCTTATTTTCGCTGGTAATATAGCGAACCAGCTGGCCC
The DNA here is from genome assembly GCA_944382775.1 of uncultured Allofournierella sp. GTDB lineage: Bacteria > Bacillota > Clostridia > Oscillospirales > Ruminococcaceae > Allofournierella. The sequence continues at coordinate 13,337 of CALWNI010000023.1, forward strand.
AACATGGTTACATTGGGCAGCTCGGGCAGGGATTTTTCCTGCAACACTGCAAAAATGCTGCGTGCTGCCAGCAATCCACAGGCTGCACTTTCCATATAACCTTCAAAGCCGGTAATCTGACCTGCAAAATACACCTGAGGATATGCCTTTAAATTCAAGGTTGTATTTAACAAGTGGGGGCTATTGATAAAGGTATTGCGGTGCATTACGCCATAGCGCACAAATTCGGCTTGTTCCAAACCGGGAATCATGGAGAATACCCGTTTTTGTTCGCCGAATTTTAGGTTGGTTTGAAAGCCAACGATGTTGTATAAGGTGCCCTCGGCATTTTCACGGCGCAGCTGCACGTTTGCCCAAGGGCGATGCCCTGTGCGGGGGTCACGCAAACCTACCGGACGCAGCGGACCAAAGCGCATGGTATCGGCACCACGGCCTGCCATAACCTCGATGGGCATACAGCCCTCGTACACGGTAAGCTCGCCGTCAAAATCATGCAGCGGTGCTTTTTCGGCACTGACCAACGCTGCATGGAACGCCTCATACTCCTCTTTGTTAAAGGGGCAGTTCAGATAATCCGCATCGCCGCGGTCGTAGCGGCTGGCAGCAAAGACCTTTTCCATATTCAGGCTTTCGGCGGTAACAATGGGGGCTGCTGCATCATAAAAGCTCAGCTTATCGCCGCCGGTTAAGCGGGTGATTTCTTCCGCCAAGGCACCCTCGGTCAAGGGGCCGGTTGTCACCAAAGTCAAGGTGTTTTCGTCAATGGTAGTTACTTCGCCGGTATGCAGGGTAATGTTCGGCTCCTCTTTTACCATTTGGGTTACCGCAGCACTGAAAATGTCACGGTCTACCGCCAAGGCTCCGCCTGCTGCAACGCGGGCGGTTTCGGCTGCCTTTAATAAGTTGGAGCCAAGCAGCTTCATCTCGGCTTTCAGCAATCCCGATGCAGAGTCCAACCGCTCGGCCTTTAGGCTGTTGGAACATACCAGCTCGGCAAATCCTTCGCTTTTGTGTGCAGGACTAAACTTGCTGGGCTTTTGCTCGTACAAATCCACCTGCACACCGTGTTGTGCAAGCCACAAAGCGGCTTCGCAGCCTGCCAAGCCTGCACCTAAAATTTTTACTCGTTTTTCCATAATTCTCCGTTTTATTTGGTAATCTGCTTCTCAAATCCACAGCCGTCTTTTGCACAATACAAGCGGCTGCCCTTTTTAAACAGGGTTGCACCGCATTTATCACAGGTTTGTGCAACCGGCTCGTCCCATGTCATAAAATCGCAGTTGGGGTAGTTTTCGCAGCCGTAGTATACACGGCCCTTTGCACTCTTGCGCAGCAACATGCGACCGCCGCATTTGGGGCATCGGCCACCGGTATCCTTTACCAAGCGTTTGGTATTGGTACACTCGGGGAAGCCGGGGCAAGCCAAAAATTTGCCGTAGCGTCCGGTTTTAATCACCATCTTGCGGCCGCACTTATCGCAAACCTCGTCGGTTTCTTCGTCGGGAACCTTGATTTTTTTACCTTCCATATCCTTTTCGGCTTTTTCTAAGGCTTCGGCGAATCCTTTGTAAAATTCGTCGATGGTTTCGCGCCAATCGGCATTGCCGCTTTCCACCTTATCAAGATTCTTTTCCATGCCTGCCGAGAAAGTAACGTCAACAATGTCAGGGAATTCCTGCATCATCAAATCGTTGATGGCGCGGCCCAACAGTGTGGGTTTTAGCTTTTTCTGCTCACGCTCCACATAACCACGGTCGATGATGGTGGTGATAATGGGCGCATAGGTGGAAGGACGGCCGATGCCGTTTTCTTCCAAGCCGCGAATGAGGGTTGCTTCTGTGTAACGAGCAGGCGGCTGGGTAAACTTTTGCTCAGGGGTAAGCGAGCGCAGTTTCAGCATCTGGCCCTCTTCCAAAGGCGGCAATGCGGTTTCCTTTTTCTCTTTTTCATCGGTGGCTTCTTCGTACAAAGCGGTAAAGCCTTCAAAGGTAACCACATAACCACTGGCACGGAACTGGTAGTCGCCGGCTTCGATGTGTGCGGTAACGGTATCCTGTTCGCAATCGCTCATCTGGCTTGCGATAAAGCGGCTCCAAATCAAACGATACAGCTTTGCAATATCGCCGGAGATGCTCTTTTCCGCCTCTTCGGGGGTCAGTGCAGGCATACTGGGACGAATCGCTTCGTGGGCATCCTGCGCGGCGGTGGCATTTTTGCTTTTATAGGTGCGCTTTGTGGGGCATACATAGCGTTCGCCGTAGGTTTCGGTGATGTATTCCTTTGCCCCTGCCACTGCTTCGTCCGAAACACGCAGGCTATCGGTACGCATATAGGTAATCAGACCCATGGTGCCATGACCCGCAATGTCAACGCCTTCGTACAGGGTTTGTGCGGCACGCATGGTGCGTGTTGCGGTAAAGCCCAAACGGCGGCTTGCCTCCTGCTGCAAGGTGGAGGTAATAAAGGGCGGTGCAGGCACCTTGCGGCGGCTGCCACGGTTCAGCTTTGCCACGGTATACGTCTTGTCTTGCAATGCGTTTACAATGGCGGTTGCCTCTGCCTCGCTTTTTACCTCCATCTTTTTGCCTGCCGCAGTGCCATAAAAACGTACGGTAAACTTTTTCTGGCTGGACGGCGGAGAAAGTACGGCATCCAGATTCCAGTATTCTTCGGGCTTAAAGTCCTCAATTTCCTTTTCACGGTCCACAATTAAGCGAACCGCAACACTTTGCACACGGCCTGCCGACAAACCACGGCGAACCTTACGCCACAGGAACGGGCTTAATTTATAGCCCACCAGACGGTCCAAAATGCGGCGTGCCTGCTGTGCATTGAACAGGTCAATATCAATGGCACGGGGATGCGCCATGCCTTCGGTAACACCTTTTTTGGTGATTTCGCCAAAGGTTACACGGTTTGCATCTTCAATGTTCAGCCCCAGCAGATGTGCCAGGTGCCAACTGATTGCCTCACCTTCGCGGTCAGGGTCAGTTGCCAGAAATACTTGGTCTGCTTTTTTGGCTTCGCTTTTCAACTCTTTGATGAGCTTTTCTTTGCCTTTGATGTTGATGTACTGAGGGTTATAGCCATGCTCCACATCAATGCCCAGCTGACTGGCGGGCAAATCACGGATATGGCCCATGCTGGCGGTAACTTCGTAGCCATCGCCTAAATATTTACGAATGGTTTTCGCCTTTGCAGGCGACTCCACAATAACCAATTTTGACATAGTTTCGTGTTCTCCCTTGCATAGGGTAAAGGCAGATTATGCCAACCGCATAATCGCCACCCGATTATCTGCGTCGGTACTGCCCACCTGCACCGGAAACGACAAATCCGTTTACTTCCAGTTCCAGCAGGGCTGCCAGAGCCTGCCCGGTATTCAAACCGGTGGCAATGGCCAAAGGCTCCAACCCCTGTTCTTTTGCGGTGAGTGCATTCAGCATACAAACCGCTTCGGGGCTGAGCAATGAGGTATCTTGCTGCTCGATTGCAGCCTTTTTTTGATTTTGGGCGGCAGATTGCACACCCAAGCCTTTTAAAATTGCATCGGCATTTACGGCAACATGGGCTTCGCCTTGTTCCAACAGCCGATTTGTGCCCTCACATAACGGGCTGAAAATTGCGCCCGGTACGGCATACACCATTCGGTCATACCGTTTTGCATGGCCAACGGTGTTCATGGTACCGCTTTGTTCACGGGCTTCCACCACACAAATAGCGTCGCTTAATCCGGCAATGAAACGGTTACGCAGCAAAAAACTGCCTGCGTTTGTGGTTTCGCCCGGCGCAAACTCACTGATGACCGCTCCGTACTCCTCCATTTGGGTACGCAAACGACGATTGGTTGCCGGATAGGTTTTATCGATGGCGGTGCCCAACACGCCAATGGTGGGGCAATCGGCCCGAACCGCGGCCTTATGGGCTTCGCTGTCCAGCCCGTCGGCCAGACCGCTTACCAGGCAAACCCCTGCCTGTGCAAGTCCATCGCCAATGCACCGCGCCGCCTCGATGCCGTAACTGCTGGGGCGGCGGCTGCCAATCATGCCCACCGAAGTGCTGTGATTGAGTGCATCCAGATTGCCGGTACAAAACAGCACCGGCGGCGCATCCGGCAGGTATTTCAACCGCTGAGGATACGCCGTATCTTCCATACTGATGATTTGAACGTTCATGCGATTGCAGCGCAAAGCCAGCGGCACAAAATCTACCGGTTGCAACTGTGTTAACCGACGTTGTTGAACCGAGGTAAACAACCCTCGCATATCTTCTTTTCCAATGGCTTCAAACAGCTCTTGGGGATGGCGGTACAGTGCCAAAATTTCGCCGCAATGGGCGGCACCCGGCCCCAGTACCTTGGCAAACCAAATCCAATAGAGCAGTTGCTGCAATTCTTCGTTCATTTAGATGGCCCCCCTAAAGTGCCACAATAATACGCTGCCTGCCACGCTGGCGTTCAGGCTTTCCACACAGTCTGTAATGGGAATCCGAACGGCGGCATCGCAGCTTGCAATGGTCTGGTCAGACAAGCCTTGTCCCTCGCTGCCGATTACCACGCAAACCCCGTTGGGATATGCGCTTTCCACCTGGTCCAGCGGCTTGCTGTGATACAGCGCTGCTGCCAAACAGGTAACACCCCATGCACGCAGCTGTGCCACCGCATCGGGCAGATTGGGACAAGTTACAACCGGCATACGGCCTGCGGCACCCATGCTGGCCCGCAATACTTTTGGGCCAAAAGCATCGGCACAGCCGGGGCTTAAAATCACGGCATCAAAGCCAAACGCCGCCGCACTGCGAATCAATGCGCCCACGTTGCCGGGGTCCTGCACACGTTCCAGCGCCAAAAAGCGTCCGTTGTGGGGCAGGTCGTAAAAACTGATTTGAGGCTGCTCAAACACGGCAAAAACCCCTTGGTGGCTTTGTACCCCTGCCAGTTTTTCTGCCACATGGTCTTGTACCAGATATTGCTCGCAGGCAAAGTCTTGTAATTGCGGACATTTTTGCAATGCTTTGTCCGTATAATATATTACCTTTATAGGGCAGGATTTTGCAAGTTCCTGGCAGAGCTTTAAGCCCTCCGCGAAGAAAGCTTTTTCTTCAAGGCGGAAGGCTGCGCTTTGGGCCAGTTTGCAGGCATATTTTATTTTACCGTTTTCACGGCTTGTAATGCGTTCTGGCATATTCAATCGTTCCTTATGGCTATATACAAAGCGACGCCCGTGCGTGCGCGCGGGCGTTGCTTGTGATGTATCAACTTACAGAGCCTTCTTAGCGGTCTCAACCAAAGCGGTGAAGCTTGCGGGATCATTGATAGCCATCTCGCTCAACATCTTGCGGTTCAGCTCGATGCCAGCCTTCTTCAGGCCATTCATGAAGCTGGAGTAGTTCATGCCCTGAGCGCGAACAGCGTTGTTGATGCGGGTGATCCACAGGTTGCGGAACTGGCGCTTCTTCAGCTTACGGCCAACGAAAGCGTAGTTACCGCTCTTCATTACCTGCTGCTTAGCCATCTTAAAGTGCTTAGACTTGCTGCCAAAGTAACCCTTAGCCAGCTTCAGAGTCTTCTTTCTACGTTTGCGGGTCATCATTGCGCCTTTAATACGTGCCATTGTTTATATCTCCTTTACAGTCACAATCTTAAGTTACTAGCGATCCTGAGCCGTTAGACCTTAGGCGTAGGGCAGCATTGCCTTAACAGCAGCTGCGTTGGTCTTGTCGGCGTAAGCATTCTTGCGCATGCCGCGCTTCAGCTTGGTGCTCTTCTTGGTCAGGATGTGGCTGTGGAAAGCAGAACCGCGCTTAACCTTACCGTTCTTGGTCAGCTTGAAACGCTTTTTAGCACCGGAGTGAGTTTTAATCTTAGGCATTTTAGTTTCCTCCTAATTTTTGAATTACTTGGTCTGGCTGGGCTTGGGGCTTAAGAACATTTGCATGCTGCGGCCCTCAAGCTTAGGCTGTTTATCCACTGCTGCGTCGGGCAATGCTTCAGCAAAACGCTTCTCCACTTCCAGACCCAGGTCAGTATGAGCCATTTCGCGGCCACGGAAACGGATGGACACCTTAACCTTGTGGCCGGCCTTGATAAACTTAGCAGCCTGGTTAACTTTTGTGTTAAAGTCGTTGGTGTCGATATTGAGCGAGAGGCGAATCTCCTTGATCTCAATGACCTTTTGGTTCTTCTTTGCCTCTTTTTCACGTTTTTGCTGTTCAAAGCGGTATTTGCCGTAATCCAGAATCTTGCACACGGGGGGAACCGCCTGCGGGGCGATTTTTACCAGGTCCAAGTTCTGCTCTTCGGCCATACGCAGAGCATCGCGGCTGGTCATAACACCCAGCTGGCTACCATCTGCACCAATTACGCGGATCTCTTTGTCACGAATTTCCTCGTTGATCTCAAGATCTTTTTTGCCGTTCGTAGCGATATGGATACACCTCCAATAAATAATTGTTAATTAAAAATGAAACGCGGCCGCCGAATTGGCAGCCGCGCAGTAGATACACGCAATGAACCCATAATAGATATGAGCCCTTTACATATAACCCGGGTCATACATAGACCGCAAGGTGAGCACGGCGGCTAGCCGGTTGCTGCTTTCTTTACCGGCTAAGTATATCATATCTTTTTGCCGCCGTCAAGCAATTTTTTATTTTTGCGGTATCTCAATTTCCTGCCCTAAATGAAAGCTGTAAAGCGACAGTTTTGTAATGGGTTTCGGAAACCGCAGACGGATTGCCTCGGCATATAAAAGCAGCTGCTGTTGATAGGATTCCACAAACTGTCGGGCATTTTTTCCCCGGTCGGTTTTGTAATCCAGCAATTCAATGTGATCTTCAAACTCTAAGATCACATCGGCCACGCCCTGCACCAGCACCTGTGCATCGCCGTAATCGGCTTGTTGGTCCACCGCTGCACGCTTCGCCGGCAATGCGGTGATAAACTCGTATTCTCGATACACCTTATCCGCCTTTTGAATTCGCGCAAACACGGGACTGGCAAAAAACTGATTTAGCTTTGCAAAGTCCATCTTGTCATACAGTTCCGGCAGCAGCAGTTTTTCATCCAGCTGCCGTTTGGCTTCGGCTCTCACATCCTTTGCGGCAGCCTGCAAATCCGCATGCTGTAAAAAGGCGTGCAAAGCGGTGCCCCGCTCGGCTGCGGTAAGGCCTTCCTTGTACAAAAAGGAAGGGCGTTCCAGTGTCATTTCTTTGGCTTCATGCACCAGCGAGGTTACACTGACCTTTGCCGGCACCTTGGTCAATGCCCGATGCGGATACTGCCACGCCAAACGCTCTGCCAATTCTTCGGCAAAGATTGGGTCGGGTTCGGCGGTTGGCAAGCTAATGGGGCTTTCTGCCAACTGCTCGGTTTCCTGTGCCACTTCCAAGCCAACGGTAAACTGCTGCACCAAATCTCGTTCGGTGGCAGGCGGCAAGGGCTGCACTTCCACCCCTACCTCTCGGCAGAGGGTTTGTGCCTGCGGATGCAGCAAAGTTGCCATCATCACCCAATCGCCACGGCTGGAGGCATGTTCCAACAGATAGGGATCGGGCAGGGTGCTTGCCACACGCAGTGCCAATTTTTGCACCAGTTTTTCGCAGTCTTTGGTGGCCATGGTCATCACCAGATGGTCACGGGCGCGGGTAAACGCCACATACAGAACACGCATTTCCTCGCTTAGCCCTTCCTGCGATAAAGCTGCCTGCACCGCACGGTACGGGGCAGTGGTATAGGTTCCCCCCTGCCCTGCACGCAGGGTTAAGCCGATGCCCAAAATCGGGTGGAACACCGCCGCAGCACGCAAATCCTCTTTATTGAACTCACGACCCAAATCGGCGGCAAACACCACGGGAAACTCCAAACCTTTGGAGCGGTGAATGGTCATAATGGTAACGCAACCGGGGCGGCTTTGCCCCTGTTCCGGGCCGGGAACACCGCCGCTTGCCATGGCGGCATCCATGGCACGAATCACACCGGAAAGCCCCTGCCTGCCGCAGCTGGTAACAAACGCTGCAAACTGCCGCAGATTTTCTCGGCGTGCGCTTCCGTCCGGCATGGCACCTGCCGCCGCCAAGCAGCCGGTGCGCAGAAAAATTTCTTCCATCAAACGGTCCACCGAGATACTTTGACTCAGCTGGCGCAAGGTTTTCAACCATTGCGCAAACTGCTTGACGGATTCGGTTTCGCTTGCCATAACTGCGCCGTAAAAACTACCCTTTCGCATTTGTGTGCGCAGCTGCACCAAATCGTCCGGGGTAAAGCCGCCGATTCCGCTTAACATGACCGCCGCCAAATGCACATCCTGCGCCGGGTTATCCAGCACACGCAGCAAGCTTGCAATGGGGCGCACTTCCGGTGCATCCAACAGGTTTTCGGCACGGTCCACATACACAGGAATGCCCTGACTTTCCAGCTGTGCCGCATATTCGCCGAATGCGCCACGGCTGCGCAGCAGGATGCAAAAATCCTCATAGCGAGGTGGACGGGGCCCCTCTTCGCCACGCACCAAAAATCCACTGTCGGGGTGCATCATCTGCTGAATTCGCCGCCCCACATACTCGGCATCGCCCGTTGATGCGGCACTTTGCACCAGATGCATCTCACAGCCGCCGGCATAGCCGCCGTACTGTTCCACGCTGCCCATGCCGGGTACCAAGCGTTCGCCTGCACCATATTCCACGCCGCCCAGCTCACGGCTCATGATGGGTGAAAACAGGGCATTGACCCCCGCAATTACACCCGGTGCACTGCGAAAGTTTGCATCCAAAAAGAGTTTTTGGTCGCCGGGGATTCCGTATTCCACAAAGGTATCCAGTTTTTGTTGAAAAATGGTGGGGTCTGCCTGCCGAAACCGATAAATACTCTGCTTTAAGTCGCCCACAAAGAACAGGTTGGAGCCATCCGGTTTTGCCAAGCAGTGATACAAGGTATCTTGCAGGGCGTTGGTGTCTTGGTATTCGTCTACCATAACCTCATAAAAACGCTCGCTGATTTGGGTTGCCAGAGGGGTGGGGCTGCCGTCTTCGTTTTGCAGCAAGCGCAATGCCAACTGCTCCACATCGCTGAATTCCAGCATTTTTTCTTCCAGTTTTGCCGCATAAAATCTACGGTTAAACTCCCGTTCTGCCCGTGCCAAGGCACGGATGAGCGGTGCAGCGGTGCGGCGGTCCTGCCGAAATTCTTCTTCGGTGCAGATAAACACCTTTTCCTGCAAGCGTTTCAAGGTTTCTTTTAACAAATCACGCCGTGCTTTTACCTGCTCCATTACGGTGCCTGTATAATTGCGAACCGCTTTCAGTCGCTCATACTGCAAACTACGGCTTACCTGACACAGCTCGTCCCACGGTTTGGTTTCAATGGCATCCAACAAGGTTTCCACCGCAACGCAGTCCGCATTGAGGGCGGGCAGATAGGCGGTTTCCAGCTGCGGGTCTGTTTCCGCATCCTGCAAATTCTGCTGTGCCAGTTCCAGCGCACAGGCAACCGCCCGTTTCGCCTCGCTGCGCAGAGCCTGTCCCCAACGGGTTTCATCCAGGGGTTCTTCCCCTTCCCAGTCGGCGCAAAACCGCTCCAAGGTTTTTTCCGGTCGGGGCATACTGCTTAAAAAGTCGTGCAGCTGCTCCACCACACGGCTTGCCATGGCATCGCTGCGACCTTTGCCGTACAGGTCGGCAAAGACGCAAAAATCCGGGTCTTGGTATGCGGTTTCCAGTGCATCTGCCAAGGCCTGCCGCCGCAATTGCGCCAACTGGGGCCCGTCAGCGGTGGAGAAATCCGCCGGGATATCCAACAGGCTGAAATGGGTTTGCAGCAACTGCAAACAGTACGAGTCGATGGTGCAAATCGGTGCACGCTGCAACAACATGCGCTGACGGCGCAGGTGATTGCTGCCGGGATTTTTTGCAAGCTCTGCACCCAACCGCTGTGCCAGCTTGGCGCGCAGGCTTGCCGCCGCCGCACGGGTAAAGGTAACAATCAGCAGCTGGTCTGCATCAATGGGGTTTTCTTCACGGCACAAAAGGCGTACTGCACGTTCAACCAGTACCGCAGTTTTTCCGCTGCCTGCCGCCGCACTTACCAACAGGCCGCCCTGTTGATGTTGTATTGCCCGGCTTTGGTCCGGGGTAAATTTGATCTCCGCCATTCGGTAGCTTCTCCTTTACTCTTCTTCATGGCCGCAAACACTGCGGTAGTCGCAATATTGGCAATGGGTTTCCTTGCGTTTGCCACGGGGCAGGGGTTCCGCCTGCACCTTTCCGTCGTACAAATCTTCCGCCATTTGAATGACCAGGTGGTCCAGCTCGGCCCGCAATTCTTCCATGGTTTCCAGGCTTGCCAGTGCCGCATTGGCTTTAGGGCTGCCGTCCTTATCAAATTTAAAGGGCACATACAAACCTTTGCGCTCGCTGTCCATGGCATCAATGACGGCGTATTCGTCCGCGACCAGGCCCTCCACCTTGTACTCCAGCCCCTTGGCGGCCTGTTCGCGGCTGCCACGAGTGGGGGCAGGGTCTGCCATGAGATACAGCACCCCTGCCGGTGTAGGCTCTTTAAAGGTTTGCTCCCCGTTGCGAGTAAGGGTAAACAGGTAAATCAGCATCTGGCAGTTTAAGCCGTTGCGCACATCGTCCAGCAAAAATTCCTTGCTGCCGGTTTTATAGTCCACAACCCGCAACCAAGTGCTGCCATGCTTTTGGAAGGCATCCACACGGTCAACCTTGCCAATCATGCGAACTTTTTCGCCGTTTTTTGTGGTAAGCACCACAGGCGGAACATCGCTGGGATTGCTACCGATGCCAAGCTCAAAGGCAACCGGTACAAAACTGCCCTGACGCTGCTCCTGCTGAATGTACAAAAGCAGATTTGCCGCACTTTTTTTCAAGCGTTCCACCAGATAGGCAAACCGCTGTGCCTGACCGGGCATATTTTCGTTTACATATTCCTGTGCAATGCTTGCCGCCAGTTCTGCCACCTCTTCTTCGGTTAAATCCACAAAGGTTTCGCCGGTGCGGCTCAGTGCCTGTTCTAAAATATAGTGCACCAGGTTACCGCTTTGGTCCGGGGTGAGGGTTGCCTGACGGCGTGGCTTTGCCCCCAGCACATACTCCATAAAATACGAGAAGGGGCAGCTATAGTACCGTTCCATACGGCTAGGACTCATCCACAGCTCTTTGCCCAGCAGCGTTTTCATTGCAGCCTTGTTATATACCGTAAAGGGTTCGGTACTTACGGCTTTTTTCAGGGGCAACAGAAGTTCTTCGCCCTCTTTACTGTGCTGCACCGCTTCATACAAGGCGGCGGTTTGTCCGCTTTGGGCATCCCAGCTTTGCCCCAACAGGTCAAGTGCCATAGCAGGGGTAAAGGCACGGTCTGCCGCTTGCAGTTTTGGGCTTTGGGGTGCCATCATTTCCACCACAGGCGACAATGCACTGGTCATGGGCAGAGCTGCACTGCCTGCCGACCAGCTCAGCCACAAGCCTTTGGAACTGGCGGTAAGGGCTTTGTAAAAACAAATCTGCTCACGCAGCATACGGTTTTCAAAGCAATCCGGCATATCCACACCTTGGCGCATCAAACTATCACGCTCGGTATGAGTTAAAAGGCCTTTGTCGCCGGGTGCCTTGGGAAATTCACCTTCGCCCAAGCCCAGTACAAAACACCATTCCGGATTGTTTAACCGCATTCGGCCTGCGGTGGTAAAGATAACGGCATCCAGTGTTTGGGGAATATGCCCCAAATCCGTGCTTTTTACCAGAAGATTAAACAGCTCCAATGCCTCGTTGGCAGGCAGAATCTCTTCCCCTGCCAGCAGTGCCATCTGATCCAACAAGTCCGAGGTTACGTTCCATACCCGAATGGCTTCTTCTGCGGCGGGGATACCTTCGGTTTCCTTGAGTTCCTGGGCAATCTCGCCCATGCGCTGCTCTGCCCCCAGCATCTGCATCAAGGTGTAAATTTTAGCGCAAAGCTGATTGGTGGGCAATTCCTTTGCGCTTTTTGCAAACCCGTCCAGCAAGGGCACCAAAAATGCACGACATTCCTCGGCAAATTCCAACTGTTCGCGCTGTTC
>CALWNI010000024.1 GCA_944382775.1 uncultured Allofournierella sp.
TGGAAGCAATAAAATCTTCCAGTCGTTGTAATACTGCGCTGCGGCGATAATAACGGCGATACCATGCAAACGCATTGTTGCCAAGCTGTTGGCGGTGTTGGCAATCGGACTGATACAGGGTTAAAATGTTTTGCGCCAAAGCCTGCACGTCTTCGGCAGGGCTGCTGTAGCCGCACTGTGCCGCTGTTACAGCGGCAGCACCTTCGCCGTCCATACTTGCCAAAATGGGTTTGGCAGCAGCCATATAACTTGCAATTTTTGCAGGTACCGTCATGCCCAAATCCGGGCTGGCACTGAGCGATGCAACCAGAGCATCGGCCAGTGTGGTATAACGAGGCACCTCGGTGGGAGCCACACTGCCTGCAAAGCATACCAAGTCCTGCGCGTTCAGCTCCTTTACCAGAGCTTCCAAATGGGGGCGGCTCATGCCGTCGCCCACCAAAAGCAGACGCAGATGGTCTGCGCCCATATCTCGTGCCGCTACTGCGGCACGGATTACGGTTTCAAGGCTTTGTGCCGGGCTGAAATTGCCGGTAAATACCAGATTAAACCCATCGGCATAAGTTTGCTGAAGCTGTGTATCCGGGCAGGGAATGGCGTAAAAATCTTCGCAGTGCTGTGGAATAACCGCAACACGGCTTTCGGGTTTTCCGGTTCGCTTGATTAAGCGTTGCTGTAAGGAATCGCTCATGGCGATTAAGGCGTTGGCCTGCTTGTAGTGCCAATCGCTTACCACAGTAGCAATGGTTTGCAGCAGTTTGTTTTTTACCGGCAAAACGCTGTATAGATTTTCGGGCCAGATATCCAAGACATAGCTAATCAAAGGAACACGGTGCAGTTTGGCATACACAATGGCGGGAAAATTCATCAAAACCGGGCTTGTGTTGTAACAAAGCACCGCATCGTAATTGCCCTTTAAACGCCAGAGATGAAATAGGGCAAAAAAGGGCCAACTGACATAGTTTAAGAAAATCATGGGGCCGCTGTTGCCCTTGCGGGGAATTTCGCCTGCACGGATGACGTTTGCTCCTTTGTATTGCTCACGGCGTGGACCGGTATAGCGGTAGCCGGTGAACCACTCGCCCTTGGGATAGTTGGGCAGGCCGCACAGCACATCCACTTCCAAGCCGTCCTCCAACAAGCCTTCTACAATATCGTTAATGCGAAATGGTTCCGGCCAGAAGTGTTGACTGACCACTAAAATGCGTTTCACGGTTTGAAAACTCCTGTCGGGTTATAAAATCAGTATTTACGCCACACCATTTTGTTTACCACGCCAACATAGCTTTGAATTAGCTTTACTACCTTGGTGGAAACATTTTCATCCACATAGTTGGGAACATCCAGACCGTTGTCGCCGTTTTTCACCATTTCAACCGCAGTGTTTACCGCTTGCAGAACCTGCTCGGTGGTGATGCCGGCCAGAATAAAGTTGCCTTTATCCAATGCTTCGGGGCGTTCGGTGGAAGTGCGGATGCAGATTGCGGGGAACGGCTTGCCAATGGAATTGAAGAAGCTGGATTCTTCGGGCAATGTGCCGGAATCCGAAACAACGGCAAAGGCGTTCATCTGCAAATGGTTGTAATCGTGGAAGCCCAAAGGTGCATGGGTGCGAACCAGCGGGTGGAATTGGAAGCCACGGGCTTCGATGTATTTTTTGCTGCGGGGATGCATGGAGTACAAAATGGGCATTCCATAGGTTTCCGCCATGGCATTGACTGCATTCATCAGATTGAAGAAGTTGGCCTCGGTGTCGATGTTTTCTTCCCGATGTGCCGACAGCAGAATGTACTCCTGCGCTTTTAAGCCCAGTGTGTCCAGAATGTTGGACGCTTCAATCTGGGGCAGGTTAGCACGCAGTACTTCTGCCATGGGGCTGCCGGTTACATAGGTGCGTTCCCGTGCGGTGCCCTCGGCATTCAAATAGCGGCGTGCATGCTCGGAATAGCACATATTCACATCGGCAATGTGGTCCACAATGCGGCGGTTGGTTTCCTCGGGCAGACATTCGTCAAAGCAGCGGTTGCCGGCTTCCATATGGAAGATAGGAATGTGCAAACGCTTGGCAGAAATGGCGGAAAGGCAGCTGTTGGTGTCGCCCAAAATCAGCAGGGCATCGGGCTGCAATTCGCTCATGAGCTTGTAGCTTTTGGCAATGATGTTGCCGATGGTTTCGCCCAGGTCTGCGCCTACGGCATTTAGATAATGGTCGGGAGCACGCAGGCCCAAATCCTCAAAAAAGATACCGTTTAAGGTGTAGTCGTAGTTTTGACCGGTGTGCACCAAAATCTGGTCAAAGTACAAATCGCATTTTTTAATAACGGCAGCCAAACGAATGATTTCGGGACGGGTGCCGACAATGGTCATTAGTTTTAACTTTTTCATGAATGAAAATCTCCTGCATGGATAGAATCAAACGGGCAAAAAGAAGGTATCGGGATGATTGGGGTCAAAGGCTTCGTTTGCCCACATTACGGTTACCATATCGGTATCACCAATGTTTTCAATATTGTGGGTGTAGCCGGTGGGGATATCCACAACCTCCAGCTTATCGCCCGATACATAGTATTCAATGATTTCGTCGCTGTCGATGCGGCGGAACCGAATGACGCCTTTGCCGCTTACCACCAAAAACTTTTCGTTTTTGCTGTGGTGCCAGTGGTTGCCCTTTACAATGCCGGGCTTGGAAATGTTCACGCTGACCTGCCCACGCTCGGGGGTGCGCAAAAACTCGGTAAAGCTGCCACGCTCATCGCAGTGCATGGTTAAGGGGTAGCTGAATTGGTCGGTGGGAAGATAGGAAAGCCAGGTGGAGTATAGCTTTTTCTCCAGACTGCCGTCTTCCAACAGAGGAGCAGCAAGGGTGGTGCGGTTTTGAATAAATCCACTGATTACCTTGGCAAGATGCCCCAAAGTTGTGGTATGAACGGGAGAAACCAGACAATGGGGACGCACCGAACGGTCGCACAGCACATTGCCGTCCATGGCGTTGATAAAGCAGCGCACCACATCGTCGATATAAACCAGCGGCAGTTCGTAGCTTTCGTCCCGAACAGTGAGGGGCAAGCCGTTGGCTGCATTGTGGCAGAAGGTAGCTACAACACTGTTGTAGTTAGGGCGGCACCATTTGCCGAATACCCCGGGCAGGCGGAACACATAAACCGGTGCGCCGGTGGCTTCATGGTGAGCAAAGATGGATTCTTCTGCCTGTGCCTTGCTTTTGCCGTAGTCGTTATCCAGCTCGGCTTGTGTGCTGCTGGTAACCAAAACAGGAGCGTTGTTGTTGGCCTGCCGTAAAAATGTGAGCAGGGTATCGGTTAAACCGGCGTTTCCGCTGTAAAACTCGCTGGGGTCTTGGGGGCGGTTAATGCCGGCCAGATGAAATACAAATGCTGCACGCTGAGCGTATTGCTGCAATGTTTCGGGGGTATCTTGCCGCTCAAAGAGCATTAAATCGGTATAACCGCAGGTTTTTAGCGTGGCAACCAGATTTTTGCCGATAAAACCGCCTGCCCCTGTAATGAGAATCGGTGCGTTCAAGTCCATTGCTTTGTTCCCCTTACTTATTTGTTCCAATCTTCCAATGCCTGACGCACATAGTCGGTGGTCAGAATCTTTTCTACCGTTTCATCCACGCTTAAACGGCGGGTGTTGTGGCTGGTGTAGGCTTCGTCTGCTTCGGTGTGAACCTCGCCGTTTACCACAAATTTATCGTAGTTCAAATCACGACCATCGGCCGATACACGGTAGTAGCCGCCCATGTCCTCGCTGCGGATTCGCTCTTCACGGGTCATCAGGGTTTCGTACAGCTTTTCGCCGTGGCGGGTGCCGATGATTTGGGTACCGGTATCACCAAACAGCTTTTGTACGGCTTTTGCCAAGTCGCCAATGGTGGAAGCGTCGCTTTTTTGCACGAACAAGTCGCCCGGGTTTGCATGCTCAAAGGCAAACTGCACCAGGTCAACGGCTTCGTCCAGATTCATCAAAAAGCGAGTCATGCCGGGGTCGGTGATGGTGATGGGCTTACCGGCCTTGATTTGGTCGATAAACAGGGGAATAACACTGCCGCGGCTGCACATAACATTGCCGTAACGGGTGCAGCAGATGGTGGTATCCTCGGCTTTTACGGTGCGAGCCTTTGCGCCGATGACCTTTTCCATCATTGCCTTGGAAATGCCCATGGCGTTAATGGGGTAAGCAGCCTTATCGGTAGAAAGGCAAACCACCTTTTTTACGCCCTCGTCAATGGCGGCGGTCAGCACGTTGTCGGTGCCGATGACGTTGGTGCGAACGGCTTCCATGGGGAAAAATTCGCAGCTGGGTACCTGTTTGAGGGCAGCCGCATGGAAGATATAGTCCACGCCGCGCACTGCACTGCGCACGCTGTCCAGTTCGCGTACATCACCAATATAAAAACGGAGCTTGCCGGCTAAATCGGGGTGCTTTAGCTGAATTTCATGGCGCATATCGTCCTGCTTTTTTTCATCGCGGGAAAAAATGCGGATTTCACCAATATCGCTGGAAAGAAAATGCTTTAAAACGGTATTGCCAAAGCTGCCGGTACCACCGGTAATCAAAAGGGTTTTGTTTGTAAAATAACTGCCTGCCATAAAGGGCCTCCGTTCTTTTGTAGTACAAAAAAATCCAGTAAAAAAGAATCAATCGGGCAATTTGCCCATCATTGTATTCAGTGTACTTGATGGAAACAAAATTATACAACTTACAGCATACCATAAAACCGCATCATTTCCAAGTATTCGGCAGGAAATTACATTATACCCACACAATCGGCAGGCTGCAAAATCACTTGTCAAGTGCGGTGGTATCTTTTTATTTTTACCCGGTTATGCTACAATAAATAAAACTTTATTGCGGCAGAATATTGCCATGGAAAGGACGTTGAGTTATGCGCGCATATGAACGCTTTTTGGAATATGTAAAAATTTACACCACTTCGGACCCCGAAAGCACCAGCCACCCCACCACTGCACGCCAGTTTGATTTGGCACATCTACTGGTGAAGCAGTTAAAAGAGATGGGTGTGCAGGATGCCCATGTGGATGAAAAATGCTATGTATATGCAACCTTGCCTGCAACTCCCGGTTACGAGGAGAAAACTGCAATCGGTTTCGTTTCTCATATGGACTCTGCCCCGGCGGCACCCGGTGAAAACGTAAAGCCGCAGGTGTTCCCCAATTACGATGGCGGCGATGTTTTGCTGGCCGGCAGTGGGGAGTATATGACCGTAGCCCGTTTTCCGGAGTTGGCAAAGTGGAAGGGTCAGACCCTGATTACCACCGACGGCACCACCCTGCTGGGTGCAGATGACAAGGCAGGCATTGCCGAGATTATGACTTTGGTGGAAGAGCTGCAAAAGGGTGAAATTGCCCATGGCAAAGTGTGCATTGCTTTTACCCCCGACGAAGAAGTGGGACAGGGTGCAGACTTCTTTGATGTGGCACATTTTGGCGCAGAATTTGCCTACACCGTAGACGGCGGCGATGTGGGCGAACTGGAGTATCAAAACTTTAACGCAGCCGATGCTAAGGTAACCATTCACGGTTTTTCGGTACACCCGGGCAGTGCAAAGAATTTGATGAAGAATGCCCAGACCATTGCAATGGAATTTGCGTCCAAGCTGCCGGCACAGGAAGTGCCTGAGCATACCGAGGGCTTTGAGGGCTTCTTCCACTTGGATAGCATGCAGGGCGATGTGACCACTGCAAAGCTGCACTACATCATTCGTGACCATGACGGCGAAAAGTTTGCAGCCCGCAAGGCTTTGATGGAATCCATTGCAAACGAGCTGAATGCCGCACATGGCGAGGGAACCGTAGAACTGGAGCTGAAGGACAACTACTACAACATGGAAGAGAAGGTAAAGCCCCACTTCCACCTGGTTGAGAATGCGAAAAAGGCCATTGAGCAGGCCGGAATCCAGCCCCACATTGTACCCATTCGCGGCGGCACCGACGGTGCACGGCTGTCCTTTATGGGTCTGCCTTGCCCCAACCTGGGCACCGGCGGATACAACTTCCATGGTCCGTGTGAGTATATCACTGCCGAAAAGATGGATAAAAGCGTAGAAATCATCTTAAACATTGTAAAAATTTACGCTCAATAAATTGGTGAAAAATGCCGTTTGTCTTTATTGCTGATAAAGGGAAGCGGCATTTTCTTTTGATATTATGGTACATTGTCGATTGGTGTTGACAAACCATAGGCACTGGTGTAGTTTGATAACAGCTATATTTTATTGCGGAAATAAAATCGAGAGAGGAAAGCAAAACAGGAGGAAGCGGCAACAGGATGAAAACGTACATAAATGATTTGAAGAGGGAATTTGCGGGCTATAACGCTGCGGCATTTTTGGCTGACCTTATGGCAGGCTTAACGGTGGCGGCAGTAGCACTTCCGTTGGCGTTGGCATTTGGTGTAAGCAGTGGCGCAGATGCGGCAAGCGGTATGATTACCGCCATTGTGGCCGGCATTGTAATTGGTTTATTGGGCGGTGCTTCGTACCAAATCAGCGGCCCTACCGGAGCAATGGCAGCCATTTTAATTGGAATTTCTGCAAAATACGGGTTGCAGGGCGTATTAACCGCAGGGCTATTGACCGGTGTTATTCTATTGATAATGGCACTGCTTCGCATTGGTAAGCTGGTATCATTTATTCCGGTTCCGGTTATCACCGGTTTCACATCGGGGATTGCCATTATCATTGCACTGGGTCAGATTGATAACTTTTTCGGCACAACAAGCCAAGGCGAAAACGCCATTGAAAAGTTGTTTTCCTATACCCGTTTGGGTTTTCACCCCAACATGCAGGCGGTGTTGTTTGGTGTGTTGGCAGCGGCGGTTATGCTGTTGTGGCCCAAAAAACTGGCCCGTTATCTGCCGGGCTCGCTTATGGCGATTGTTGTGGCTGTGATTTTGAATTTTATTTTAAATCCGCAGGCTGCAACTTCGGCCGTGGCAGAGGTTGGCGCAATTCCGCAAAAATTGATGACCGAACAAAGCCTGCTGAATACCGGCATTGATTTGACCATACTGCCTCAGCTGATTACCCCGGCACTGTCCATTGCGGCACTGGGCATGATTGAAAGCTTGCTGTGCGGTGCAGCGGCAGGCCGTATGAAGGGCGAGCAGCTGAACTCCACCCGTGAATTGGTGGCGCAGGGCATTGGTAATATTGTGATTCCTCTTTTGGGCGGCGTGCCTGCCACAGCCGCCATTGCACGCACATCGGTTGCCATTAAAAGCGGCGGCCGAACCCGTATGGTAAGCGTGATTCATTCGGTTACCTTGATTCTGTCCATGTTTTTGTTGGGCGGCATTATGAGCCGCATCCCCTTGGCAAGCTTGGCAGGTGTGCTGATGGTTACTGCTTGGCGCATGAATGAATGGCATGCCATCCGCGAGCTGTCCCAAAAGAAGCTGCGGTATTCGCAAATTCAGTTTGTGGTAACCATGCTGGCAACGGTATTCTTTGATTTGGTGGTTGCCATTTTGGTGGGCATTGTGGCGGCTATGCTAATCTTTGTATTGAAAAGCTGTGATTTGAAAATTGCCATGAGCGATGTAAAGCACAGCAACGAAGACGGCAGTGAAGAGGTGCGGCGTGATGCAAAGGTTGTGTACCTGACGGGGCCTTTGTTCTTTGGTACCCAGGCACAGCTGACCCATGCACTGGAAAGCTTGAGCGAAGAAACCAGTGGACTTATCTTTTCCATGCGTGGTGTGCCGTACATTGATTACAGTGCCATTGGCGAACTGAGTGATATTGTAACTCAACAGCGTGAAAAAGGAGTGCAGGTATTGTTCTGTGGCGTTCAGCCCAATGTAAAGCAGGAAATGCAAAAAGCCGGTTTGGTGGATTTGGTTGGCGA
This sequence comes from uncultured Allofournierella sp., assembly GCA_944382775.1. Lineage (GTDB taxonomy): Bacteria > Bacillota > Clostridia > Oscillospirales > Ruminococcaceae > Allofournierella. The sequence continues at coordinate 7,890 of CALWNI010000024.1, forward strand.
GCAAAATTATTTGTGGGATGCCATTACCGCCATCAAAGTATTGGAAGGCATTGCAGTAACCGATACCCCCTTGAATCCTTAACGTAAAAACCGCCTCAGAATAATCTGAGGCGGTTTTTACTATTATTCGTTGTTTTCCAAGCCTGCTTCAAAGGCATCGTTTGTAAAACCGGGGAATGGGTAGGTTTTGGCTTCGGAAGAGCAAATGCTATTTAAGCCATAATATTTTGCCATATCCAAGCAAATCCAGTTGGTGGCATCCTGCCGCAAATCGGGCAGGCCGTAACCGGCACACCAACGAGTGTATGGCTCGATGGAGTAGCTGACAATATCGGTGCTACCTTGGCTTTTTTCTTGTAAAATTAAAGCAGTGCGTACCCGATGCATGGTGTAAAAACTGGCGATATCATACCCTGCATACAGCACCTGAAAGCATACAATAACACCCAGCGAAACAGCAGCACAGCTTAACACCGAGCGAATGGGCTTGGCGGTGAGCTGGGATAAGCAGGCGGCACAGGCGGCAGTGAAAAACATAAAAACACCGTGGGTAGAGCGGGGATAGTAGACCGGCGAAAGCACCATAGCAAAGTTGGCAGCCAAACCGGAAAGAAATAGTACTGCTGGTACAAACCGCTGTTGGGCGGTGGTGGGCTGCTGCCATAAAAGCCAGTATAGTACGGCAAATAAAAGGATAAGAGCCAGGCCGTAGTCCCAAAGCATATTCAATGCGGTAATAAAGCGAGTGCAAAGAATGGTAACAATTCCACGGGAATCGGTACCGGCATCTTCTCGCAGATAGTTACCGGGGGCTAAAATAAGCAGAAGGTATCCAGCCAAAGTACCCACAAAACCGGTGATGCTCCAAAGTGGGATGCGCTTTTGTGTAACGTAAATCCAAGCAATGCTGCATGCGATTAAGACCAAAAGACCTGCACTGGTGTTTTCGCTGCTCCAGCCGCCGAAAATACCAAGCAGAAAAATACAGAACGGCATCCAACGCTTAGCGGCGAAGGGCTGTTTTAGAAAAAGAAGATAAGGGGTAGCGGCGGCAAAACAAAAAAAGCTTGCCCACAAATAATTAAAGGAGCCGCACATCCACAAGTTGGTTTGCCCAAATACGGGGGCCACCAGCCAAAAGCTGAGAAAAATACCTGCCAGCAAAAGAAAATTGTACCGTGTGCCTTCTTTTTTGGTGCATCCATAAATCAATAACCCCAACCCCAAAAATACGGCGGTGTTACACACATTAAACAAAAGTTTGGGCTGAATGGTAAACCACTGATCCAGTGTTTTGATAAGAAAACGGCCACTCCAGGTAAAGTAATGGGTCCATTGGCTTTGCAAAACATCCCAGATACCGGTTAGTTTTTCGCCGGTGCGATAGCTAAAGGCAAACGTAAAGTCATCTGCCACAAATGGGGTAAGGCAGTTGAATACAAACATAACCAAAGCAACCATGCCAAGGAATCCCCAAAAAAGATACGCCTTTTTGGATGTGGATTTGACCTGAACCATACAGCCTCCTTATCAGCCAATAAAATTTTGCAGGAAAAACTTGTTGTATAAGCCTAGCATGAAAATCCCCGGGCTGTCAATAAAACAGTCCGGGGATGAAGTGGGAAGAAATCAGCATACACTGATTTTGCCTTCGGGCAGAATATCAAATTTGCCTTGGTCTTTGCGTTGGCGTGCCAAGCTAATGGCAAGCGATACAGGACCAACACGACCGATAAACATGGTAATCATGGTAATAATCAGCGCCGGGTTTTTCATGGTGCTGGTAACACCAACCGAACAACCTACGGTAGCAAAGGCACTTACAACTTCGTATAAGCAATCCAAGGGGCTAACCAGCTCGCCGCTGTAGAAAAATACGCACAGGGTGGAGAGGATAACGATTCCCAAGCCCAATACGGTAATGGAAAGTGATTGATAAACCGTTTTTTTGTTAATGCGGCGACGGAACAGCTGGGCGTCTTCGCGGCCGGTTGCAACACAAATTACCGTAACCAACAAGATGCTGAAGGTTGTTACCTTGATACCGCCGCCGGTACCGCCGGGGGCCGCACCGATGAACATTAAAACAGACAGCATACACTTGGTAATGGCGTTCATGGAAGCCAAATCAATCGAGTTGAAGCCGGCAGTACGGGCACTGACCGATTGGAACGCACTGTTTACAATTTTAGAACCGGTGTCCATTAAGCCGATGGTATCCGGGTTGTTCCATTCCAAAAAGGCAAAGCCCACGGTGCCGCCCACAATCAGCAGGCTGGTGAAAATCAACACAACCTTTGTGTGCAAGGATAAGTGGTGTGTTTTTCGCCACTCGAACAAATCATGCCATACCAAAAAGCCAAGACCACCCGAGATAATCAACAGCATGATGACAATTTGTACATACCAGTTGGTGGCATAGCCAGTCAGACTGACGTAAGGGTCAACGCGGCCTAAAATATCAAAGCCTGCATTACAAAAGCCCGAAATGGCTAAGAATACCGAAATGAAAACACCCTCTAAGCCGTATTCCGGAACAAATACAGGAAGCAGCAACAGTACACCAAGACCTTCAAACAGACCCGCCAGCTTCATCACCACAAGCAGCAGTTTGCGAGCTTCCGCCACGTTGGAAGTACCAATGGATTCACTGGCAAGCTTCATAGAGCGGAATCCAACCCGGCGGCGCAAGGTAAGGGCAAAAAAGCTGGTGAGCGTAACCAAGCTAAGACCGCCGATTTGAATTAAACAAAGAATAACGGCTTGCCCAAAGGCGGTAAAGCCCTGATAAGTATCCAACACAATCAGGCCGGTTACGCAGGTAGCACTGGTAGAAGTAAAAAAGGCATCAATTGGACGAATGCCGTTTCGGGTGGAAAAGGGCAGCATGAGCAACAGTGCGCCCACCACGATTACAATTAAAAAGCTGGAAACAATCAAACGTGTAGGAGAAATGTTTTCCATACGGCGACGATGTCGGTTTTTTGGTTCATTCGCAGCTCGGCTAAGCAACCGATTAAATTGCGAAGATTGCGAGGAGTCGGAATGATGCTCCACAAAATGGCCCCCTTGTGTATACAAATTGGTAAGGTGTAGTATAACAACAATACACGTTATTATACTATACACGGATAACCGGGGGATTTCAACTTGATTTTAAGCATTTTGCTGTGTATAATAAATAGGTATATTTTTTATTGGTAAATGTGTCCATATTTTATATAAGTCTTTGTAGCTCAGTTGGATAGAGCGTTCGCCTCCTAAGCGAAAGGCCGTGGGTTCGAATCCCGCCAAGGACACCAGATTAAATGCCGAAAACCCTTGAATTATCAGGGTTTTCGGCATTTTTCTTTTTTGTCGTTTTTGAGAAACGGAATAAAAATACGAACGGAATTAGCAGGGAAAAGCAAAAATGAAGAAAAGAATCCAATAGGCGAATTGGCTACAATAACATCGATAGTATTATTGGATAACAATAATTTACTTGCACATATATGCACTTTGAAAGAGATTCTTGATAAAAGATAAAGTGTGAACTATTTGTTGAAAATAATTGTATTATATTACAGGTTTTTAGAAGGCTTTATGTGAGTTATTATATAATTATGAGAAAAAATTCCTTATTATACACGAATAAGCAATGTGATTGGAGTGAATGAACATATTAAATAAATTATAGAGAAGCATGATATCCACATTACTGCAAGCGTTGACGGAATGCAGAAAGTTCATGACCTGCAAAGAATAGGGCCAAATGGATGGGGGTATGCTCAACGCCTTTTACGCATCGAATCGGTTTTTGGCAATTCCATTTTTGAATAAATACATTCATTGCTTTTATAAGGAGGTTTTACCTATGAACGCCTTCGCACCGCTTCTCCGCCGTGTGCGGCGATGGTTCGTGCCGCTTTTGCTGCTGGCCGCCGCTGCCTCCCTCGCACCGCTGCTTTCTTCCACCCTGCTGGGTCGACTGACCACCCGGTTTTTAACCGCTGGGCTGGCGGGCAGCGGCCCACTCTTTGCCGCCACAACAGCGGCCTTCGCCCTTGCTGTGGGCACCCAGTTGGCCTATCAGCTGGCAACTTCTCATTTTCAGCGCATCCTGAACTGAGAAACCTACCACCGCACCGCACAGGTGCTACTGGACCTTCCTCTGGAAGATCCCCGCTTGCAGCACCCCGCCGACCTACAGGTGCAGAGCAGCAGCGACACCGCCGCCTTTGTTCGGCTGGCTGGGACCCAGTTTCCTCGCTTTGTGCTGGTTACATTACAGCTGCTGTGTGCTGCGGTCTATCTTTTCGTCCTCAGTCTGCCAATGGCGGTGCTTTATCTGGCAATCACGCTGCTGTCGGTGATGCTGCAGGCGGTCATCAGCCGTGCGGTGACCCGGTCTGCGGCGGAACTCAAAGCGGGCGAAGTTGCCCTTGGAACCGTCATCGCCGATCTTGCCCGCAACCGCTCGGTGGTCAAGACCTTTTCGGCTCAGCCCTGGGCCAACGATCTGTTGGACCGCAGCGGCAGGCACTTTTCTCACTTGCAGCAGGCGGTGATCCGTACCACGATGCCGCTGCAGATGGCAGGAATCTTGTGCGGTCTGGCCCCTCTGTTTGGCCTCTGCCTGGCAGGCGTGGTGATGATCCCTGCCGAACAGGTTACGGTTTCGGCGTTTTTGTCGGCGTTTTATCTCTGTCAGGCTGTTCTTCCTGAGCAGCTGCATTACGCCGACCGATTCGGTGAACTGGCCAAGGCGTTGCCCTCCCTTCGCCGTCTAAACGCATTGTGGAGGGCCCCTGTGCCCACCACTCAACCTACCATTGGGCAGGAATTGGCGCTGGAGGGCGTAAGCTACCGCTACCCGAACCAAACCAGCCCTGGGCTGCAAGATATATCGCTGCGCATTCCAAGCGGCAGACGCATTGGCGTGGTGGGTGCCAGTGGCAGCGGCAAATCCACCCTGCTGCAGTTGCTGGCCGGGCAGCTCATTCCCCAAAGCGGGCAGGTGACCCATCCCGCCGCTTGCTATTTCTGTCGGCAAACCCCCTATCTGTTTGAGGGGACGGCGGCGGAAAACATCACCCTCTTTGCGCCGGTACAGACGGAGGCCTATGCTACTGCCTGCTATCTGGCCTGTGTGGATGAATTTTTGCCCCAGCTTCTCCAGGGGGATGCAACACCCCTGAGCAACGACAGTGCACCCCTCAGCGGTGGGCAACGGCAGCGACTGGCACTGGCCCGCACCCTGTACGCAGGGCTGCAAAGCGGCTCGGCCGCCCTGCTGTTTGATGAGGCCACCTCGGCACTGGACGCCACTACTACCCGACAGGTAATGGAACGGCTGGCACAGGCACGCCTGGATGCTACGTTAGTGTTTGTGACCCACCAACGGGAGGTCCTGCCCTATCTGGATTGGATCTATCTAATGGAAAACGGCAAGATCAAGGCCGCCGGTACCTTTGCTTCGCTGCAGCAGGCGGGGCTGCTGCCGGGAAAGGAGGCCCTCACATGAAATCCCGTATGAAATCTTCCTCCGCCCTTGCACGGCTGGCCCAGCTGGCCCGGCCGGATCTGCCACTATATCTTGTTTGTACATTGGCCGCAGGGCTTGGGATCTTTGTTACGTTTTCCACCTTGGGCGTGCTTCTGCAATCGGTGGCCCATGTGGCGGCGGGAGACACCGCCATATCTCCATGGACCATTGCCGGGTATCTGCTGGTCGTACTGCTGCTCAGTTTGGGCTCAGCTTTTGCCGGGCTATACTTTTCCCGCACCGAGCAGCGCTTGCAGCTACGTCTACGCAGTCTTGCGCTGAACGCCTATTTTTCCGCCGAGGAAGCAGAGGCCCGCAGCCTGGACGCAGACGGGGTGCTTTCGCTGCTTACCCAGGCGTTGCCCGCCTGCACTCCGCTGTTCGGGCTGGAGATGAACATGATGGTTTGGCAGCCCATGATTTCAGGGTTTTGCTCGCTGGTGCTGCTGGCGTTTTATAACCCTGCTATCTCGGTGCTCTGCGTGGTCTGCGCCCTGGGCGGATTCCTCTCGGTGCGGTTGGCCGGTTCCGGACTAAAAGCCCTCAGCCGCAAACTGTCTCTTTCTCGAAGCGATTCCGCCCGGTTACTGCTCAGCCTGCTGGAAGGAGCTTCCGAGATCCGCACTTTCGGACTGGCCGGGCATTTTGTGCAAAAATGCCAGCAGACCGCTGACGAGACCAGTCGCTCCCAGTGTGCGGTACGGACCGCTGCGGCCCGTCAGGAGGCGCTGCGCAGTTTTATGAGCGACTGCGTCACCGTGCTGGCGTTGTTGCTGTTGGGTGCACTGCTCAGCGGATGGGGCTGGCTGTCCTTTGCCGACATCCTGCTGGCGCTGCCCCTCTCGGATCAGATCGCCCAGATGATCAGCGCTTACGGAAACGCCAAGATCATGTGCAGCGACTATGCCGCCAATGCCGAGCGGGTCTTTGCTCTCATCGACCTGCCGCAGGCCGCCCCGCACCTTTCCGAAACGGCGCAGGCTGCAAAGCCCGGCATTACTGTCCGGCACGTCAGCTTTGCCTATCAGGATCGGCTGGTTCTGGACGATGTTTCCTTTTTTCTTCCACCCGGGCAGAAGGTCGCCCTGGTGGGGGCCAGCGGAAGCGGCAAGTCAACCCTGTTTCAGCTGCTGCTGGGGCTGTATCCGCCGCAGCAGGGACAGATCACCGTGCAACCGCCCGTTCCTGTCGGGTCGGAAGGCCTCTTTGCCTATCTGCCCCAGAAGTGCACTGCGTTTCATGCAACGGTGGCGCAAAATATCGCCCTGAGTGACCAGCCGGATCTTGATCGGGTTATCCGTGCCGCCCCCTTCGATCACATCCTGGTGTTGGATCAGGGGCGCTTGGTGGAGCAAGGTACCCACACCAAGCTATTGCAGCAGCAGGGCGTTTACGCCCGCCTTTGGAACTCTCAGAATGCTACCCAGCAGGAAAAAGCAGACGAATGTCGGGAGGATACAACGGCGGTTTTATCTCTCGGTTTGTGAGTGAGATAGGAAACAGGAGCCTTTAATAATGTATAAGCAAAGGCCGCCGAATGTTCGGCGGCCTTCTTTATGTTTGGTTCCGGGTGTTGAAGCAAACCATGAATGATGAGGGATTTTTGCTGGACCCTATTGCTCATATCGTTGACACAGGCGGTAAGATGCTCGTTATGCTTCTGGTGAAGATTATCGTGGCCGTAATTTTCCGGATAAGAAAAAAGCCGAAAGCTTTTGAGCTTTCGGTTTTTTATGCCAAATTTACAAGACTGAAAGGGCGTGCTGTTGATCAAGCAGCTGCTGAAATTCGGCAAGGGGCATGGGTTTGTAATAGTAGAATCCCTGCACATATTGCCCACCGATTTTTTTAAAATAGTCAATGTATTCTGCTTGTTCCACACCTTCAGACACAACCGATACATTGGCGTTTTTGGCAATTTGGAAAATAGACTTCAATAGAACCTTGCGCTCATCGGTCAACTCGCCCTGAAAGAACATGCGGTCTAGCTTAATGCAATCAATACCGCCGTTTAACAAAAAGGCAAAGGAGGAGTTTCCGGTGCCGAAATCATCCAGCGAACAGCGAATTCCTTTTTGTTTAAATGAATTTAAAATTTCAGGAATACGTTTGTCGTTTTGAAATTTGATATCTTCCAAAAATTCAAACTCAATGTATTCGGGGGGGCAAGCCCACCTCTTCCAAAATAGCGAGATATTCTCTGTGCGAATTTTGCTGCAATAAGGCAACATTGGTGATGTTAAAACTTAAAGGAACACGGGGGTTATTTTGTTCTAAGCCTTCTTTGATGTATTGGCAGGTTTTTCTAAAGTTATTTAAATCAACCAGATAGATTTCCTCGTATTCAACCAGCAAAGACAGATATTCATATAAAGGTATGCCGTTGCTGTTGCTCCAGCGCAACAGAACTTCGCCGCCAATGATTTTGTTTGTGTTTATATTTACTTTGGGCTGAACATAAATTTCAAACTCGTCGTTGATGCGCGCTTCGGTTAAGCGTTTGGCTAAATCCAGCTTTCGAATATAGTTGTTATAGTTTTCTTCGTTGTAAATTTCAAAACTATTCACGCGGCTGCGTATTTGTGGGCAGCTTTTTCGGATAACACCCAGCTTATTGATAAGATGTTCAAAACTGCCGTGAAGCGAGCTTGGTAAGATAATACCAAAGGATAAAAAGATGTTTTTGTGCAAGATTGGGTCTGGATTGAAAAACAACTTTTTCATTAGCTCAAGCAAAAAGCTGCTTAAAATATGTTGCGACTGATTGGGATCATCGGTTTCGGTATACTCAATGAAAAAATGAAAGTTGTCCGCATAGGTATGGGATACATAGCCACGGCCCTCTACAAATTCTTGAAGAATTTGAAAAACGTTTTTTAAAACAGAATCCCCGTATTCTTGGCCGTATTTGGCATTGTAGTACTGAAAATTTTTAATATTAGCTTCTACTAAAGCGTATTTTTTTTCGCTCTTGGTCTGAAAAACCATTGTATAAATTGTTTGCGGACGTTAAATTTTTTTTAATGATTGTATCTCTTTCATTTACCATTGAAAAAGACATTCCAGTATCATCCTTTCCGATCGGAAAACATTATTGTTTATTAATATACACTATTTCAGAATAGATTGCATTAAATATTTTGCAAATGATGAAAAAATTTTTATTTTCATACAGTAATAGAAGGAATAAAAGTAAAAATAGCATAAAATAGTTGCTTTTTTTTCTAATGTAATATATTATACAGAAATGAATATTTAACATTAGCTTCATTACTTGCGATTAGGAATGAAATTATTTTGCGGAATATACTAGGAAAACGCTTATATATAGCAGAAAAGAAGAGGGGCTTTCATGAAGGATATAAAACAATTTAATCGAAAGTACAATAAGCGGTTTGTGCTTTATGTGGGCGGATTACTTACTGCGGTTATACTTTTGATATGCGGTGTTGTGGTGGTATATACTGAACAGATTCAGCAGTTGATTCGTCAAGAAACAGAATCGAAGTTACAGTATGTATCTTCGCAAAACGTATTGGCAATTCAAAAAGATGTATTGGCACCCCAGAATCTTTTGCGCGCAGTGTCAAAAAATATTGAACAATACGGGAATTTTGCCCCAACTGCGATTCTTTCACAATTTAAAAGTTTTACCGATATTTATAATTTTTATAATATGAGTGTAATTAGTAAAAATGGTGTTTGTTACACAACAAAGGGCGAAGTATTTAATTTAAGCCGATATGATTATTTTAAAGAAGGTATGGAGGGGATTCGTTGTATTTCACAAAGTTATTTAAGTGAAGACGAAAACACCATGCTTAATATTTACACTGAGCCGGTGTATAAAAACGGTGAAGTGGAAATTATTATTACGGCAACCTATACTGCCTTTGATTTTTCTAAAATTCTAAATATTCCTTCCTTTGAAGGATATGGTCATAGTATTGTTGTAAATAGTACGGGTGAGTTGGTAGCTGCTCCACAAAATCCGGAACGCAATTTGTATGGATTGTTAGACAGCATAAAACAGTATAATGAATACATTTTTACCACCAGTACATCGGATACTGAGCCAAAGCAAAAAGTACAGATGGAATTTGTGTTTGAAGGCGAATTGTATCTGGCTTTTTATGAGCCGGTTGGAATTAATGACTGGTATTTGATTACTTATGTTCCGGAAAATTATGTGATGCAAAATGCGCATATCTTAATGACGAACGTAAGGCTTGCGAGTTTAATGGGCATTTTATTGTTTTGTGGATTTGCAGGCTTGCTGATGTATCATTATGTTGGCTATCAGAGAAAATTAGCCGAAATTGTGTTTCGTGATTCCCTTACCAAGGGTAAGAATTTTGAATATTTAAAGATGTTATTCCAAAACAACGAGGTATATGCCGAAAATAAATCCTTGGTTGTTTTTGATATTGATAAGTTCAAACTTGTAAATATGGTGTATGGTTCCGCCGAAGGCGATCGGGCAATTACGCATTTGTATCACTCATTTTGCCGTGCGCTGCCCAACGATGAGGTCTATCATCATAAGGCTGACGAATTTGTTGGAGTAATCAACCATAAAGATAAATCGGATATTGTGAAAAAGCTGGAGAGTTTAAACGAAGAAATTCAGCAGGGAATTCACAAAAATTCGTTGTGCCCTATCAATGTTTCCATGGGTGTATGTCGCATTGCACCCAATAAAAGTTTGCAGCATATTTACAGCAATGCAATGATTGCCAAAAATCAAATTAAGGGAAAAACCAACCAATTTTATAGCTTTTTCGATGAACAAAGAAATAAAATCTTTGTGGAGAACGGAAAAATTGAAGCGGCTTTTGACAGAGCGTTGAAAAACAAAGAATTTCAGACGTGGTATCAACCAAAATTTGATATGCGCAATAGAAAAATTATAGGCGCAGAAGCGTTGGTGCGTTGGAAAGATAAATCCGGCCAGATGATGTCGCCAGGGCAGTTTATTGCGGTATTTGAGGAAAATGGACAGATTTTGCGATTGGATCAAGAAGTATTACGCTTGGTCTGTCAAGATATTCATGAGTTAAAGGAATTGAAGCAGACCGTTGTTCCAATCTCCATGAATTTATCGCGCCTGCATCTGCATCATCCGGGTATTGTGGAAATTATTAAAACAACCACCCAAGAATTTGGCGTAAAACCGGATGAACTGGTGTTTGAAATTACAGAAAGTGCCTTTATGGATGAAAAGGAAAGCTTAAACGAGTTAATCGAAGAATTACATCAGCTTGGGTTTAAGGTAGATATGGATGACTATGGAACCGGTATTTCCAGCTTGAGTTCTTTAGCAGCCACAAAGTTTGATACCATTAAATTAGATAAGAGCTTTGTAGATAAAATTGGCGATGACCGTATGGATATTGTAATTAAATCTACCATTCAAATGGCCAGCGAACTTCAGATGAACATTATTGCCGAAGGCATTGAAACCAAAGAACAGGTGGATTTTTTAATGGAAAATCATTGCTATACGGCACAGGGATATTATTTTTCACGACCACTACAAAAAGATACCTACTTTGAAGAAATTTTACAGCAGATCTAAAATTATTTGGAGTAAAATAGAAGATGAAGCGGATAATTGCAAAATATACAGTTTTAATTATGATTTTATCCAGCATTTTGATTATGGGGGTGTCTTATTCTTTTACAGTAGCACGATTAAAAAATGAAGAAATAACATACATTGAAAATGGTGTTAATCAGGCTATTAACATTTTACAAAACAATCAGATACGGCAAGAAAATGCAGAGGAATTGTTTAAAGATGACTATGTAACCCGTGCACAAAGCATTGCATGCATCATTGAGCAGGTATTTAATAATAACCCAACGAACCAAGATCTGAAGCAGTTAACCGAGCAAATGGATATTGAAACCATATCGGTGATTAATAAAGAGGGAATTGTAACCCAAAGCAGCGAAGAAGGAATGTTGGGGGTTAGTTTTAAAGACCATGAAAACTTGGTAGAATATCTTCCGTTTGCAAAAGGCGAAACACACGAAGGGTATTATATTGACACAACCGGATATGATACTGCCAGCAATCAAAATATGGTATATATTGGGGTTCGGCCCCAAAATCAAAGCAGTGGTGTAATTGAAATTGCGGTAAATCCACAAGTACTTAGTGTATATAAGGATAAGGCAAGCATGGCATCTATTTTGTGGGATATGCCAACCCGTGACTATATCACAATTTTTGTTGTTTCGGCCACAAGCGGTGAATTGTTAGGTGTTACACAAAACAATGACCAAGATATTGTTGTAGAAGGAGCCCCCACAGACCAAGAGCGTGTAGAGGTACTGAAGCAGTACATTGGAAAATCGGGAAAAATTACAATCAATGGCGGAGAAAGGCTGATTTATGTACAGCAGATGGGGGATAATTTAATTTGCATAACCTCTAACCTTAACCGCTTGTATGCATCGGCATTGATTCATGTTGCTTTGATTGGTCTTTCAACGGTATTTTTGATGATTGTAATTGTTTATAGCTTTTACAAAATGATCAACCGGTTTATCATTCAGGATTTGATGGAAATTATTCAAGGCGTAGAAAGCTTTTTGGGGGGAAACAAACAGGTTTCCTTTCATGCAAATCCTAAAACCGAGATGTACCAAATGGCCGAAGGTTTAAATAAGCTTGTAAAGTTTTACATGACAAAGTCAGAACGTGATACAAAAATTGTTTCCATGATGGGAAATAGCATTGGCACGTTTGAGTATTTTGAAGATTTGAATCAGGCATATTGTTCCGAAAATCTACCGAAAATGCTGGGGATTACCAACGAACAGTGGAAGAACAGATACGGGATGCATTCCATAGGATTTCGGCAGAAGAAAAGCAGAAACGTTTGTCGAAGCCTAGAACAGAATGTCTTAAGATCAAAAATGGTCGAGAGCTGGAAGTGCAGTATGTAATCAACAACAACAGCTGTTACGGTGTGATCCGAGATGTTTCGGAAGAGCGGGCACAGCAGCAGCGGTTATCGGAAGCGTTGCAAGAGGCGAAACAAAAAGCACAAAAGGACGGTTTGACCGGCCTATATAACCGCAACAAAGCCAAAGATATTATTGATGAGTGGTTTGCCGAAGGACACGAAAACGGCGTGTTGCTGTTAATGGATATGGATAACTTCAAAAAGGTAAACGATGAAAAAGGCCACCCGGAAGGCGATATCCTGCTGAAAAAATTTGCGGATTTACTTGTAACACAATTCCGTGGTTCTGACTTGAAGGCTCGGCTTGGCGGTGACGAATTTATAGTATTTATGCCAAACAAAATTGATATGGAGATTTTGGAAACAAAGTTGAAATCCTTTTTGTTTGCCTGCCGTTCGGAGCTAAGAAAATACTATTTAGAACAACGTGTATCGGTAAGCATTGGCATTGCTTATGTGGATAATAAAATCAATTCCTTTGATGAGTTATACGAATGTGCGGATGCTGCTATGTATGTGGCAAAACGCCGCGGCAAAGATGCGTTTTATGTAAACGAAGAAAATCTAACCTGCATGGGAACAGAATGCACCCAATGCAGAGCCCAGTGCAGCCGTAGAAAAATATTGTTTGAATAGTAAAAAAAACCTGCGAACCAAAAGGTTCGCAGGTTTTTTGTGATTATTTCAAGCCCAAGGGGGTGATGGCACAATAGTCTTCGATGGTGCCGTTGTTCTTAAAGCACTCCAAAATCTGTTTGCCAACGGGATGCAGTTCTTCCACATCGTAGGCCTCGAGTTCTTTTGCGAAGAAATCGTACAAAATCTTGGCGCCCTTTTCATAGCCTTCCATGCCCATCTGCTCTTGGGTTTCGGGATGCAGGAATGTGGAACGAATTTCTTGACCGTCCACCTTCATTTCCTTCATGCTGTAGCCCAACAAAGCGCAGGGTGCAGGAGTCAGGCGCTCCATCTTCATGTTAACACCGCCGCGGCGTGCCAGATATTCACGGGAAATCCATTCGGCAGCAAAGCCGACTTTGTAAATACCAATGTGCTGGTTGGGAATCAGAACATACTTGGTGTTGGGCGAATTTAAAATTTGCTCCAACAGCAGGTTTGCTTGTTTTACCTTTTGACCGGTAGCGAAAGGCCAGTAAGAACCAACGCCTTCGCTTGCCAAGGGGGAATTTCCGCTGATGCTGGGGTTTTTAAAGCCGCGGGGCGCAACCAGACGCCACAGCCATGCCAAAGCGGGAGGAATGATGTGCATTAAGCCCATAATGCCATAGTCGGGGTGAGCGGCACTGCTGGGCGGCATGCGCACGCCAAAGCTGCGAACATCAACCTCAACGGGTTTTTCCACAATGTTTACCACCATTTTGCGGGGAACAATTACACGAGGGTTGGGGCAGGGCTTGCCGGTGGAATCCATGGTGTGCTCCCATACCAGACAGGTGGAACCGGGAACGCCTTGAATGTTAAAGAATACCAACGGCTTTTTGCTTTGAATGGTAATGCGTTCGTACATGGGATCGGTGCCGTATTCGGTGATGCCGTCCACACGCAGGAACCAGCCATCTTCACCGTCGTACAATGCCAGTTTGCCGCTGCCGGTTTGGAACGAGGGATGACAGATTGCCATATCATCGGTAACCGGATAGATGGTACAGGTATCGCTCATGTGCAGGTAGTCTTTGTCGCCGGTTTCCAGGTTTTTACCCAGCAGAACACGACCATCGGGCACACGGTGTACTTCTTGCAGCAGTTCGCTTTTACCGCCGCCGGAAGCACCCTCGTGCATCATAACCATCTCGTTTTCATAGGGGGTTACAATGCGGGCAGCAGAAGCGTGGGCAGTAACCCAGCCTTCCTGCTCGCCAATGTCCAGCAATACGCTGTAAATGCCCTTTTTGGCAGAGGGGCCCGGGTACAGGTTGTAGGCAAATACCTCATGGCGGTCCTCCAAACGATTGTGTACGCAAACCTGACGGCCGTCAAAGTGAGTGTGACGGAAAGGCGGTGCAACATACACAATGGCACGGGGTTTAAAGTTATGAATGCCCTCAGCACTTACAAAGGCTTGCAATTGGGAAAGAGCAAAGGCGAAGAAAGCGGCATTTCGGGGGCAAACCAACAAAGCAGGGTAGCCGTATTCATAGCCGCCTGCCATAAAGGGAACCAAAATCAGCTCCTGGCCGGCAAGCCATTTATAAGTATCAATTTTCAGTGTGTTGAAATCGTAACCGTAAACGTCCTTAAAGCGGGGCTTATCGGTGGGGTTGTCGTCGCCGATTCGCATACAGTCGGGATCACGGCGGCGCATATAGTCCTCGGTAAAGTTTACAACAGCACCGTTTTTGCAGCGAACCACATCGGCCTCTTTTACCGAAACACCGTTTACGTCATAGGAAACATCCAGCTGCATGGTGCTGTCGTTTCCAAAAATTAAGTCGTACAGCATTTCTTCCGTTTTCGGAATAATAATGCTGGGACTGTTGTTCAAAATCATTTCAAGATCGTGGGGAAGTACAAACTCTTCCAGCAAAACATTCATGAATCAGAACCCCTCTTTCCATCGTAGTTATCGGTTCAGTAAAGAAAACCGTGCTTTATAAATTAAGGTTAACAAAAAAATGAGATTTGTCAACCAAATGACATACCACCGCCCAAAACAAGCCTTTGTTTCTGAAACCAAAAGCAGTGCAGCAGATACGATTTTAAATGATACATTCTTATTATACTATTATTAAATAAGCGTAGTTATGAATAAATCTTTAAATTATTAAAAATATTAAAAAAATATACGATTTAGGTTAAAAAAGAAAAATAAAATCGTGTTTTTTCTATTTTAATAATAAAAACAACCGCATGTGCCGTAAAAGCACATGCGGTTGTTTGATAAGCAATGAAACGATTTATTTGCCCAGATTGGACTGTGCAACCTTCATCATAATGGCACATTCCATACGCTTGCGGAACAGTTCACAGCCGTATTCGTAAATACCGGTGATGCTGCCGGTTGCATGGTATGCGTTTGCAGCACAGCCGCCGGAGCAGTACAGCTTTGCCCAGCAGCTTTCACAGTCGGGGCGTGCGTATGCATTGCACATCTTGAACTCATCGCGCAGGGCAGTGTTGGTTACGCCGTCCCATACGTTGCCCATGCTGTACTTGGAGTCGCCAACAAACTGATGGCAGGGGAACAGCTCGCCCCAAGGGGTAACTGCCAGATATTCGGTGCCGCTGCCGCAGCCGGAGATACGCTTGTAAATGCAGGGGCCATGGTTCAGGTCGATCATGTAATGATAGAAGGTGAAGCCGCGGCCTTCGCTGTCGCGCTTGAGCATTTCTTTTGCAAGAATCTCGTATTGCTCCATGATTTTGGGCAGGTCTTCTTCGGTTAAGGCATAGGGGTCGCCGGGCTCACATACCACGGGTTCCATGCTCAACTGGTCAAAGCCCAAATCAGCCAGATGGAAAATATCGTTGGTAAAGTCCACGTTGTTGTGGGTAAAGGTACCGCGAACGTAGTATTCCTTATCGCCGCGCAGCTTTGCAAACTTTTGGAACTTGGGCACAATGGTATCGTAGCTGCCATGGCCTGCACGGTTGCGGCGCAAACGGTCGTGAACCTCTTTGCGGCCGTCCATGCTCATAACCACGTTGTTCATTTCGCGGTTTGCAAACTCGATGACCTCATCGTCCACCAAAACGCCGTTGGTGGTTAAGGTGAAGCGGAATTTTTTGTTGTGGGGCTCTTCCAGGCTGCGGCCGTAAGCAACCAGCTGCTTTACAACCTCCCAGTTCATGAGAGGTTCGCCGCCGAAGAAGTCAACCTCCAGGTTGCGGCGCTTGCCACTGTTGGCAACCAGGAAATCCAGAGCCTGCTTGCCCACTTCAAAGCTCATCAGAGCACGCTCGCCGTGGTATTCGCCCTGGCTTGCAAAGCAGTAATCACAGGTCAGGTTGCATACATGGGCAACATGCAGGCACATTGCCTTTACTTCGGTAACACGCTTTTTGAAATCAAATGCCATGTGACCGTAGGTGTCTTCGGCGAACAGTTTGCCGGCCTGTTCCAAGGCGGCAACGTCTTCGATGCACTGGCGAATATCAGCTTCGGTTACGTCTTCACGGTCGCCGTATTTGGCCATCATTTGTGCGACGATTTCGTCGGCCGAGGTGTTTTTGTACAGGGCAATTACGTCATAGGCTACTTCGTCCACTACATGAACAGAGCCGCTGAATGCATCCAGTACGATGTTGTATCCATTGAGTTTATACTGATGAATCACAGGAGTAGTTCCTTTCTAAAACAAATAAGGGTATTGGGCGGACATCTATAAAAACCTGCACTACAGATGCAGGAGGAAACGCAAAAAATACCGCCTGCACACCATTGGTGGCAGGCGGCACGATGCAGGCAAAATCAGGCATTCTTGTCGTTCTTATGCTCGCACATCTGGTTAGCAACACCGCAG
>CALWNI010000025.1 GCA_944382775.1 uncultured Allofournierella sp.
GTTCTTAGTAGAACCTACGCCTTTCTTATGTGCCATAGTAGTTTACACCTCCGTTATTAGCCCTTGATGGCAGTGATTTCGACCTTAGTGTAAGGCTGACGATGGCCCATGCGGCGCACGCTGCCCTTCTTAGGACGATAAGTGATGATGTTGAGCTTTTTGCCCTTGCCGTTCTTTACAACCTTAGCCTCAACGCAAGCACCCTCAACAACGGGAGTGCCAACCTTGACAGAACCTTCGCTGCCAACAGCCAGAACGGAGTCGAAGTTTACGTTGGAACCTTCAGCAACGTCCATCTTCTCTACGAAGATTACGTCGCCTTCCTGTACCCGGTACTGTTTGCCACCGGTAACAATGATAGCGTACATAGTGTTTGCCTCTCTTATATAAGACTCGCTGGACTAGTGGGCGGATGAATGTTGCACACCTCTTAAATGCCCGAACCATGCGGCTTTATTACTATAACACAAACAAACGGCAATTGCAAGCCTATTTCGGCTTTGTTAAGCCATTTTTTTGTGAAAATTATTCTGCCGCAAGGGTTTCTGCTGCCTGTATGGTGTTTTGCATCAGCATCGCACGGGTCATTAACCCTACACCGCCGGGCACCGGAGTGATAGCTCCTGCTGTTTGATAAACTGCATCAAAGTCCACATCGCCGCACAATTTACCGTCCGAATCACGATTCATTCCCACGTCAATTACCACGGCCCCAGGCTTGACCATATCCTGCGTTACAAACTTTGCTTTGCCGATGGCTACCACCAAAACATCCGCTTTTGCACAAATTTCTTTCAAATTTTCTGTGCGGGAATGGCAGATGGTAACCGTTGCATTTTGTTGCAGCAATAAGATAGCAGCGGGTTTTCCCACAATATTGCTGCGGCCCAATACCACGGCATTTTTTCCGCTAAGCTGCATGCCGGTGCTTTTCAGCATCTCAATGCAACCCGCCGGGGTGCAGGGCAAAAAGCAGGGCTGCCCAATCATCATTTTGCCAACGTTGACAGGGGTAAATCCGTCCACATCTTTTTCGGGCGGGATAGCCGCAATCACCGTATGCTCATCAATCTGCTTAGGCAGGGGCAACTGCACCAAAATGCCATGCACGGTATCATCCTTGCCCAGTTCCTCCAGCTTATCCAGCACCTGCTGTTGGGTTGCATCGGCAGAAAAGCGAATCAATCGGCTTTCAATGCCGCATTCTTCGCAGTCCTTTTCCTTTCCCCGTACATAAACTGCACTGGCCGGGTCATCTCCCACCAGAATTACCGCCAAGCAGGGGTTGATTCCCCGCTGCTGCAAAGCTTGTACCCGTGTTTTTACCTGTTCTTTGACCTTGGCTGCCAGTTCTTTTCCGCTAATGATCTGTGCCATTTCTGCTCGCCCCTTTTCTTTTATAAAACAAACGCCACCAAAGAGATTCAGAGCTAGCTCCTTCCCTGCTTTGATGGCATTTGCTCAATTGTAATATTGCTTACCTGCCAAAACCGATTATTCGGATTCGGTTTCTTCGGGAAGCTGTTCAAACCGTTCGTTTTCCTGCTGGATGTTTGCGGTTGCGGCGTGTTGTTCCACAGCTGCCTGAATTGCCGATTCTGCATCAAAAAACTTCAGTTTTTTCTCAAGTGCTGCAAATTCACTGTGCGGTGCCGATGCCGGCAGCTCATTTTCAATGGGAATCTGCATATCGCAAACAATTCCCTCTTTTTGCAGCTGCTGCTTTGCCTGCTGCACCTTTTCCTGTGCTTTTTCCATGCCCGGAACCTGCACCATGAGCGGCGTATTTTTGTATTTGCGCCGCAGAATTACAATAGCAGCTACCGCCGCCACAACACTGAGCAATGCCACCAGCTGGCTTACCCGTAGGCCCAGACCGGAAATCATTAAGGAGTCGGTACGCAGGCCTTCAATCCAGAATCGGCCTGCACCGTACCAAGCAGCATACATCAATGCAATTTCACCATGGAATCGACGTTTTTTCATATACGCCCACAAAGCGAAAAAGCCCACTGCACACCAGATGCTTTCGTACAAAAAGGTGGGATGCACCGGCAAGCTGGGGTCTACAGTTACCCCTTGCTGTGCCAGTGTTTGCTGCCAATTGCTCAGATAGGCTTGGGTATTTTGACTATACATACCCCAAGGCAAGGTTGTATTGGAGCCAAAGGCCTCCTGGTTGACAAAGTTACCCCAGCGGCCAATGCTTTGCCCAATTAAGAAACCCATACCCACCAAATCAAAGGTGGGCAGCAGCGATACCTTGCGCCATTTGCATGCCAAACCGCCAAACACAGCCGCACCAATAATGCCGCCGTAAATCGCCAAGCCACCTTGGCGAATATCCATCATATCCCACAGGCTTTCGTATGGAACAGGCGAAAAAATCACATAGTATGCACGGGCACAAACCACGGCGCACACTGTGCCTACCAGTACAACATCAATCAAACGGTCGGCATCAATACCAAAATCCACCGCATAGCGAAATGCAAAGCCCAATGCCAACAACAAACCACAGGCAATTAAAATGCCGTACCAATACACATCCAGCCCGGCAATGGTAAACGCCACGCGGTTAATGGTGAACTCTAACCCAAGCCCCGGAAACTGTACCAGATTGGTCATGCATCTTCCTCCTTATTCGGCCAGATGATTACGGTTGTGCTGCGCTGGGGCTGTAACATTCCTTGCAGTGCGGCATCCACCTCTTCTTTGGTTAGGCTTGCCAGTGCTTCAATGTCCTCGGTCAAGCTGCGTCCACGGAAAAAGCTGCCTGCCAATGCGGTGGCACTATCTTCGATGTTTTCCATCTCTTGCAGCATCTCGCCGTAGCTTTGATTCTTGCACAGCGTGAAGATTTCCTCATCCACACCGTTTTGACGCAGGGTTTCAATGCGCTGCAGCAGCATTTCCCGTACCGTTTCCGGCTCGCTGGTTTCGCCGGTAAATAGGAAGCAACAGCAGCCATCCAACACCAAGAACTCGCCGCCAAAGCCCGGATTGACCAGACCCTGGTCATACAAGGTACGATAGAACTCGGTCATACCGCCGCAAATCAGCTCGGTTAACATATCACAGATAATTTCAGCCTTTGCCCCTTCAATGGGTGTTTCCTTAAAGCCCAGACCTAAGCAGGGTTTGGAAAGCTGCATCTTAAACTCATAGCGTTCTCTTGCCACGGTTTCGGGCTCTTGCGGCTGAATCCGCTTTACTGTGGCAGGCTGTGCCGGCAGATTGGCCCGTTCGCAAGCAGCCAGTACCTGCTCGGTTGTGATGTTGCCTGCCACCGCCAGTACCATATTACCGGGATTATAAAAGGCTTTGCAGCAATCGTACAGCATTTCCGGTGTAATTTGCGCAATGCTTTCCACTGTTCCTGCAATGTCGTTGCGGATGGGATGATTGTGGTACAGGCTGCCGAACAAAGCGGTCATAATGCGCCATTCGGGGCTGTCGTCGTACATTTTAATTTCCTGCCCAATGATGCCCTGTTCTTTTTCAATGGTTGCTTCGGTAAAATAGGGCTTGTTTACCATGCCCAGCAAGATATCCAGGCTTTCGTCAATCTGCTGTGTTGCGGTGAACAAATAGCAGGTTTTATCAAAGCTGGTGTATGCGTTGGCCGATGCACCGGTTTTGGCATACTTGGAAAACGCATCGCCGTCTTCGCTTTCAAACATTTTGTGCTCTAAGAAATGCGCCACGCCTGCGGGCAGGGTTACATGCTTGCCGTTTACCTCAAACTCCATATCAATAGCACCGAATTTTGTGCCGTAAATTGCGTGCACGCCACTGTAACCCGGCATGGAACGCACCAATACCGTCAAACCGTTTTCCAGTTGAATTTTATCGCAGGCCACCGCTGCCTGTACTGCTTGCATTGTATTATTCTGCATGGTCGGCCTCCTCCTTTTTGGTTACCAGATAACTTACCGAATGATGGAAGCCTGCCAAGATACGGCGCACATCCTCTTCGGTAACCTTGCGCAAATCTTCGGCAGACTGTTCCGGTGTTTGCACCTGGCCGCCACGCAAGATTTCGTTGTAATACCAGTTTTCCAAGCTTGCCAAGCTATCGCCCACGCTGGCCATGCCGGACAGGATGCCGCGGCGGCAGTCTTCCAGCTCTTCTTTGGTAATGGGGCCGGTAATCAGCTGGTTCAACTCGTGCAGAATGGCAGCTTCTGCCTTTTGTGCATTGGCAGGTTCAACGCCACTGTCCACCATCATAAAGGCAGTGGGCGAAACAAAACGGCTGCCGCAGTAATAGCACAGGCTTTGCTTTTCACGCACATTCAAGAACAGGCGGCTGGTTACCGAACCGCCGTACAGGCTCATTGCCAGACGGAACGCATTCATCTGCTCCGGTTCTACGCACTGATTCCATGTGAACAGCATGCACAGCTTTGCTTGTACCAAATCCAGCTTTTCTTCAAAACGCTGTACCTCCTGTGCAGGCATTGCCATGCGCAGGGTAAGTTCTGCCGGCTTGCGGTCAATCTTTTGCAGCTTTTGCAGAATCATATCGCAAACAACCGACTGGTCTGCACCCAGACAAATCACATCCAACTGTGCGGTTTGCAGCAGTTCTTGGTATGCCTCGGTGAGGGTTTTGGGGGTTACGGCCGGCAAATCTGCCAAATAGCCGTCCCGCTCTACCCCTGCGGGAGAATCGCCAAAGAATTTACGGCGAGCCTGACGCACACAGTACAGCCGCTTATCGTTGATTTCGCTTTGCAGCTGGCGAGCCAGGGTGTCCTTTTCGATGGTCACTGCCTCTTCGCTAAAGCAGCCATTTTCAAAATAGGGGTCAAAGGCAACGCCCAATGCAATGGCGGCATACTCTGCGGTGAGGTTTTCCCCTGCCAAAGCATATTGGTCTTTAATACCGGTAATAGAAATGCTTAAAATGCGGCTTGCCCCCTGCATGCTGGTTTCAACCGACAAGGCAGCACCATACAGCCGTGCCAATTTGCGGGACAGCTGGGTCATATCGGGACAATCGGCATAGCCACGCTCTAACACCAGCGGAAGCACCGCATGATTGGTGGCCTTTTCCTTGCTTGCAGGAAAGCGAAAATGCAGCGAAATACGGCAGCGATTGAATTTATCTGCCGGAATGGTATTCAGATGAACGCCCGGGGCGATTTGTTCACGTTGTAACATCGTTGCTCCTTTTATTTTATACATTATTTACATATTGATCCAGATACTCTTCCAAGCACAGGCCGGTTGCAGTAATTGCCTTTGCATTTTCTACACCCACATAGCGGAAATGCCAAGGCTCGTAGATAATGCCGGTGATGGCCTGCTTATTTTCGGGATAGCGAAGGATAAAACCATATTCCGGTGCATGTTCTGCCAGCCATTTGCCCGCATCGGTTTTGCCGAAAGCATAATCCAAGGTTTGATGCTTGGGGGTAACAATATCGGCGGCAAGGCCCAGATTATGCTCAGAATAGCCGGGCACCGCCACAACGGTTTTTGCCTCGTTGTAGGCTTCCTCATCGCTGTAGCCTTTTGCCAGCCATTTTTGTTTTTCCTGATTGAACAAATTGGTTTGATAATCCACCGAACGGTAGCCGGAACACAGCATCAGGTCAACGCCTTCTGCCGCAGCGGCATCCTTCATGGTAATAAAGGCATCGGCGGCTTCGGTCTGCAATTCCTTACCGGTGCCGCTATCCGCCACCTTTGTTTGCAGATTTGCCTCCCAATCGTCCGGCATCTTCACGTTGTTATTTACCAAGGTCAGCAAAGGGTCACTTTTTACACTTTGCGGTGTGGCGGATGTGGCAGCCGACGAACTTGTTGCAGCTTGGCTATCACTTGCGGCAGACTGTGCCGCACTGCTCGATGTGCCGGTGCTGTCCGCTTGCGATGTGCTGCTTACTGCGCTTGTGGATGCACTGCTTTGGCTGGATGTATCCTGATTGGTTTTATTGGTAAAGGTTTGAACCAGGGCGGTGATGCCCCATGCAATGCAGCCAAGCAAAACCAGGCAGATGATTGCAAAAATAATGCGGTTACGTCGGATTTCTTTTTTTCTTCTTGCGCGTGCGGCGGCACGTCTGCGCCGTTCCAGTTCGCTCATTTGTTGTGGCGGACGGTTGTGCATTGTGTAAACACTCCTTGCTTTTTCCAATGTATCTTTGGTTGAACCCTATTATTGTGTTTTATAAATCATTATTATACACCTTTTTTCCATTCCTGCAAATCACCTTACGCAACATTCCTCCGCTTGGTTGTCGCAGCAAAAGAAAAACGCCCGGCAGTTTATGCCGGACGTTTGCACCACACGCATTTAATTAGTGAATAAAGGCATCGTGCACCGCTGCAATGGCACGGTCTGCTTCAGTTGCATCAATCAGCACACTTACTTTAATTTCGCTGGTGGAAATCATATGGATGTTTACGTTTGCTTCATACAAAGCTTCAAACATACGGCTTGCTACGCCCGGATGGCTCTTCATGCCGGCACCTACCATGGAAATTTTGGCGTAACCTGTGTTTACTAAAATTTCATCGCCGCCAAAACGATGCTGATTTTCTTTTAAGACCCGAACGGCTGTATCGGCATCGCTTAAAGGTACAGTAAAAATCAAATCTTTATTGGTACCACGGCCAATGCTTTGCAGAATAATATCCACGTTGATGTTCTTTTGTGCCAAAATACCAAACACCTTAAAGGAAGTACCCGGTACATCCGGCACATTCAAAACTGAGATAACCGCCACATCGGTATCTTTGGCTACACCTTTAATCATCATACCTTCCATATCCTTGGTAACCTCCCTAACAACTGTGCCTGGAACAGGGTTTAAGCTGGAGAGAACCTCCAGTTCAACACCAAACTTTTTGGCAAGCTCTACGCTGCGGTTATTCAAAACCTGCGCCCCTGCACTGGCCAATTCTAACATTTCATCAAAGGTAATCTCTTGCAGTTTTTTTGCTTTTGGAATATGGCGAGGATCGGCCGTATATACGCCTTCCACATCGGTGAAAATCTGGCAGCGGTCGGCATGCAGTGCGGCTGCAAGTGCAACAGCACTGGTATCACTGCCGCCACGGCCCAAAGTAGTGATATCTTCCATGCGGTTTAAGCCTTGGAAGCCTGCCACCACAACCACACGGTTACGGGCCAGCTCGCTTTCTACACGTTCGCTGTCTAACCGATTAATGCGGGCACGGGTATAAGCACGGTCGGTATGAAAACCGGCTTGCCAACCCGTTAAACTAATGGCCGGTACCCCCAGTTCGCTTAACGCCATTGCCAAAAGCGAAATGGAAATTTGTTCTCCGGTAGCCAGCAACATATCCATTTCGCGCTGGGACGGACTGCTGGTGATTTCCGCCGCTTTTGCAATCAAATCATCCGTTGTGTCACCCTGTGCAGAAACCACTACTACCACTTCGTTGCCTGCATTGCGTGTATCTGCCACAATGCGAGCCACATTGAAAATGCGGTCACGGTTTGCCACAGAGCTACCACCGAATTTTTGCACAATCAACGCCATTGTTTCTCAACTCCCTCTATTGCAAATGCGCTTTGTGCGCATACCCTTACAATCAATGCCATGCCGCTATTTTCAGGCGGCTCAAGTATCCTTATAATACCATAGCACCAATGTTATCCGCAAGCATTCTATGCACGCGAAACGGCTTTGTTTCGGCATATTGCTGCGTAGCCTCTTGCGCTTGTTCCCAAAAGGCTGTGTTGTCCCGTTGCACCACCGCCATAATGGTAGGCCCTGCACCGGAAACATAAACTGCATCGGCACCCAAATCCCATGCAATTTCAAAGATGCGCTCTGCCCCGGGAATCAGCGGCAAGCGGTATTGCTGGTGCAGGGCATCTTTTGTTACAATGGGCAGCAGTTCGTGTGCCCCTTCACAAAAAGCAGAAAAAGCCAATGCAGAACGAGATAAATTATATATTGCATCCCGCCGGGATACCATTTCCGGTAAGGCTGCACGAGCCTGCTCGGTCAGCAATTTAAAATCGGGTACAAAGGCTGCAAAGGATAGGTTGCTGTCTACCTCTTTGCGCACACTGTATACCTGCCCTTCTTCACATACGCTGCTCACAAATCCGCCCAATAAGGCAGGTGCCACGTTGTCGGGATGCCCCTCCATGGCTGTTGCCAAGGTAAGCATCTGCTGCTGACTCAAAGGGCTGCCCAGTAGCGCATTTGCGCCCACAATTCCTGCCACAATACAAGCCGAGCTGGACCCCAACCCTCTTGCCATGGGAATGGCGTTTTGCTGCCGAATCCGCATGCCATGCAGCGGCTTATTCAGTTGGTCATAAACCGCCTTTGCCGAACAGTAAACCAGATTGGAGGTTCCGGTGGGAATCTTTGAGCCATCGGTTGCTTGAATGTCCAAGCGATCCCATTCTTCCATGGAAACCACATTGTGCATCGACACCGCCAGCCCCAAGGCATCAAACCCAGCCCCCACATTGGCGCTGGTTGCAGGTACTTTTACTGTAACCATATGGCCGTTTCTCCTTATTTATTACTCATCAATGCAGCGCAGCTCCAGCATAACACGGCCGCCCAGTGCCTTTGCTTTGGTTGCTGCTCGCTGCCGTTTTTCGGCATTTGTGTTTTCTGCCAAATAACATACCGTTTCCCCATCATCCAACACCAATTCGCCGCTGCCATACAAGACGGGCAGCATGGAAGCCGGAATATTTGTGGTACGAATATAATATGCCGCCGGTTTTTCTTCGGTGAGTAATTCACCATTTTGCTGTGCCGGTTGCCAAAACAAGCTATCGTGCAAGGCATTTCCCTGCCGTATTACCTGAATTAAGTCGGCCACCATTGCGCTTGCGGTTGCAAGTTTGCCTGCGCCGCGACCATAAAACATCACATCGCCTGTCATATTCCCTTGCACCAATACTGCATTGTACACATCGTTCACCTGCGCCAATTGATGTTCATTGGGAACCAGCATGGGTTCAACGCCGGCGGTAAGTCTGCCATTTTGCTGTTTTGCCCATGCAACGAGTTTAATGACACTGTTTCGCTTGTATGCCGCCTGCATATCCGTTGTCGAAATATCCCGAATTCCTTTGGTTGGAATCTGTTTTGGGTATACATGCACACCAGAAGCTAAACTTGCCAGAATTGCAAGTTTTCTGCAAGCATCCAGCCCATCTACATCATCAGAAGGGTCATGGGTTTCGGCATAGCCTAGTTGCTGTGCCATACGCAGTGCCTCATCAAACCCCATATTTTGCTGCTGCATTTTTGTCAGCATAAAATTGGTGGTTCCGTTAATGATGCCTTGTATTTTATCAATGCGATTTGCCGCCAGCGATTCATGCATGGGCGCAATGATAGGCGTTCCGCCACCTACACTGGCTTCAAACAAAAATGCACAATTGTGCTGTGCAGCCAGCGCCAGCAACTCTGCGCCGTGTTCTGCCACCAACTCTTTGTTGCTGGTTACCACACTGCGCCCTGTTTCAAGGGCTGCCTTAACATAACGGTATGCATCGCCGGTTCCACCAATTGCTTCGGCAATCATTGTGATTTCCGGGTCTTGCAGAATAATTTCTATGCTTTGTGTAAATAAATGTTCGCTTGGATGCGGCCGTTTTGTACGTACCAAAATGTATTTTACTTGGATTGTCTGTTTTGTGCGTTGTTGGATTAGTTCTGCATTTTGCTGTAGAATTTCTAAAATTCCGCTGCCTACCGTGCCAAAGCCTAAAATCGCAATTTTTGCCATAAAACGGCCCTCCTTGCAGGTTTATTTACCGCATTACACGCCCTGATGCACCTCAACTACCGCATGCTGCTGGCCAAGATGTGCCAACATTTCATCAATATTCATATGCAATGCATCGGTTCTTACCGTTAATTCTACTTTTGCTGTGCCATTTTCCGGCGTTGCCTGATTAATGGTAACCACACTGCCGCCGGCGGCTGAAATTTCTGCCAGCAATGCCTGCAATGCACCGGTTTCATCCAGCAAGGTTGCTAAAACCGTGATTACCTGCTGGGTATTGCGGGCATCAAACACACAATCTTTATACTTATAAAATGCACTGCGTGAAATATCCACCTGGCGTGTTGCCATGGATATATTGCGCGCTTCGCCGCTTGCAAGCAATTCTTTTGCCTTAATCACTTTCAAAAATACTTCCGGCAAAACTGCTGTATCTACCATAAGAAACTGTCGCTTAACCACAATGTTTTCCTCCCAAAGACAACTGTTTTTCCTCACATGTTCAGTATATCACTGTAAAGTACAAAAGGCAATCCATTCTTTTATTTTTTATATATTCTGCATTTTTACTACAACAACATTGCATTTATTTTAACATAATAAACAAAACCGCTCTTTGCTATAAAAACAAAGAGCGGTTTTGTTGCTTATCAATTGATTACGGGTGTAGTGCGCACTGACTGGGCATATTATCTCTAGTATAATAGCCGGTTTGTGTGCTGGGGCAGTTGGGCCCTGCCAGGCCACCACTGTCGGTACAGAACGCAGCGGTTCGCACATCCTCACTTGTGGGGAATGCCTTGTACTCCAAGTCCTGCTGTACCGTTTCCATATACTGTTTCCATATCTTTTGAATGGGCTTTGCATTCTTGCTGCCGGCCGCACTCATGTCATAGGGCTTATCATAGCCCCACCACATGCTGGTTACATAGTACGGGGTTAAACCAACAAAGGTGTAGTCACGGTTATCACTGGTGGTACCTGTTTTTGCTGCGGCTTCCATTTTGCCGCTGGGTTTCATACCATTTGCGGTACCGCTGCCACCTAATACACCTTGCAGCAAGCGGTTCATAATCATAGCAGTGCTTTCTTGAATGGCTTGGGTGTGAACAATTTTAATGTCGTTATCAATTAAAACTTCACCGGTGGTAGCTACTTCTACCCGTGTATACAAATGCGGAGTAACGTATTCACCGCCATTGCCAAACATTTGATATGCTGCTGCCAATTCCAACATGGTTGCGCCGTGCTCTTGGCTTCCCAGTACAATGGGTGCCAAATCCGCATCGTTTTCGGTCAAATGTGCCATGCCCAAAGTATCTTTTGCAAAGTTGTACATCTCTTCGGTGCCAACCAACTGACCAACTTGAACGGCAACCGTGTTGAGCGATTGTGCCAAAGCGTAGTTCACGTTCACCGTACGTTCACCGTGACCGGTGCTTGTAACATAGTTGGACGGCCAATCGCGCCAGATGCCGGGGTTTGCCAGCACTTCGGGTGCATTTACGCTGAACATTTTATTTTTGTATTTTGGGTAAGAATTTACATAGTTATCTTTCAGCATCTTACCAATGCCCTGGTCTACAAAATTTGTGGAGTAGTTAATCCAGCCCATATCAATGCCCAAAGAATATGCTGCAATGGGTTTCATGGTGGAACCGGTTTGGCGGGCAACGTCAACCGCACGGTTCAGGCTCAGGTTTGTGGTTTTTTCGCCCAAACCGCCTACCAATGCCTTTACCTCACCCTCATAGTCCATGGTCAGCATGGCAGCCTGGGTGTGAACCTTTTTGTAATAATAGGTTTTTCCGTCGCTGCCCTGCTTGGTTTTCAATGTGCCCTCATCGTTTAACACCACATTGTCTTCCTGCATGGCTTCTTCTTGGGTTTTGCTGCCCAATTCATATTCTTCTTCACGCCACATCCAGGGAATCGCCCCGTCCTCATTCAGCATGAGTTTTTCCATCTCTTCCTGCAAATAGGGGTCAACGGTAGCGTAAATGATTAGACCGCCGTCATAAATCCAGCTTTGTGCTTCCTGCTCGGTGCAGCCCAGTTCATCCACCAGCTGCTGCTTCAAGGTGGTGTAAACCGCATCGGTAAAATAGGAACGGATTCCGTTGCTGGTGGTGCTCTCCTCTTGATTTTCTACCAGCATCAGGGGGGAATTTACCGCCTCGTCGTACTCCGCCTTGGTCAGTTTACCCTGGTCGTACATATTCCACAACATCAAATTGCGGCGTGCCAAGTGAGCCTCGGGATTTTTGTAGGGGTCATACTTGTTGGGGCTCTTGGTGATGGCTGCGATGCTGGCACATTCCGCTGCCGAAAGCTCGGATAAATCGCTTTTGCCAAAATACTGAATTGCACCTGCTTTTACACCGGCAGTTGTACCGGTTAAACTAACGGTGTTCAGATACGCTTCCAGAATGGTGTCTTTGTTGTAGCGGTTATCCAAACCCAATGCGCGGAAAATCTCACGCACCTTACGCATAATGTCCTGCTTGTCGTCGCTGGTAATGTTTTTAATCAGCTGCTGTTCCAGGGTAGATGCACCTTGACGGCTGCCGAATAACATATTGCCTGTAAATTCGTTGATTGCTGCACCGATGGTACGCTTAAAGCTTACACCGGAATGTTCATAAAAATCTTTATCTTCGGTGCAGATATAGGCCCATTTCAAATAAGGGCTGGACTCAATTTCGCTTAAATCCACCCACTCACGGTTGTTGGTGTAGTGCAGCGAGGCATACTCTTCCCACTCGCCTGTATCATGGTTTTGCGCCATAATTTTGGTTGTTTGTGCCAACTTTAGATTGGTGAGGTCCAGCACCTGCGCATCGTCTGCGGTTACGTTTACAATGTACAAGCTTAGCCCAACGGCCGCCACACTGGCTACCATAACGCCAAGGCAGAAGCACACTGCAATAAATTTGCCAACACCACGCCAAAAGCCACCCTTTTTCTTTTTCTTAGGAGAAGCTTGACCGGAAGAACCACCGGAAGCGTGCTGCGATTGCGCTGTTCTACCTGTGCCCGATGCTGTGCGCCGCCCGGCAGTTGACGTGCTGCGCGAACCGGACGATGTGGGCCGGTTTACACTGCGAGATGCACCCTTGCTGCTATTTGGCCGCCGAATATTGCGGCGTTCGTTGTTTTCGATGGGGACCGCCTCCTTTGCGGAAAACTGTATAAAATAATTTGTATCTGATTTGCCCTGCCTTTTTGCAAGGTTATTTGCGCTTTGCCGCCTTTTCAGCAAGATACGGCAAAACAGCCCAATCGCACACAAAATTGTTTGCACAAAGTGCCCTGCATGCGCTTATTTTGATATTATACCACAACTATCCTGCACAAGTACAGTAAAAAAGCAATTTCAAAATCGTTTCAGCCTGTGTTTTTGGTCCATACTATACATAAAGTGAGGTGAATTGGATTATGTCGAAGCTTTGGTTTTATAGCTTATCGTTAATTTGTGCCATTAGCTTGGCAATTAGTCTTTTTTTATTTGCAAATCCGTCTTTTTTGCAATTTAACCAGGAATCTTCCTATTCTTACACCCTAAAAGACTTTCATGGCAAGCTGGCTTTATACCCCAACAACAGCGATACCCCTACAGAGGTATATGAGGTTTACACCCATCTGTTGCCCGAACAGGATGTTCTAAGTCTGCAACAGGGCATTCCTTTAAAAAGCGAAGCCGAACTTCAGCGTTTGCTGGAGGATTTCGGGCTTTAATGCGTTGCGAATCTGCTCTATTTATAGTATAATTACAACATTCGCATTGAAAATGCTTGCAATGCATAACATTGACCCCCGGCGGTTTGCTACCATGCACCGCCGGCGGATCACATAGGAGGTTTATTGCCGTGTATCCCTTTGATTATCCCTTGGACCCGGCGTATATTTTGCAAAAAAAGCGCAGTTTAAAGCGTACCCTCTTGCAAAAGGACGGTCTTATTGAAAAAAAAGTTGCCATTATGAGCGGCAGCACCATTGGTGAAATCAAAAACATCTTAGAACTATTTTTGCTGGAAAACGGCATAAAACCCACCTTTTTCGAGGGCAGCTACGGTCTGTTTTACGAAAACCTTGTATTTGACGACGGTTCGTTAAAAGCCTTTGCCCCTGATATTATTTACATTCATACCAGCGTGCGCAACATTAAACTGTGGCCCGAAATCGGCGACGACGCACAGCAAATTGACGCTAAACTGAACGCCGAGTTTGCACGCTTTGAACAAGCCATTCAGGCCGCATTGAGCTTTGGCTGTCAGGTTATCTGCAATAACTTTGACCTGCCTGTTTACCGCGTTATGGGCAACCGAGAGGGCGTAAACAGCCACGGCCGTGTGCGTTTTGTTCGCCGCTTAAACGAAAAAATGGCAAATTTTGCGGAAAACACCCTGAATTTTTACCTCAACGATTTGGCTTATCTGCAAGCCATTTACGGCATGGACCAATTCAGCAGTCAAACTGCTTGGTATGCCTACAAATACGCCGTAAGCATCGACTGCATCCCCTATCTGTGCCAAAGCGTTGCCAACATTATCAAAAGTCTTTTGGGCAAAAACAAAAAGGCTCTTGCACTGGATTTGGACAACACCCTGTGGGGCGGCATTATCGGCGACGACGGAGTGGAAGGCATTGTGCTGGGCAACGAAACTCCCACCGGTATGGCATACACCGAATTTCAGAGCTATCTGAAAGAATTGTCCAAGCTGGGTATTTTGCTGAACGTTTGCAGCAAAAACGAAGAAAACATTGCCCTTACCGGTTTTGACCGTGCCGATAGTGTGCTGAAACGGGACGACTTTTTGTGTTTTAAAGCCAACTGGGAACCCAAATCGCAAAACATTGCCGCCATGGCAAAGGAAATCAACATCCTGCCCGACAGCTTTGTTTTTATGGATGACAACCCAGCCGAACGGGAAATTGTGCGTCAGGAACTGCCCGGCGTTACCATTCCTGAGTTGACCGCCCCCGAAGCATACATTGCCGCCATTGACCGCAGCGGTTATTTTGAAGTAACCACCTTGTCGGAAGATGACAAAAAGCGCGCCAGCATGTACAAACAAAATCTGGAGCGGGCACAGTTGGAGCAAACCTTTGGCGATTACAACGACTACTTGAAAAGTCTTGCCATGAAATGTGAAATCGGCCATTTTGACATGCCCCATGCCGAGCGCATCACCCAGCTCATCAACAAGACCAACCAGTTCAATTTAACCACCCGCCGCTATACTGCCGCCGAAGTGGAAAGCCTGATTGAACACCCCGACTACATCACCTTGTTCGGTCGTTTAACCGATAAATTTGGCGACAACGGTCTGGTTACCGCCTTAATCGGTCACATTCAAGGCGATGTGCTGCACATTGACCTGTGGATTATGAGCTGCCGCACCTTTAAACGCCGGTTAGAGCACGCCATGTTTGACCAGCTGGTTGCCTGCGCTGCAAAAGCCGGCATCCAAAAAATCGTGGGGCATTACTATCCCACCGCAAAAAATTTGCTCGTTCGCGATTTTTATGCTACAATCGGGTTTGAACAAGTTGCCGAAGACGAACAAGGCAACCTTACCTTTGAATTTACCGGCTTTGCGGACTATGCGCCCCAATGCGGTGTAATGGAAATCGAAATCGTTTAAAAAGGAGATTCAACTATGGATAAGCAGAGCATTTTTGAGGCCGTTCAGGAAATTTTTCGTGATAACTTTGACGACGAAACCTTGGAAATCACCCGCGAAACCTGCGCCGAAGACATCGAAGATTGGGACAGCCTGGAGCAGATCAATCTTCTGACTGCCATGGAGAAAAAGTTCAACCTGAAGTTCAAGCTGGACGATGTTCGCGGCTTGGAAAACGTAGGCGACCTTTTGGATTTGATCGAGCGCTTAACCGCATAATTAAGACGCATCGCTGCGCCGTTACCATAACCGCAAAGGGCCCGGCAATCCGCCAGGCCCTTTTTTCTATTGATTTTGTTGTAAAGAGAGGCCCTGCCCCATGAACAGTTACACATTGGAGCAAATTACCCCGGGTTTAACCCAGGAATTCACCGTTACCGTTACCCCCGAAATGATGCAACAGTTTTATGCTATTACCGGCGATAACAGCCCCATTCACATGGACGAAGAATATGCCGCTCAGCGCGGATTTCCCGGCAGAGTAGTCTATGGCATGTTGGGTGCCAGCTTTTTTTCCACCTTGGCGGGTGTTTACCTGCCCGGCGAACACTGCTTGCTGCACAGTGTGGAATCCAAATTTGCAAAACCGATTTTCATTGGCGATACCCTTACCGTAAGCGGCACCGTTGCGGAAATCAATGAAGTATTTGGCGAGATTACCATAAAGGCAACCATCACCAACCAAGACGGAAAAAAAGTAACCCGCGGCGTTATCAAGGCCGGCGTAGCAAAATAAAGGAGATTGTTTTATGGGCAACGTATATCTGATTACCGGCGCATCCAGCGATGTGGGCTGTGCGCTGATTGAATATCTGTACCAAGAGGGCGATTTGTTCATCGCACAGGGCGCCAGCGATTTGGCCGGCCTGGAGGAACTTTCCAAGGCGCATCCCGGTGCCATCCGCACCTATAACGTGGATTTAACCGACAAAACCGCCCTTGCTGACTTTATTGCCGATGTGCAGCAAAACTGCCCTGCCCCCACCCATTTCATCCATCTGCCCGCTTTGCGTGTGGTAAACACCAAGTTCAAAAAATTTGACGAAGAGCGTTTCGAGTTGGATTTCTCGGTGCAGGTTCGCAGTGCCATTGCCCTGTGCAAAGCCTTTGTTCCCGGCATGGCAAAGACCAAAAAGGGCCGTGTTCTGTTTATGCTCACCAGCTATATTCTGGGCATGCCCCCCAAAAACACTGCCGCCTATATCATGGCAAAAGACGCTTTGAGCGGATTGGCCCGCAGCCTTGCGGCAGATTACGCAGCCTTTGGTGTTACCGTAAACTGTGTTGCTCCCAGTATGATGGAAACCAAATTTTTGGCCGATACCAGCGATTTGATTGTGCAGGCCAGTGCCGAAGCAAACCCCATGGGCCGCAACGCACGCCCCAGCGATGTGGTGCCTGCCATGGCATTTTTGCTGAGTGAGGAAGCCGGGTTTATCACCGGTATTACCCTGCCCATTACGGGAGGCAGTGCTTTATGAGCAGCCCCCTGACCCTGCGGCTGGCACACACCCACGAAGCCGACCGTATAATTGTTTTTATTAATGAAAATTTTGACTGGAAACTGCCTTTGGTAAACCTGCCCGAATTTTTTTCCTTTTATTATCAAAGCGGTTCTCAGCTGCAATATGCCGTTGCCGAAGAAAACAACGAGCTATTGGCCGTTGTGGGGTATATCCGTGCTTCCAATGCTGACAATGCCGATATTTGGGCATCGGTATGGGTGGCAAAAAAGGGCTGTAACGGCGTTGGCCTTGAACTTATGGATGCCCTGCCCCGTTTAACCGGTGCATCGGTGGTGGCATGCAACAATATTCGCCCCAAGACCATGGCATTTTATCGTTTTTTGGGCTGGCATGCCGACCGTATGCCCCATTACTACCGATTATCAGGGCAAGCCGAGTACACATTGGCCCGCATCTCCGATGCAACCGTTCTGCCGGTAGAAGGCGATTTGTCGCTGACACCCGTAACAAATCAGGAGCAGATGCAGAAGCTTGGTCTACCCCCAACGCATCACACCCCCAAAAAGGATTTGTGGTATCTGACCCGCCGCTATTTTGCTTTTCCGCATCTGGGATACCAGGTTTATGCCACACAACAGCAAGGCCAGCTGCTGGCTTATCTGGTGGCACGGGTTGTGGATAGCGGTTGCGGCAAGGTTTTGCGCATTGTGGATTTCATTGGCGAAGATGCTATTTTACCTCGTCTTGGTCGTGCCATTGACAATTTACTGCACCAAGTGCAGGCAGAATATGCCGAGTGTTACTGTGCGGGAATTTCTGCCCAAACCTTTGCCCAAGCAGGGTTCTGTGAACGCACCGAATCCAGCAGCAACATCCTGCCCAACTACTTAACACCCCCATTATTTGAAAACACAGAGTATTATTACTTCACAAATAAACCAGATGGATTTGTAATGTTCAAAGCAGACGGGGACCAAGACCGTCCCAATCTGTCGGTTGATTAAGCAAAAAAGACCACCCGCCGGGTGGTCTTTTTTATTACAGTTGCTCCACACAGCTCCGTGCCCATGCGGCTGCTTCTTCCAAATCCTTTGCGTTGGGATGCTCCAATGCAGCATCAAAGTTTTCAATCATCATCTTAAAGCGAGCATTTTCCGGCTCCTGTTCCAGCATAGCCTGGTAGCGTTGGCGCACTGCCATGGGCATCTTACCTTGACACATAAAGCCCTGCCCTGTGGTTGTGGTTTGCGGCAACAATTCTTTTACACGCTGTAGAATTTGCTCAAAATATTGCTTACTTTGACCAAATCCCGAGGTTCCAAACAAGAATACGGTTTTATGTTCGGTTTTCGACAAAAAGTCTGCAACAGAAGGGTCACAGGTACCTTTGTCCGTCCAAGAGCCAACAAACAACACATCGGCATTCAAGGCTTCTTCGCAAGGTACACCCATATACACTACATCTCCTGCGGGCAGCTGTGCATAAATTGCCTCGGCAATCTGTTTTGTGTTTCCGGTTCGGCTGCAATATACAATTGAATAACGCATGGTTCGATTCCTTTCTTTTTAATCCACCAAGGTGGTGTTGTATTTTTGTTTCCAATCCTCGGGCTTTTCGCCGCCTTCCAAGGGAGAGCGGTAGGGTTTTACCCCACCCATTGCCTTTTGCAGCAAACGCTTTAGGTCTTGGGTTTCCTCTTGGGTCATGTGTTGGGTGCGTTGCTGCTCCCATTCGGTAAACAGGCCACGGATTTGCTGATAGGCCGCTTCGCCTTTTTCGGTTAAATGCAGTTCAACCGCCCGTTTGTCCTGTTCCGACCGCTGCCGTGTCATAAAGCCCTGCTTCACCAGCTTTTCAATGGACCGTGTGGTATGGCCGCTGTCTGCTTTTAAGCTCTGCGCCATTTCTCCTGCCGAACAGCCCGGGTTACGCCCCACATGCAGCAAAAAGTACAATAGCCCTTGCGAAAGTTCCAGCTGTTTTAACCGCTCATTGCAAAACGCGATAAAATCTGCTCGTAACATATTGATATAAAATGCCAGTGTACGTTCCAATCCATTCACTTCCTTTTGTTATATGCTTCATTATACTCTTTTATCTGATTTTGTCAATTATTTTTTATAAAAAATCCGACTCCCTGAAAAGTCGGATTTTTTCTTTTATACACCGGTACGCACACCGGTTTTGGTTTGTTCAATGATGCTATCCATAATTTCGCGGGTCATGGTGCCGGTTAAATAACCAAACAAATTACCATCTGCATCAATCATAAAGGTGGTGGGAAACGCTTGTATTCCGTAAGCATTCAGCACATCGCCTGTGGTATCCATCAAAACAGGATAGGTGTATCCCCCATCCTCCAAAAACTCGGTAATACCTGCGATATCTTTGGTTTCCTGGTTAAAGGGATTGTCATCGCTTTTCGGGGCTGCAACACCTAAAATAATTACATCTTCCAGGTTTCCGCCCTCGTCCAGATACAGCTGCTGAATATCCGGCATTTCCTGCCTACAAGGGCCGCACCAGGTAGCCCAGAAATTCAAAAATACAACCTTGCCTTTGTAATCGGATAAGGTATGCGTGTTTCCGTATTGGTCAACCAGCGTGAAATCCGGGGCCGGAATGGTATCGCTTTGCGGTTCAGCAGCCTCACTTTCTGCTTGGTCCTCTGTTGTTTGCTGGGTTTCGCTTGTTGTTTGACTGGTTGCGGCCGTTCCAGTGCCTGCCCC
Source organism: uncultured Allofournierella sp. (assembly GCA_944382775.1). Taxonomy (GTDB): domain Bacteria; phylum Bacillota; class Clostridia; order Oscillospirales; family Ruminococcaceae; genus Allofournierella. The sequence goes on from CALWNI010000025.1 coordinate 19,631, forward strand.
CACGCCGGACAGATAGCCTGTGATTTGATTCATCCAACCGGTAAACATCATAATACCCATAAACATCAGCAGTACACCGCCTAATTTTGCGGTATAGCGCAGCCAATTGCTGTGTTTGCGGAAGAACGAAAGCACTTTGCTGGTAAATAAGCCAACCGCCAAAAAGGGCAGAACAAAGCCCAAGGTATATACACCAATCAGCAAAAAGCCAACGCCACGGGATGCCGCAGAACTTGCCAAAAGCAATACGCTGGTAAGGGCAGGGCCTACACAAGGGGTCCAGGCAAAGCTGAACACAAAGCCCAACAAAAATGCCGTGATGGGATTCATTCCGAACCGGTCAAACCGAAACGGCAAGCGGCGTTCTTTTTGTAAAAAGTCGAATTTCACAAACCCGATTTGATACAGTCCCAGTAAAAAAATCAAGATGCCGCCTACGCGTGTAATCCATAAGCGGTTGCCGCTTAATAAATTTCCCAAAGCGGTAAATCCCAGCCCCAGCATAAAAAATGCTGCACTTATGCCCAACACAAAAAAGACGGTATTACGCAAGGTAACCTTACGCCGCTTTTGGTCTGACCATTCTACATTGGCGGTACCGCCTGCCAGATATCCCAAATACAACGGTACCAATGGAAGCACGCAAGGCGAAAAAAAGCTTAATGCCCCTTGTATCCATACGGTAAGTATAGATATGCTTGTTTCCATGTTAAATCCCATAGTTCACTCTCCCGTTTTATTTATTTTGCCATTAGTATATCGTTTTTTTGCGGTTGCTTCTGTGCTGTTATCACATACAAAAAGAGCAGCATCCGGTTTCCGGAATGCTGCTCTTTTCCCTTTATCGTTTGCCCACTCTGCGCTTTGCAGGTTTTTTCAATACGGGCTTTTGTGCCGCTGCCTGTTCCTCATGGGTTTCCAGTGCAATCGGCTGCTGGGCGGCTTTTAGTGCCTTGGGTTCTTCTGCCGCTTCAATCATTTTGGATTGTTCTGCCTCTTTCAATGCTTTCGCCGGTTCTGCCTTTTTGCGCCGTGTAGTCTTCTTGGGTGCTGCTTCGGTTTTTTCCTCGGTTTCAGACTTCGTCTTTTTGGTGTTCTTTTTGGGTTTTGCTTCCTGCACAATCCAGCGTTGATTTTCGCCGTTTACATCCTGCCAAATTTGCAACCGCGCGCCGTTGTCTTGACTCATGCCCACAAGGTCAACACACTTACCCGAAAGGTTAGACTTTACCTTCACATGACCGTCGCCTGTGCTTTCCAAAATCCAAAGTTGGCTGGAGCCACTGGTACCTTCCCATTGATGCAGCCATGTACCGTCTACCACACCATTTGCAACCAAATCCAGCATTTTGCCTGTAAAACGGTTGCAAATGCGGTATACACCTTCACCCGCACGCACAAAAGACCATTGCTGCCATGCTTCGCCTGCATAGTCCCAAAGCTGAATTGCCGCACCGTTTTCGGTGTTAAAATCAGCTACCTCAATTACCTTGCCATTTTCGTTGCCAATGGTGTAAAATTTATCGGGGCTAATTACCGTTTGAACCGTTTTTTTCATCATGCTTTCTGCTCCTTCCCTATGGAAAACAAAACCGCGTTTTTGTTTTCACTGGTATTCTTTGCTAAAATTATACCATGTTCACAAAATACGTCAAGTAAATCACAAGAATCTGTTTATTTTAGGCATCATTTGTCCATTTTTAATCCGAAAGGAGATTGATTTATGCAATACAAAAATGTGATTGCTGCAACATTTATCAGCCGCCCTAATCGCTTTATTGCAGTGGTTGAAGTAAACAGCACAACACTTCGTGTTCATGTAAAAAATACCGGCCGCTGTGCCGAATTATTGCAGCCCGGCTGCACAGTTTATCTGGAAAAAAGCGAAAATCCTACCCGCAAAACTCCGTACGATTTAATTGCCGTACAAAAAGGTAGCCTGCTTATCAATATGGACTCCGCTGCCCCCAACACCGCTGTAAAAGAATGGCTACAGGCCGGCGGCATTGGTTCCCTTGATTTTTTAAAAAGCGAATACAAATTAGGCGATTCCCGTTTTGATTTTTACGCCGAACAGGGCGAGCAAAAAATTTTAATGGAGGTAAAGGGCTGCACACTGGAAGAAAACGGCCTTGCCCGATTCCCCGATGCACCCACCGAACGGGGCTTAAAGCATGTGCAGGAGCTAACCCACTTAGCAAGCCAAGGCTGGAAATGCTATGTCATGATTGTATTGCAGATGAAAGGGGTGCATACCTTTGCCCCAAACTGGACCACTCACCCTGCATTTGGCACCGCATTGCAGCAAGCGCAGGCAGCAGGGGTTACCATTTTAGCCTACGATTGTTTGGTTACTCCAAACTCCATGCAGCTGCATCAAGCCGTTCCTATTGATTTAAGTACCCCCAATGCTTAAGTTCCTTTTGTCCCATCAAAAAAGCCCGTATGGCATGCAAACGCAGAACCATGCGGGCTTTTACAACAAAAAACACCGTAAACCATTGGTTTACGGTGTTTTCTTGGCAGGGGCAGAAGGATTCGAACCCTCGGCACGCGGTTTTGGAGACCGCTGCTCTACCAACTGAGCTATACCCCTATATAGATTCACTGTTTTAGTATACCCTGTACCGGTATATTTGTCAACAGCGGTTTTTTAAAAGAAAATGGAGACATCAACCTGATATCTCCATTTGGAGCTGCTAACCAGATTTGAACTGGTGACCTCATCCTTACCAAGGATGTGCTCTACCACCTGAGCCATAGCAGCAAATGGCGACCCGGATGGGGCTCGAACCCACGACCTCTAGCGTGACAGGCTAGCGTTCTAACCAACTGAACTACCGGGCCTCAATTGGTTTCGCATCAGCGACGTTTGTTATTATACGGCATATATTTTGAAAAGTCAACACCTTTTTTAAAATTTTTTGAAAAATTTTTTCACGGCATTTTTGTGGCAGTTCTCCAACCTGTTTTGGGGCGGTTTCGTGCTATACTTTAGTTATTATTACTTCTATATAAAAGGCGGTGCATTGTATGAACTTAACTGAACTCTGTGGCAGTGGATGCGGCACGCGTTACGAAAAAGAATATCAAAATAAATTTCGCGACTGCATTACATTTTATTTTGACGGAAAGGTTCTTTTTGAGCGTTTTTGTTACGGCGAAGGTGCCTGTCGTGTTTTTTCCGTTTGGGGTGTTGCGGATCACAGCGGTACCATTACCTACAAGCAGCCCTTTTCCAATGGAGTGGATGCCTCTGCCCTTCCCCATCAAATCACATCTTGGAACGGTCACATCCTTTTATTTGACCACCAGCGTTTTTGCTGGCAGCCCATCCGTGAATTAACATACGATTCGCAAAACGGCTATTCTCCCATTCGCTTGCTGCTGCGCCGTTTGTGCAAGCGATAAATCATATGCCCTTGACTTATCAAACCAAAGTGTATATACTGTATATATCAGATATGTACAGTCTGATAAATTAAAGGAAAAGCGAGGAAGACTGATGGAGATCTACATCAGCAATTCCAGCCCAAAGCCAATTTATGCCCAGATCACCGACCA
>CALWNI010000026.1 GCA_944382775.1 uncultured Allofournierella sp.
TTATGCCACGGGTTGTTTTTTGTTTTTGCCATGCTGCAACTTGCAAATAGTATGACTTTATCCTTTATGCCATTTACAGAATTTGTTTTTTCGTTTACAATAGGGGCAGAAATCCCACGAGGAATAAAAGGAAAGGCAGAGAAATCACCATGATTAAATTGCTCGCACTGGACTTGGACGGAACCCTGACAACATCCAAAAAAGAAATTACGCCGCGCACCAAAGAGGTATTACAGCAATGCATTGCCCGTGGTGTAAAGATTGTGTTAGCAAGCGGACGTCCCACCGTTGGGGTATGGAATGTGGCCCGTGAGTTGGAATTGGATAAACTGGGCGGTTATATTTTAAGTTACAACGGCGGCTGTATCATTGATTGTTCCACCGGTAAGGTAGTGGCACAAGAGGCTGTGCCCAGCGAGCTGGTTGCCCCCGTATGCGAAGAAGCAAAAAGCGTGGGCGGTGTACCCATGAGCTATAACAGTGAAGGCATTTTGACCGAATGTGCCCAGGACCAATACGTCCAGCTGGAAAGCCGCACCTGCAAAATTCCCGTGATTGAAGTAGAGAATCTGGGCAAAGCCATTGATTTTGAGGTAAATAAAATTCTCGTTACCATGGAGCCTTCGCAAATGCCCCGTCTGGAAGAGCATATGCAGCAAAAATTTGCGGGCAAACTGTCGCTGTATAAAAGTGCGCCCTTCTTTTTGGAAATTGTGCCCTTAGGGGTAGAAAAAGCCCAAAGTTTGGCGGCACTGCTTACCATTTTGGGCTTAACGGCGGATAACTTAATGGCATGCGGCGATAGCTGGAACGATATTTCCATGATTCGCTTGGCAAAGTACGGCATTGCAATGGGCAACGCTGTACCGGAGGTAAAGTGCGAAGCCATCTGGACCAGTGAAGACAATGACCACGACGGTGTGGCACTTGCGGTGGAAAAATGGGTTTTGTCTGACAATACCGCACAGTGAATTGCAAACCAAAAACAGGTGTGTTATAATTAGTAAAGATTACTGTTTATACAGAAAGCGAGGCTTGCTATGATTACCTTTCTTTGTTATGAAAAATGCACCACCTGCCAAAAGGCAAAAAAATGGTTGGAAGAGCAAAATGTAACCTATACATTGCGCCCCATTAAAGAAGAAAACCCCACCGCAGCCGAGCTGGCCGAGTGGGTAGCAAAAAGCGGCTTACCTGTAAAAAAGTTTGTGAATACCAGCGGTTTGCTTTATAAATCCATGGGCTTAAAAGACAAATTGCCCACCATGAGCAACGAGGAAATTTTTAAGCTACTGGCAACCGACGGCATGCTGGTAAAGCGCCCGATTCTCATTACAGAAAAAGGCGTTATGCCCGGCTTTAAAGCCGAAGAGTGGCAAAAACTTTTATAATGGTAAAAACGGTGTACACGGTGAAACGGCGTGTGCACCGTTTTATTTTACAAACGGGCGCAAATCACCTATAATGACAACAAAGCCAATAATAAGAAATGGAGCAGTTTTCATGGGTTATAAAGCGATTATTCTGGATGTGGACGGAACCTTGCGGGCAAACAGCGAAACCGGTGTGCGCCCGGCGGTGGCAAAAGCGGTAAAAGCCGTACAAAAACAAGGAGTAAAGGTAGTAATTGCCACAGGCAGAACCCATTTTGCCATTAACAGCGAGATGCTGGGCGGCATTAAGCCGGACTATGCGGTTTGTGCAAACGGGGCACAGGTGGTGGATAAAAGCGGCCGTTTTTTGCATATGCAAACCATGACCCCCGAAGAAATGTATGCCCTGGTGGACTATTGCGAAGATTTTGATTATCCCCTTACCTTTAATTTTTCGGATAATTACTACGCCTATGTGGAATATAAACATATGAGGGATTTTTATCACCAAGCAACGGGGCACGGCGAACATATTGTGGACGGCGAGGACCAAGACCGCCACTTGGAGGATATGCCGGTTGGTGCCTTTGCCATTATGCCGCCTCATGCGTTACAGGAATTTGAAGAACGCTATGGATATTTGAATCTGCAATTTGTATCCTATCGGCCCGGTTATTACGATGTGATTCAGCAAAATGTGAATAAAGCCAGCGGCGTGCAGCATTTATTGAATCATACCGGTTGGAAGCCCGAAGAGCTGGTCAGCATGGGCGACAACGATAACGATGTGCCGTTGATGCAGTTTGTGGGGCTTTCCTATTGCATGGCGGATGGCTCGGAACAGGCAAAAGCCACCGCAACCCGCATTGCGCCCAGTGCCGAAGAAGAGGGTGTGCGTGTTGTATTGGAACAGCTGTTTTTAAACGGCGCAGAATAAGGAGCTTGCTATGAGTTTTGAACCGATTTATGGGCCAAACAGCCGCGCTTTAATTTTGGGCAGCTGGCCCAGCCCCAAAAGCTGGGAAGAGGGCTTTTACTATGGGCATCCCCGCAATCGGTTTTGGCCGTTAATGGCGCAGCTGACCCAACAGGAAATACCGCAGGACATTCCGCAAAAACAACAGCTTATTTTGCAAAATGGCTTGGCACTGTGGGATGTTTTGCAAAGTTGTACCATTCAAGGCGCACAGGATGCAAGCATCAAAGACCCGGTGCCGGTGGAGATACAGCGTGTCATCGCAAATGCACCCATCCAGGCAATTTTTTGCAACGGCGCAACGGCACATCAGCTCTATCAGCGTTATTTGCAGCCAGTTACCGGAATTAAGGCAATCAAACTTCCCAGTACAAGCCCTGCTAACGCCGCATTTAGCCTACAGCGTTTGGCAGACTGCTGGCAACCTGCGCTTGCCCCTTGGCTGCCATGAACAAAACTGTCCTGCTTTTTGCAATAAGTGGGGCGGTTTTTCAGTATTAACAGGCTGTTCATTGATTTTTATAAATCGGATTGTTAGAATGAAATCATAGATACCGTTTAAAAAACGGGTTGGAGGTGAGGGCCATGAGTAAGTGGATTGAGGTTCGCCGTAAATCGGTATTACCGTGGTATTTTGCAGGAATTGTTTGGTTAATCGCTGCCCTTGTATTGCCCATTTATCAGTTGTGGGCGGTGCTGGTTACCGTGGCAGTATCGCTGGCGGCATTTTTACTGGCGCAGCGGGTTTGCCCCGATGTTGTAACCCGCAAAGAAGTTCCTTTTATGACAGGCAAAGAAGACGTAGATGCAATGCTGCATTTGATTGATGAGAAAAAGCGAGAGCTGCACAGCTTGGATGAGCGCATTGCAGATATTCCGCTGAGCAGCTGCATTCAGCGCATGGAAAAAGCCTGCGGCGGCATTTTGGCTGAAATTGAACAGAATCCCGATAAGGCAAGCCAGGTGCGGCGTTTTGCAAACTACTATCTACCCGATGCGGTGAAAATTTTGCATCTGTACGCCAATTTGGAAGAAAAGGGTGTGCAGGGCGAAAATGCGGCCAATGTACGCACCGAAGTGGCGCAAAATGCGGCTACCATTGCCACAGCCTTTGAGAATCAGCTGGATAGCTTGTTTGCCATGGATGCCATGGACATCAGCACCGACCTTGAGGTCTTAAAGAATATCATGCAAGGGCAAGGCTTGATGAACCAGTAAGAAAGGACGATACCGAAATGGAAGAGAATAAAACTACCCCGGATTTTGATTTTGAGCAGTTTGATGCAACCGCTACCCCCAGCTTAACCTTGGAACTGGAGGAGGAAAAGCCGGAGGAACAACCACAGCAAGAAACAGCACAACCTGTAGTTGATGAGGAGGCCGCAAAGCTGAGCCCCGAAGAGCAAAAAGTGGTGGATGACTTTGCAGAAAAGATTGACATTACCAACAGCCAGATGATTTTGCAGTACGGCGCGGCTGCACAAAAAAAGGTGGGCGATTTTAGCCAGGCCGCCTTGGAAAAGGTTAGCACCAAGGATTTGGGCCAGGTGGGTGATATGCTCACCAGCTTGGTGAACGAGCTAAAGCACTTTGATGCAGAAGAAGAGAGCAAAGGCTTTTTGGGCTTTTTCAAACGTGCCGGCAATAATCTAGAGCAGTTGAAAACCAAGTATTCCAAGGCGGAAACCAATGTGGAACGCATTGAGGGCATGTTGGAAGCACATCAGGTGCAGCTGCTGAAAGACATTGCCTTGATGGATAAAATGTATCAGATGAACATGGCTTACTTTAAAGAGTTAACCATGTATATTCTGGCAGGCAAGAAAAAGCTGGCACAGGTGCGTGCAACCGATTTAAAGGCAGCTTTGGACAAAGCACAGGCAAGTGGCTTACCCGAAGATGCACAGCAGGCCCGTGATTTGGCGGATATGTGCGACCGATTTGAAAAAAAGCTGTATGATTTGCAGCTAACCCGCAACATCTCCATTCAAATGGGCCCACAAATTCGTCTGTTGCAGAACAACGATACCGCAATGGTGGAAAAAATCCAAACCAGTATTGTGAATACCATTCCGCTGTGGAAAAACCAGATGGTATTGGCGTTGGGGTTGGCACACTCTCAACAAGCCATTGATGCCCAGCGTGCGGTAAGCGATATGACCAACGATTTACTGCGCCGCAATGCGGCAGCCCTCAAGCAGGGTACCATTGAAACCGCCCGTGAATCCGAACGCGGCATTGTGGATATGGAAACCCTGAAAGAAACCAACAAGAGCTTGATTGAAACTCTGGACGAACTGGCAAAAATTCAGTCCGAAGGCAAGCAGAAGCGTGCCGAGGCAGAGCAGGAACTGGGCCGTATTGAAAACGAGTTGAAACACAAGTTAATGGAGTTGAATCGGTAATGAACAAACTTGCTGAAGTAGAACAAAAACTGCCGGCAGTGTGGAAAAAGACCGGTGTTCCGCAACTGGCGTTGGTAGTCATGGTATTGGTGGGCTTGTTTGGCATTGGCGGTGCAAAGTTATCTGCCTATGCAAATAGCACAATGGCAGGCTTTGCCACTGGGCAATACAGCATTACGGCGGATATGAACCAGCGCATCAGTGCGGCGGCCAATGTGATTACCATAGCAAAAAAGATTCCAAACCTGGACCAAACACTGTTGGAACAAGCCCAACAAGCGGTGGATGCAGCGGAAGATTTGTCCAGCCCAGAACAGGCGTATCAAAACAACCAAGCCATGGAAACCGCAATTGAAGCATTGTACAATACCGCACTGACACAGGCAGATGCCCAGCAAAAAGACCAGTTAAGCGAACAACATTCCGAATTTTTAAGCCGAGGAACCATTTTGCGCAACAGTGCATACAATGAGCAGGCAAAAGCGTTTAACGATAAGCGCAATGCGTTTCCTGCCAATTTAATTGGCGCACTGTGGGGCGTACAAGAAGCGGAGTATTTTGCATGAAACAGATGAAAAAACGGCTGCTTGCCGGCATTTTCACCGCAATTTTTCTGGTAAGTACCGTGTTTGCCGCAGATGTTCCGTCTGCACCCACCAACAGCTGGGTATTGGATCAGGCCAATGTTTTGTCCAGCCAAACCGAGCAAACGGTGAACGAATATACAAAGGTATTGGAACAGGCAACCGGCGCACAAATTGCGGTTCTTACGGTGGATTTTACCGGCAATACCAGCATTGACGATTATGCGTTACAGGTATTCAATGCCTGGAAAATCGGTGATTCCAAGAAAAACAACGGCGTATTGTTTTTGTTGGTCATCGGGGATGAAAACTACTACTGTACCATTGGTACCGGGTTGGAAAATCAAATTACCTACAGCACCATAAAACGATTGTTGAATGAGTATGCAGAGCCGTCCTTTGCAAAAGGTGATTACGATGCAACCGTAACCCAGTTTACCCAGGCGATGTATACCGAATTGTGCAACCTGTATGGGGTTCAGCCCAATGCAGACCAGCCGCAGCCCACCCAGCAGCACAGCGATGGCGGCGCAACCATGGTGCTGTTGCTGATTTTGCTGGTTGTAATTGTGTTGATTTTAATGGCCAGCGGTCGTGGAAATGGCGGCAATAACGGCGGCGGTGGCGGCGGAAGACGCAGCGTCTTCTTCTGGCCTTTGTTCTTGGGTGGATATTATCCCCGTTACCCACGCTATCGCAGACCACCTCCGCCCCCCTTTGGCGGACCCTTTGGACCTGGCGGCTTTGGCGGCCCCGGTGGCTTTGGCGGTGGCGGTTCCCGTGGCGGCGGAGCAGGTCGTGGCGGCTTTGGTGGTTCCGGTGGATTCGGAAGCCCGGGCGGTTTCGGCGGCTTCGGTGGCGGCGGAGGATTTGGTGGCTTTGGCGGCGGTGGCTCTCGCGGTGGCGGAGCCGGTCGTGGCTAATGCCGATGACTCAGCTCTAAATAACAAAAATCCCCTTACCGCAATGGTAAGGGGATTTTTGTTATGTTTGTGATTCTTTGTGAGCAGCTGCACTGCCACGGGCAGAAAATTCACAGCCGCAATAATCTTGGCGGTATAAGCCGTATTCCTGCGATAGCTCCAAACTGCGCTTGTGACCTTCTTTTCGTTTAAATTCGTTGGGCAGGTGCCGCACGCCGTATTGCTGTTCCAGCTCACGACCAATGGCGTTGATTTTTTCGGCATCTTTTCGTGGGCTAATGGAAAGGGTGGTGCAAAACCAATCATACCCATGTTCCGCCGCATACTGGGCGGCACGCTCCATACGCATGTGGTAACAGGTGGTGCAGCGATTGCCACGTTCCGGCTCTTGCTCTTGCCCTTGTACCGCAGTGTAAAATTCCTGCTGGTTATAGTGGTCCTCCACCAACTGCATGCCGGGCAGATTGGCTTGTTTTACAAACTGATGCAGCTCATCGGCACGGCGGCGGTATTCTGCCGCAGGCCAAATATTGGGGTTATAGTAAAGAATGGTAATATCAAAAAAGCCGCTTAGCATTTCCAATACGGCACTGGAACAAGGGGCACAGCAGGCGTGCAGCAGCAGGCGCGGACGTTCCTGCCCGAAACTCATTAAAATTTGTTCCATCATTTTTGGGTAATTGGGGCGATTTGCCATGAAAAGCCCTCCTTTCAATCTGTGCCTATTGTAGCACATTTATCAAAAACACACCACTTGCAGTAATACAGGTATTTTCAGAATATTTAAATCCTTATCACGAATTGTACATATTTATTGGGTATTATATAACTGTAGCCCGAGGGGAGTGGCAATAGCCTCCCGGAATCGGAGACTCTACTACAGCAGGGCGCTTGTATTTGCTGCCCGCTGCGTCTTTACTGGCGTCGGTTATGCCATGGTATTGCAGTACCAAATCGGCCCAGACAACCTACTCCTCTTTCCTCTGTAAAGGAAAGCTTCCTTATATATCGCTGTTGCAAAATCAGCCCGGTTTTACCGGGCTGATTTTGCGTTTTGGCAAAGAATCTGTTACAATAGCCCTACAAGATGTATCGAATAAGAAAGGAACTGTTTGTATGACACAGGAGAAAATTGCACGCATTAACGAGCTGGCACGCAAATCCCGCACCGAAGAAGGCTTGACTGCGGCAGAAAAAGAAGAACAGGCTGCATTGCGCCGTGAATACATTGATGCCATGAAAAACAGCTTGCGTATGCAGCTGGAAAATACCGATGTAATTGACGAAGACGGCAACCGCGGTTCTTTGGCCAGCCTGTACAAGAAAAAATAAAACAACCAAGCAAACGCCCGTTTACTAGCAAACGGGCGTTTATTATGTTATAATAAAGTGGTAAATTGTAGAGGGGGATTTTTGTGACAAAAGCCTTAATTCGGTGTTTTGTAAAGGATGATAAAAATACCAAAGACCCTGCTGTTCGGGCAGCATACGGCCGCTTGGCCGGCATTGTGGGCATTGTTTGTAACTTGCTGTTGTTCGCCGGTAAATTCATTGCGGGTACGGTATTTGGGAGTATTTCCATTGCGGCCGATGCCATTAACAATTTATCCGATGCTTCGTCTAATATCGTAAGCCTCATCGGATTTAAGCTGGCCTCCAAGCCTGCCGACAAAGACCATCCCTATGGGCATGCACGTTTTGAATATCTGGCTGGCCTTGCCGTGGCGGTTATGGTGTTGGTTATCGGCTTAGAGCTGGCCAAAACCAGTGTGGAAAAGATTTTTGCACCGGAAGAGGTGCTGTTCAGCTGGCTTTCGGTGGCAGTTCTGGTGGCTTCCATTGCGGTTAAGCTGTGGATGGCGTTGTTCAATAAAACTGTAGGCGATTTGATTGACTCTTCCACCTTACGAGCAACCGCAGCCGATAGTCGAAACGATGTGCTGACCACCTCGGCGGTATTACTGGCAACGGTAATCAGTAAGGTAACCAGCTTGAATCTGGATGGCTGGATGGGTCTTGCCGTTGCGCTGTTTATCTTATACAGCGGCGTTGGCTTAATTCGGGAAACCCTTGACCCGCTGCTGGGCCAAGCACCCGATGAACAGCTGGTAGGCTATATTCACGATAAGGTCATGAGCTACCCCGGTGTATTGGGCACCCACGACTTAATGGTGCATGATTACGGCCCGGGCAGGCAGTTTGCAAGTGTGCATGTGGAAATGGCAGCCGAAGCCGATGTAATCGAAAGCCATGATGTGATTGATAACATCGAGCGTGATTTTTGGGAACAGGATAAGCTGCATGTGGTCATTCATTTTGACCCGATTATTACAAGCGACAAAAAAGTGGGCTGTATTCGGCACTGGTTAAGCGAGATTGTAAAGCAAATTGATGAGCGGTTAACCATTCATGATTTGCGTGTGGTGGCAGGGCCCACCCACACCAATTTAATTTTTGATTGCGTTACCCCCACTGATTTTTCCATGGATGAGGCAGAGCTGAAACAGCGAATTAAACAAGAAGTTCGCCAAAAAGAACCCACATATTTTTGCGTTATCACGGTAGAAAGCAGTTATGCTTCTATTCCGCACTAATGCTATAAAATAAACTCACAGAAAGGAACGGAAGGTATGGAATTTCGGTATTCAGAAAAGGTAAAACAGATGAAACCAAGCATCATTCGCGAATTGCTCAAACAGATGAATGATCCTAGCTTGATTAGTTTTGCAGGCGGAAACCCGGCGGCAGAGAGTTTCCCAATTGATGCAATCCGACAGTTCAGTGATGAACTGCTGAGTCAAGACCCCATTGGGGCACTGCAATATTCGGTTACCGAAGGCTATCCGCCCTTGCGGCAAGCGGTGCGGGAGTATGCTAACCGTGAATTTCCTGTGGTTACAGCACAAGATGATTTGATTATTACCAGCGGCAGCCAGCAGATTATTGAGTTTATGACAAAGCTGCTGTGCAACGAAGGTGATGTGGTTGCAGTGGAAGAACCCGCCTTTTTGGGGGCATATAATTCCATACGCAGCTTTGGCGCAAAGCTGGCAGGGGTTCCGTTGCAGCCGGACGGGGTAGACCTAGCTTGTTTAGAGCAGGTGTTCGCCCAGCAAAAACCAAAGTTTTTCTATTGTATTCCAAATTTTCAAAACCCAACGGGATATACCACCAGCCTAGAAAAGCGAAAAGCCATTTATGAATTGGCGGTAAAATACCAGGTGCCCATTTTAGAGGATGACCCCTATGGAGCATTGCGGATTTGCGGCGAAGCACTGCCGCCCATCAAACATTTTGATACACAGGGCGCAGTGGTTTATGCAGGTTCGTTCAGCAAGGTGCTTTGCCCCGGTATGCGGTTGGCATTCTGTGCCGGCGATGCCGACCTGATTGGCAAAATGGTGGTGGCAAAACAGGGCAGCGATGTGCATACAAATATATGGGCACAGCGTGTTTGTGAACGGATTTTGACCCAGATTGATTTGGACCGTCACTTTGCTTATCTGCAAGCAATCTACCGAGAAAAAGCCGAGTACATGATGCAGCAGCTGGATGAGCGGCTAAGCGGAAGAATTCACTACAACAAACCGCAAGGCGGAATGTTTTTGTGGGTTACGCTGCCCGATTCTGTGGATGCAGCGGAATTTGTACAGCGTTGTTTGCAAAAAAAGCTGGCGGTTGTACCGGGCAGCGCATTTTATACCACAGATGTGCCTTGCCAAAGCATTCGCTTGAATTTTTCCACCCCCACAAAAGAGCAGATTGCCAAAGGGGTAGAAATTATGGATTCTGTATTGCGTGAATTGGGCGCATAAGAATAGCAAAGGAGAGAAAGGCAATGGAAAAAATCAAGATGACAACCCCATTGGTGGAAATGGACGGCGACGAAATGACCCGTGTGTTGTGGCAGATGATTAAAGACGAGCTGATTCTGCCTTTCGTAGAGCTGAAAACAGAATACTATGACCTAGGGCTGCCCAACCGCGACGCCACCAAAGACCAGGTAACCATGGATGCCGCACTGGCCAATAAAAAATACGGTGTTTCGGTAAAATGTGCCACCATTACCCCAAACGCACAGCGAATGACCGAGTACAACCTGCACGAGATGTGGAAAAGCCCCAACGGAACCATTCGCGCCGTGTTGGATGGCACGGTTTTTCGCGCCCCCATTCTCTTGGACTGCATTAAACCCGTGGTGAAAAATTGGAACAAACCCATTACCATTGCCCGCCATGCCTACGGCGATGTATACAAGGGCACCGAATTTCGGGTGCAAGGCCCCGGCAAAGCCGAGCTGGTATTTACCGCACAAGACGGCACCGTGCAGCGGCAGACCATTTATGACTTTGAATGTGCCGGAGTGCTGCAAGGTACCTATAACAAGGACACCTCCATTCAAAGCTTTGCACGCAGCTGTTTTAACTATGCTCTATCCACCAAACAGGATTTGTGGTTCTCCACAAAGGATACCATCAGCAAAAAGTACGACCACACCTTTAAGGATATCTTTGAAGAAATTTATCAAACCGAGTACCAGCAGGCCTTTGCCGATGCAGGCATTGAATATTTCTATACCCTCATTGACGATGCGGTTGCCCGTGTGATTCGCAGCGAAGGTGGATTTATCTGGGCATGCAAAAACTACGATGGCGACGTAATGAGCGATATGATATCCACTGCATTTGGCAGCTTGGCTATGATGACCAGCGTGCTGGTAAGCCCCGATGGCTGTTATGAGTACGAGGCCGCCCATGGCACGGTTACACGGCATTATTATAAGTATTTAAAAGGCGAAGAAACCTCTACCAACCCCATGGCAACCATTTTTGCATGGACAGGAGCCTTGGCAAAGCGCGGCGAGCTGGATGAAAATACAGAATTGGTTCGCTTTGCAAAAACACTGGAAGAGGCTTGTCTGGAAACCTTGAGCAGCGGCATTATGACCAAAGACCTTTGCGGTTTGGCAGAGGGGGTAGAAACCCAGCCGGTAACAAGCCAAGCGTTTATTCAAGCCATTCGCACAATTTTAGAAGATAAGCTGGCATAAAAAGAAAAGAGCACCTGTAAGTAGGTGCTCTTTTTTGCAAGTGGTTTTAGCACTCTGTGATATAGAGTGCTAAAAATTCATAAAAAGTTCATATTTTTAAAACAAAAAAACCGAAAATTAGGGCTAGAATAAAACATGTAGAAAGAGAAAAGGTACCGAGGAGCAATGGTTCCAACGAAAAATACCCCTTCGCTTTAACCAAGCAGCGCAGCCCCCGCGTTGATGCACGCTGTTTGAATAATATGAATCAATTGGCGCGGAGTAAAGGAGTTTGTTATGTTTGGTATGATTCCTTTTGGCCGTGAAGAAAACAGCCTGTTCCGTTATCTGGACAATATGGAGAAAAACTTGTTCACCGGTTTTGGTGATGTAAGTCATTTTCGGTGCGACATTCAGGACAAAGGCGATTCCTATTTTATGGAGGCAGAGCTGCCCGGATTCCAAAAAGAGGACATTGCCATTGATGTAAACGGTGATACCTTGGTGATTACCGCACGCCACAATTCGGAAAGCGGCGAAAAAGACGAGCAAGGCAATTATGTACGCCGTGAACGGAAATTCGGTTCTTACAACCGCAGCTTTGATTTGACCGGCATTGATGCCGAAAAGATTAAAGCAAGCTACAACAACGGCATTTTGGAACTGACCTTGCCCAAAAAAGAAGAGCCCACCGGTGCAACCCGTTCGATTCAGATTGAAGGCTAAGTAAGGCAATAAAAAAGACCCCGATTGTTTCGGGGTCTTTTTTATTGCGGATTGTTATAGTCAATGGGCAGGGTAGGCAAGCCGTTCAGGCTCATGTCTGCCGTGTTGCCGCTTTGCAATTCGTAAAAACCTTGTGCGGCAATCATGGCGCCGTTGTCGCCACAAAACTGCAATTCAGGCAGGCAGAGTTTTGCCCCCAACTTTTGCGCGCCTTCGTTGACAAGGCTGCGCAGCAAGCCGTTGGCGGCAACGCCACCTGCAAGGCAGATGGTTTTTGCGCCGGTGTCTTGCGCTGCCAGCAACAGTTTATTGGCTAAAATTTCATCAATGCGGTATTCAAAGCTGGCGGCCATATCGGGCACAGAAATGGGCTCGCCCTTCATTTCTGCCTTGTTTACCGCATTTAAAACCGCTGTTTTTAAACCCGAAAAGCTAACATCATAGCGGCCTTCCACACGGGGAACCGGCAGTTTGTATGCGTTGGGGTTGCCCTGTTTAGCCGCTTTGCTTACGGCAGGCCCGCCCGGATAACCCAATCCCAGGGTACGGGCCACCTTGTCAAAGGCTTCGCCTGCGGCATCGTCCACCGTGCGGCCCAATACCTTAAAATGGGTATAATCGGTTACCTGCACAATGTGGCTATGTCCACCGCTTGCCACCAAACACAAAAACGGCGGTTTTAGCTCGGGATGCGTTAAGTAAAGGGCGGCAATGTGCCCCCGCAGATGATGCACGGGAATCAACGGCTTTTTCGCCGCATAGGCCAAACCCTTGGCAAAGTTTACCCCAACCAGTACCGCGCCAATTAAGCCCGGTGCAAAGGTAACGGCAATGCCGTCCAGCTGGTCTAGGGTAAGATTTGCGTCAGAAAGTGCTTTTTCTACAGTGGCACTGATATATTCAGCATGGCGGCGGCTGGCGATTTCGGGCACAACACCGCCGTACAGTGCTTGCTCTGCCACACTGGTGGCAATTACATTGCTTACCAGTTCCCGTCCGTCCTTTACAATGGCGGCGGCGGTTTCGTCGCAGCTGCTTTCAATTCCTAAAATATACATTTTGCAATATCACCACGTTTTATACAAAATAAAGAGGGTTATAATTCGCAATTCATCACCAAAGCGTCTTCGGTGGGGTTTTGATAGAATCGTTTGCGTAAGCCGGCGGCTGCAAACCTCAACTGTTCATACAACGCAATGGCAGCATCATTGCCAGCCCGTACTTCCAAAAAAGCACAAAGGGCACCTTCGGCTTGCAGGGCGGTCAAACTGTCTTGCAAAAGCCGACGGCCAACACCGCAGCGGCGTGCGCTGGGCGATACGGTTAAGGTGTACAGGCTGGCTTCGCCGGCGGCCAACTGCCACGCAGCAAGCCCAATGACCTGGCCATTGCCTTCGGCAACAAAAAGGCGAGAAGCCCCGCCGCTTTGTTGATTGTCCAGTTCTTCGGCAATTTGCTCCAAAGACCAAGGGTCGCCGGCGGATGTTTCAATTACAGCACATGCCGCCACATCGGCAGGCTGCATGGAACGAACCAAGTATTCCACAGTGCAGGACCTCTCTTGTTGAAAACTTTGTTTAGTGCGATTCAAACCAGGTTTTGCCTCGGTTTACATCAGCGGTTAAGGGAACCGAATATTGCACGGCACCCTCCATTTCTTCTTTTAAGATGCGGCTGGCGGCTTCCTGCTCGGCTTCGGGAGCTTCCACAATCAATTCGTCGTGCACCTGCAAAATCAGTTTTGCCTGCAAGCCTTCCTGACGCAAACGGCGCCATACCTTTACCATGGCAAGCTTGATAATGTCAGCGGCGGTGCCTTGAATGGGGGTGTTCATTGCCATGCGTTCGCCCAAGCTGCGCAGGTTGAAGTTTTTGCTGGAAAGCTCGGGCAGGGCACGGCGGCGACCAAACAGGGTAGTAACATAGCCCTTTTCACGGCCGTGGGCAATGGTGTCGTCCATATATTGCTTTACACCGGGGAAGGTTGCCAGATAGTTTTTGATAAATTCATCGGCTTCCTTTACGGTTACGTTGATATCACGGGAAAGGCTGAACGCACCGATTCCGTACACAATGCCAAAGTTAACCGCCTTTGCAGAAGAACGCAATGCAGGGGTAATCATTTCGGCAGGCAGGTTGTAGATTTTCGCCGCGGTGCTGCGGTGAATGTCCTGCCCGGTAAGAAAGGCTTGCCGCATGGATTCATCGCCGGAAATATGCGCCAACAAGCGAAGTTCAATCTGGCTGTAGTCCGCATCCAGTAGGGTGCAGCCGGGTTTTGCAATAAAGAATTTGCGCAGCTGGCTGCCCAACGGGGTGCGAATGGGAATGTTCTGCATGTTAGGCTCGCTGGAAGAAAGGCGACCGGTGCGGGCTTCGGTTTGGTTAAAGGTGGAGTGCATGCGTCCGTCTTGCCCAATTACCTTGAGCAAACCTTCCACATAGGTGGAGTTTAATTTCTGGTAGGTGCGATATTGCAGAATATCCTCAACCACAGGACTGTAGGCACGCAGGCTTTCCAGTGTTTCTGCATCGGTGGAATAGCCGCTCTTGGTCTTTTTGCGGGGCGGCAGACCCATTTTTACAAACAGTGCTTCGCCAAGCTGTTTGGGGCTGTTCAGGTTGAACTCATAGCCCACGCCCTCATAAATGCGGGTCAGGCAGGCTTGCAACTCGGTTTTTAACTGCTCGCCAAAGGCAACCAGACCTTCACGGTCTACCAGCATACCGGTGCGCTCCATATCCGCCAAAACCAGAGCCAGCGGCAGCTCGATGTCTGCCAAAAGATGCTCCATGTTTTCTTCCTTGACCTTTGCGTCCAGTGCTTGGAACAGGCCCTCCAACTGGCTGGCCTGCGGTGCACTTTCACACAAAAAGGTGGGTTCAATGCCGTATTCAGCCACCAGATTTTCCACCGCATAATCACTGGCGGCAGGGTTCAGCAGATAGGCAGCCAGTTTTGCATCAAAGCGGATTGCACGGCCCACACCGTTGTGCTCCAGTGCTACATGGTACAAAGGCTTTGCATCAAAAACCCACAGCTCGGCATCGCTTTCCAATAAGCGCACCAGAGCAGCCTCGTCCAGCAGATAAACCGACTGATTTTGTACCGCATACCAAGTATCTTGGTGTTTAGCCAGGTGGAATTTGCCTTCCACAATCAAAGGCAACGCATCGGGCTCCACACTGTCCAAGTCTGCGGTTTGCTGGGCAGAAGCCGCAGAAGCGGCATCCAAACCCAGGCGGGAAATCAAGCTGTGAATTTCCAAATCTGCCAACAGGCTTGCGGCGGCAGCTGGGTCACCGGAACTGCGTAGATAGGTGCCGGGGGCAGTTTCCACCGGAATGTTGCAGTCAATGGCAGCCAGCTTGTGAGAGAGCAGGGCGTCCTCTTTGTGGGTGGTGAGTTTGGTGCGAACACCGGGCTTGATGGCGGAATCCTCCAGGTTTTCGTATACGCCGGCCAGTGTGCCAAACTTTTGAATCAGTGAAAGGGCGGTTTTTTCGCCAACACCTGCAACACCGGGAATGTTATCCGATGTATCACCCATCAGGCTTTTTACCTCGATGAGCTGTTTGGGCGATACTCCGTATTTTTCTTCCACGGCAGCCTTGTCCATCACCACGGTTTCGCTGCGGCCCATGCGGGTTGCGGCCAGTAGAACGGTTACATGGTCGCTAACCAGTTGCAGGCTGTCGCGGTCTCCGGTGGCAATAAAACATTCATCGCCACGCTGCGCCGCTGCGGCAGAAAGTGTGCCCAGAATGTCGTCGGCTTCGTAGCCCTCTTTGGATACCATAACAAATCCCAGGGCAGCCAGAAGCTCTTTGAGTACCGGCATTTGCTGGGCCAGTTCTTCCGGCATGCCTTTTCGGGTGGCTTTGTATCCATCAAACATCTTGTGCCGAAAGGTGGGGGCCTTTAAGTCAAAGGCAATGGCAACCTCGTCGGGCTGAACCTCTTTCATCAGGTTCAAAAGGATATTCATAAATCCATATATGGCATTGGTGTAGCGGCCATCCTTGGTGGTAAGCAGCTTGATGCCGTAAAACGCACGGTTTACGATGCTGTTGCCATCCAAAACCAATAGTTTCATAGGAATCGACCTCCAAAAAATCGTTTGTAAGCAGCACAGAGAGGCTGCAATATTTAAGTATACCACAATACCCGGTTTTATGGTACAATAAACCCGGTATTTTAACTGTTGGCAAATGCCTTTTTACAGGAAAAACAAAACAAGGAGACACTATGCAAATTGGTAATTTAACCTTTGAGCCGGGGGCGGTTTTGGCACCCATGGCAGGCTTTACCGATGCAGCTTGCCGCCGTTTGGCAGCACAGCACGGTTCGCTGTATACAATTAGTGAAATGGTAAGCGCAAAAGCCCTGACATTTGGCGACAAAAAAAGCGCACAATTGATTTATAACGGAGAAAACCCGGCACCGTATGGGGTGCAGCTGTTTGGCGCAGACCCCGAAACCATGGGGCAGGCAACCGCTTTAATTCAAAAGTATGCCTTTGATTTTATTGATATTAACATGGGTTGCCCTGCACCCAAAATCAACGCCAGCGGTGCAGGCAGCAAGCTGATGCTGGACCCCAAAAACTGCGGCGATATTGTTGCGGCGGTTGTGAAGGAAAACAACGGAAAACCCATTACCGTAAAAATGCGCGCCGGTTGGGATGGCGACCACATTACCGCTGTAGAGGTTGCCAAAGCCTGCGAAGCAGCAGGTGCGGCTTTGGTGGCGGTACATGGACGTACCCGCGAGCAGATGTATCAGCCCGGCACGGTGGACTGGAAGGTCATTGCGGCGGTAAAAAAAGCGGTGAAAATTCCGGTACTGGGCAACGGCGATATTGAATCGGCAGAAGATGCCAAGGCCATGATGGATGCCACCGGCTGCGACAGCGTAATGGTGGGCCGTGCCGCATTGGGTGACCCTTGGATTTTTGAGCAGATTCGGGCTGTGGTAAATGGACGGCCCATGCCGGAAAAACCCACCTTACGCCAGCGGATGCAGGCAATGCGCAGCCAGATTTATGATATGTGCGAAGAAAAAGGCGAGTGGGCTGCAATGCCGCAGGCACGCAGCCAGGCACTGTATTATATGCGTGGCTTAAAAGGGGCAGCGGCGCTGCGCCGTGCATGCTGTGAATTAAGCCATTTTGAAGATGTGGACCGCCTGATTGAAAAGGTATACGAAGCAGGCAACGGCTAAGAGGTTCTTACAGAACGGCTTCGTTGTTGGTCAGTTCATCTAGGGTTTGGCTGTAACAGGGCAGCATGTGCTCTAAAAAGTAATCGGCTTCGGGGCAGTGCATCAGCGAAAGGGCTTCCCGCTGCTGTTCCATGGCGGCGGCAAATTCACGGTTGCCGGCTTGCACCTCTTCCATGCATTTAATCAATGCGCTCAAGCGGTCGGCCGCTTTTAGAATGTGCGCTTCCTCCGGGGTCAGAATGTTTCCGGTCATATAACCTGCCATGGGCACACGCAGTGCAGGCGGCAATAAGCTCAGCATGGCAACGGCGCTTTCGGTTTCCAGTGCCTTGTAGGCGTTTTTCAGCCGCTCGTTCTTGTATTTTACAGGGGTGGGCATATCGCCGGTTAAAATTTCCGAAGCATCGTGATACAAAGCCGCTATGGCAACAGTTTCGGCTCGTACCGGAGTTTTGGTAACTTCCTGCGCAATTAAGCATAAGGTATGGGCCAAAATTGCGGTTTCGGTGGTGTGTTCGCTTAAGGTTTCGGGCCGTGCCGAATGCATCAAGCTCCAGCGGCGGATGTATTTCATACGACTGACCAAGGCATTGAACGCGTAAGTTTTCATAAAAATCACACTCCTGTAGGGCAAAGTATAAAAGTTCATATCAACTATAGCATATTTGCAACAAAATGGGACAGCCAACCAGAAAAATCAAAACCGAAAGGACGGGATGAAAATGGTACAACCGCTTGGCAAACAGCAAAACAAGTATTGGTTAACCTTTGGCCTGTGCGGCTTGGCGGCGGTTTGCATGTTTTTGCCGTTTTACATTGTAGACGGCGGATTCTTTTTGTATGCAGGCGATTTTAATAGTCAGCAAATTGCGTTTTATTATTCAGCAAATGAATTTGTAAAATCCGGGGCAGGGTCTTTTAGTTGGGCCACCGATTTGGGCAGCGGATTTTTAAACAGCTACGCTTTTTATTTGGCGGGCAGCCCCTTTTGGTGGCTGAGTTTGCTGTTCCCTGCGGCGTGGATGCCGTATCTCATGGTACCGCTGCTGTGCTTAAAATTTGCGGTAGCAGGCGGCGGTGCGTATTTATGGATGCGCCGTTATACCAAAGATGCCAATATGGCGGTTTTGGGTGCCTGCATGTATGCCTTTTCCGGCTTTACGGTTTACAATGTGTTTTTTAATCACTTTGTGGATGTAATTGCGCTGTTTCCCTATCTGCTTTGGGCGTTGGATGCCGCCGTTTACGAAAAACGGCGCGGCCCCTTTGCGGTATTGGTTGCGTTAAATCTGCTGAACAACTACTTTTTCTTTGCAGGGCAAGTGGTGTTTCTGGCCATCTATTTTGTGATGATGGTGCTGTGCAATAACTACCGCATCAACGGAAAAACCTTTGGAGTACTGGCATTTGAAAGCATTGTAGGCGTGGGCATGGGTGCAATTTTGGCCATTCCCACCATGTTCAGTTTGCAGAATAATCCCCGTGTGTCCAGTTTTTCCAGCGGCTTTGGGCTGCTTTTGTACGGAAAAACCCAGCAGTATGCAGCCATTTTGTACAGCTTGTTTTTCCCGCCCGATTGCCCCTATATGCCGGTGATTTTTACCGAGGGCGTAATCAAATGGACAAGCATGACCGCCTATCTGCCCCTGGTCAGCATGGTGGGGGTATTGGCCTATTGCCGTTGCAAAAACGGCACGGCCTTTAAACGGATTCTTTGTACCTGCCTGGTGATGGCATTGGTTCCCGGCTTAAACTCTATGTTCTATGCCATGAACTCCAGCTATTATGCCCGCTGGTACTACATGCCCATCTTGATTATGTGTGCCGCCACAGTGTATGGTTTGGAGCACACCGAAGAAGTGGACATGAAGAAGGGTTTTGTACCTACCATTGTGGCACTTTGCGTCTACGGTGTATTTGCCATTGTGCCCAAGAACACCGAAGAGGATGGCTGGACATTGGGTGTTATTGAACATCCCGAAAAATTTGTTTTGAATTTTGCACTGGCAATTTTGGGCGTTCTTTTGTTCTGGGTCATCGTCAGAATGTATCAAAAACGCCCCCAACTGCCCCGCAAGCTCACCGCTGCGGTATTGGCCTTTGGCTGTTTGTATGGTGTGGTACACATTGCCATTGGTAAGTTTGCGCAGTGGGATAACGATGCAAACTATCGCCAGCAGCAATATGTGGATGCCAGAGCTTTGGCAGAGGCTTTGCCGCAAGGAGCATACCGCATTGACGATTATGAATGTTACGACAACTTGGGCCTTTGGGCAAACCGCAGTGATTTGCAGTTCTTTAACTCCACGGTTGCACCGTCCATCTTAGAGTTTTACCCCAATGTGGATGTAAAGCGTGATGTGCGCAGTGCGCCGGAAATTGAAAAGTATGCCCTGCGCGGTTTGTTAAGTGTAAAATATACCATCTGTCCGGTGGAAAAACAGGCAGAGTTTGAAGAAAAGGTAGGCAGCAACTGGCGGTACTATATGACCCAAGGCAGCTTGGCGGTTTATGAAAATACCGATTGGCTGCCTATGGCCTATGCCTACGATGCCTATGTAACCACTGAGGAATTTGAAGCAGTGGCAGAAAGCCAGCGTGCCAATCTGCTCATGCGTGCCATTGTGCTGGACGAAGAACAAATTCAGCGTTACGGCATGAACCTGCGCCACTTGAGCGAAGAAGAGCAGATGGATTTTACCGAGGAGCAGTATCAAGCGGATTTAAACGCACGGCAATCCATGTCTGCCAGCGATGTGCAGCTGAATAACAACGGATTAACCGCTTACATTCAGCTGCAAGAAAATAGTTTGGTGTTGCTGCCTGTACCCTATGACGAGGGCTTTACCGCCACCGTAAACGGCGAAGAGGTGCCTGTATTGAAGGTGTCTGGTGGTCTGATGGCGGTGAATGTTGCACGGGGCGATAACACCATTCGGTTGGAGTATCACACCAAGGGATTATCTGCAAGCTTGGCTCTGGCCGGTGTATCGGCTGTGGTATGGCTTGGCTATGTGGGCTATCACATCAACCGTAACAAGAAACAATCCGCATAATTTACCATGGCCTGCCGTACGGCAGGCCATTCTAACCTGAAAGGAGAGCGAACGATGGATTTTGCAAAAGTACTGGCGGCAGAACTGAATGTTCCGGAACAATATGTAAAGGCAGCCATTGATTTAATTGACGAGGGCAACACCATTCCCTTTATTGCACGTTACCGCAAAGAAGCAACCAACGCAATGGATGACCAGGTACTGCGTGAATTGGCGGACCGTTTGGACTATCTGCGTGGCTTGGAAAAGCGCAAACAGGAAGTTTCCAACACCATTACC
This sequence comes from uncultured Allofournierella sp., assembly GCA_944382775.1. GTDB lineage: Bacteria > Bacillota > Clostridia > Oscillospirales > Ruminococcaceae > Allofournierella. The sequence goes on from CALWNI010000026.1 coordinate 20,576, forward strand.
GAGTTAGGCGCAATGACCGAAGAGCTGCAAAAGGCTTTGGAAGCAGCCAAGACTTTGGCAGAAGTAGAGGACATCTATCGCCCCTACAAGCCCAAGCGCAAAACCCGTGCAAGCGTGGCAAAGGCACGGGGCTTGGAGCCTTTGGCACAGGCGATTTTTGCACAGTACGCAAGCCTGAATGTGGAAGTCGAAGCAGAAAAGTACTTGAACGAAGAAGTTCCCGATGTGGCAAGTGCCTTGGCAGGTGCCCGTGATATCATTGCAGAGCAGGTCAGTGATGATGCAAAACTGCGTGCCGAGCTGCGCAAATTTTACGGTGCATTTGGTCAGATTAAAAGTAAGGCAGCCAAAGAAGAAGACAGCGTATACGCAGGCTATTATGACTTTGCCGAGCCGGTCAGCAAAATTGCAGGCCATCGGGTATTGGCACTGGACCGCGGCGAGCGGGAAGAATTTTTGAAGGTTAGCGTTGAGGTAGAAGCCGAGCGGGCTTGCGGTGTGGCACAGTGGATGTTTGTGAAAAAGAACGGCGGTGCCAGTGCCGAGCAGGTAAAGCTGGCGGTGGAAGATGCTTACAGCCGCTTGATTCATCCCAGCTTAGAGCGTGAAGTGCGCAGCAATCTAACCGAGAAGGCCGCCGAAGGTGCCATTCAGGTATTTGGTGAAAACCTGCGCCAATTGTTGTTGCAGCCCCCCATCAAAGGCAAGGTTGCCTTGGGCATGGACCCCGGCTACCGCATGGGTTGCAAACTGGCAGTGGTAGACCCCACCGGAAAGGTATTGGACACCGCTGTTGTTTATCCCGTGCCGGAGTTTAAAAAGGTAGAACAGGCAAAAGCCAAGGTAAAGGAACTGATTTCCAAGCACAAGGTAGAAATTATTGCAATCGGCAACGGTACCGCCGGCAAAGAAACCGAAATTTTCGCGGCCGAGGTCATTCGTGAACTGGGTACCGGGGTACAGTATATGGTGGTAAGCGAAGCGGGTGCCAGTGTATACTCTGCCAGCAAGTTGGCGGCAGAAGAGTTCCCCCAATTCGACGTAAACCTGCGCAGTGCGGTAAGCATTGCCCGCCGCTTGCAAGACCCCTTGGCAGAGCTGGTGAAGATTGACCCCAAAGCGGTTGGCGTGGGTCAGTATCAGCATGATATGCCCCAAAAACGACTGAACGAAACACTGGACGGCGTTGTAGAAGACTGTGTAAACAGCGTTGGTGTTGACCTGAACACCGCAAGCGCACCGCTGCTGACCCGTGTAGCAGGTTTGACGGCATCCACCGCAAAAAATGTGGTGGCATGGCGTGAGGAAAACGGTGCTTTTACCAGCCGCGCACAGCTGAAAAAGGTAAAAGGCTTGGGTCCCAAGGCTTTTGAGCAGTGCGCAGGATTTTTGCGCTTGCCCGGTGCAAAAAAAGCACTGGATGCCACTGCGGTGCATCCCGAAAGCTACCCGGCGGCAGAAGCATTGCTTGCTCTGTGTGGATTCACCGACCGTGATATTGGTACCGAGGCAATTCAAAGCTTGCCCCAAAAGGCACAGGAAATCGGCTTTGAAAAACTGTGCCAAGAAACCGGTGCAGGCGAGCCTACCTTGCGGGATATCATTGCAGAGTTGCTGCGTCCCGGCCGTGATATGCGTGATGAGTTGCCTGCCCCCATGCTGCGCAGCGATGTAATGAGCATGGAAGACCTAAAGCCCGGTATGGAGCTGATGGGAACCGTGCGCAATGTAATCGACTTTGGTGCTTTTGTGGACATTGGCGTACACCAAGATGGCTTGGTACATATCAGCCAGTTGAGCGATAAGTTCATCAAACATCCCAGCCAAGCGGTTAAGGTTGGCGATGTGGTCAAGGTTAAAGTGTTGGATGTGGATTTGAAAAAGAAGCGCATCAGCTTGACCATGAAAGGTTTGAATTAAAC
>CALWNI010000027.1 GCA_944382775.1 uncultured Allofournierella sp.
TCCAGTACAGGAATCAGCAGAACAGCAGCCAGCAGAACCACGCCACCGGCAAATGCCATCAGCGAATACTTGTTGCTACCCAAGCCCAGCTTAAAGATGGACTCTTTGCCACGGCAGTTAAAGCCATGGAACAAACGTGCCAGAGTCAAGGTGGCAAATGCCATGGTGCTTGCCATTGCAGCACCGCCTGCATTGTACCCCAGATAGAATGCGGTCATGGAAGCAACTGCAATCAACGCACCCTGCCACAGAATTTTGCTCATCAAGCTCTTATCCAAAATGGAAGCATTGGGGTCACGGGGCTTTTCATCCAACAAGCCTTTGCGTGCAGGCTCCATGCCCAAGGCAATGGCAGGCAAGCTATCGGTCAACAGGTTAATGAACAACAGGTGTACCGGCTGGAACGGTACAGGCAATGCCATAACCGAAGCATACAGTACAGCCAGAATACCTGCCATATTGCCGGACAACAGGAACTGAATGGCGTTCTTGATGTTTGCATATACGCTGCGGCCGTTTACAACTGCCTTTACGATGGTTGCAAAGTTGTCGTCTGCCAAAATCATGGAAGCGGCATCCTTACTTACTTCGGTACCGGTAATGCCCATTGCCACACCAACGTCTGCCTTTTTCAAAGCAGGTGCGTCGTTTACACCGTCACCGGTCATGGCTGCAATGCAACCACGACGCTGCCAAGCACTCACAATGCGAATCTTATGCTCGGGCGATACACGGGCATATACCGCAATATGCGGCAGCTTCTCATCCAACTCCGCATCGGTCATGGAATCCAGCTCTACGCCTTCCAACGACATGTCGCCGTCTTCAAAAATACCAATCTGCTTTGCAATGGCGGTTGCGGTTACCTTATGGTCACCGGTAATCATAACGGTGCGAATGCCGCCGCGTTTTGCATCGGCTACCGCCTGCTTGCTCTCCTCACGGGGCGGGTCAATCATGGAAACCAGACCTACAAAGGTAAAGTCCTTTTCGTCATCCAGGGTAAGCTCACGCTCATCGTCCATAACGCGGCAAGCAAAAGCAAGCACACGCAGACCTTCTTGGGAAAACTCATGGTTGGTTGCGGTAATCTGTGCCCGCATTTCGTCTGTCATGGGCTGCAAACCGTTTGCAGTCAACAAGGTGGTGGTACGAGCCAAAATAACGTCCATTGCACCCTTGGTCAGCAGCATGGTTTTTCCGCCAACACGATGCAAGGTACTCATCAACTTACGGTCGGAATCAAAGGCCAATTCCTGCAAACGGGGGAACTCGCTGCGCACAGCATTGGCATCCATTGCATGCACACCGCCCCAGTTTACCAATGCAATCTCGGTGGGGTCACCAACTGCTGCACCGCTGGCAGCGTCTACGGTTGCATCGCTTGCCAGCAAGCCGATTTTCATCAGCATTTCCTGCGCAGGATTTTTCAAATCAGCCTCTGCACCGTTTACCAGAACACCGTCTGCCCAAATTTTTTGAACGGTCATTTTATTCTGGGTCAAGGTACCGGTTTTATCGGAACAGATCACCTGAACCGAGCCCAAGCTTTCTACTGCTTTTAACTCTTTGATAATGGCATTTTGCTTTGCCATTTTTTGTGTACCCATTGCCAACACAATGGTAACAATGCTGCTCAGTGCTTCGGGAATTGCAGCAACTGCCAGTGCAACCGCAAACAGCAAGGAATCCAAAATGGTCATGTGGCTACGGAAAATGGACAAACCGAATACCACGGCGCAAATTGCCAGAATTGCCATTGCCAGCTTGCCGGAAAAATCGTCCAGACTCTTTTGCAGCGGTGTTTTACGCTGTTGGGTTTCATTCATCAGCTCGGCAATGTGGCCCAGCTCGGTATTCATACCGGTGCCGGTTACCAGCATTACGGCACGGCCATAGGTTACCAGCGAACCGGAGAACACCATGTTTTTCTGGTCGCCCAGTGCTGTTTTGCCTGCAGGCAGTGCATCGGCAATCTTTTCTACCGCCTCAGACTCACCGGTCAAGGAGCTTTCGTTTACCTTTAAGGAATAGCATTCCAGCAAACGACCGTCTGCCACAACTAGGTCGCCGGCTTCCAGATACACCACGTCACCGGGAACAATCTGGGGGCCGGGTACTTCCATACGCACGCCATCACGCAAAACCTTTGCCGTGGGGGCCGACATTGCCTTTAAGCTTTCCAGCGATTTTTCGGCTTTCAGATACTGCACGGTACCCAAAACCGCATTTAACAGCAGTACAGCAAAGATAACAACGGTACTTTCCACATTGCCGGAAACCATAGAGATAATCGCCGCAACCGCCAGAATAAATACCAGCAGGTCTTTAAATTGCTCTAAAAAGATGATAAAGGCACTTTTCTTTTTGCCCTCTGCCAGCTGGTTTGGTCCGTATTGTTCCAAACGCTTCGCGGCTTCGTTTTTGCCCAAACCCTCTCGGCTTGCCTGTAGTTCTTCCAGAGCTTGTTGGGCGCTTTTGTCAAAATAGGTATTCGCCATATTCTCTTAACTCCCTTTCTTTCGTTGCCCGCTTGCTTGTAGTATGGACCTTTTGTAACAAAAAAAGACCTCCCGACAGCAAACGCACACATTGCACTCACTGTCGAAAAGTCTTGTTACCGAATCCATCAGAAGCGGCGCACTCTGCCAGGCGATTTGCCGTGATGTTGACAGAATGACTTGCAACTACTCCCTTTTCAACTTACCCTTACTATACCACGCATTTTGCATTGCGTCAATGGAAAAGCAAAAATTTTATTTTGGTTTTGCTTGTATATAAAAAAGAAGCCCAAAATCGGGCTTCTTTTTCGTGTGCTTATTCTTCGCCTTCCGAGAACTGGCTGTTGTACAGGTTTGCATAGAAACCACCCTTTGCCAACAGTTCCTCGTGGTTGCCGGTTTCCACAATATCGCCGTCTTTCATAACCAAAATGATATCGGCATCACGAATGGTAGAAAGACGATGGGCAATGATAAAGCTGGTACGGCCACGGGTCAGTTCGTCCATTGCCTTTTGAATGGCAACCTCGGTACGGGTATCTACGCTGGAGGTTGCTTCGTCCAAAATCAAAATCTTGGGGTCAGAAATAATGGTACGGGCAATGGTAAGCAGCTGTTTTTGTCCCTGGCTGATGTTGCTTGCTTCCTCGTTCAAAACAGTATCATAGCCTTGGGGCAAGGTGCGCACAAAGTGGTCTACCTGTGCAGCCTTTGCCGCTGCTAAAACCTCTTCGTCACTTGCACTCAGGCGACCAAATCGAATGTTTTCGCGAATGGTTCCGTTATACAGCCAGGTATCCTGCAATACCATACCAAAGGCATTGCGCATATCGTTGCGTGCAAACTGGCGCACATCGTAACCGTTCAATAAAACCGCACCATCGCTTACATCGTAAAAACGCATCAACAGCTTTACAATGGTGGTTTTACCTGCACCGGTGGGGCCAACAATGGCAACCTTGGTGCCGGGTTTTACAATGGCAGAAAAATCGTTGATGATGGTTTTTTCCGGCACATAGCCAAAGTGTACATGGGCAAATGCTACCGAACCATCAATCTCTTCTGCGCTTACCTTCTCTTCGGGGTCGGGCACTTCTTCGGCCTCTGCCAAGAACAGGAATACACGTTCTGCGGCAGCAGCGGTCATCTGCAACTGGTTGGAGATGTTTGCAATTTGAGTAATGGGCTGGGTAAACTGGCGCACATACTGGGTGAATGCCTGAATATCACCTACGGTAATGGTACCGTTCAGGCTTAAAAATCCGCCCAATACACAGATTGCCACATAACCCAGGTTGCTTACAAAGTTCATCATAGGCATCATCATGCCGGAAAGAAACTGGCTTTTCCATGCGCTATGATACAGCTTTTCGTTTAATTCTTCAAAGGTCTTGATGCTTTCTTCCTGGCCGTTAAATGCAGTAACCACCACATGACCGCCATACATCTCTTCCACATGACCGTTTACATGGCCCAGATATTCCTGCTGACGGCGGAAGAACTTTTGGCTGTGTTTAATGATGTTCATTACAATCACCATGCACAGCGGCAAAATGCACAGTGCCACCAGAGTCATAACCGGACTAATGGACAGCATCATGAACAATACGCCCACAACCATGGTTACCTGGGTAACAATCTGGGACAAACTCTGGTTCAATGTTTGGGTAACAGTATCCACATCGTTTGTAATGCGGCTTAATACCTCGCCGTGGGGTACACGGTCAAAGTACGACATGGGCAGTCGGTCAATTTTGTTGCTGATATCGGTACGCATTGCATAGCTTACCTTGGTTGCAATGCCGGACATGACCCAGCCCTGCACATAGGAAAGCAGCATACTAAACACATATAAGCCTAACAAAAACAATAAAATCTGCGCAATTGCGTCAAAATCAATGCTGCCGGTTCCGGTTAGCATTGCCACCAAACCCTCAAACAGCTTTGTTGTAGCCTTGCCCAAAATTTTGGGGCCAAAAATCGAAAATACAGTGCCGGCCACAGCACAAATCAAAGCCAAAATAATGCTGGGCAGATAGCGATCCATGTACGCTATCAGCTTTTTCATTGTACCCTTGAAGTCCTTGGCTTTTTCGCCCACGACCATTGGTGCGCCGGGGCCATGTCTCATCGGTCCTGCCATTATGCCAATTCCTCCTTCGAAAGCTGACTTTCCGCAATTTCACGGTAAGTTTTGCAGTTTTTCAACAGTTCCTCGTGGGTTCCCATACCTACCACACGTCCCTCATCCAAAACAAGGATTTGGTCGGCATGCATAATGGTGGAAACACGCTGTGCTACAATCAGCACAGTAGCTTTTTCGGTATAATCCTTCAATGCGGCACGCAGCTTTGCATCGGTTTTAAAGTCCAGTGCCGAGAAGGTATCGTCAAAGATAAAGATAGGTGCTTGCTTTACCAGAGCGCGTGCAATGGACAAACGCTGGCGCTGACCACCCGATACGTTGGTGCCACCCTGGCTGATTTCGGTATCCAAACCTTTTTCCAGATTTTTAATAAACTCGGTTGCCTGTGCAACTTCTGCACTTTGATTCAACAGCTCTTCGCTTGCATTTTCATCGCCGTAACGCAGGTTGGAAGCAATGGTACCGCTGAACAGCAAACCCTTTTGCGGCACATAGCCAATGGCATCACGCAGTTCTTTTTGGCTCAAGTCGCGAATGTCAATGCCATCCACCGTAATGCTGCCTTCGGTTACATCGTAAAAACGAGGAATCAGGTTTACCAAGGTAGACTTGCCTGCACCGGTGGAACCAATGAAGGCAACGGTTTGACCCGGTTTTGCAGTAAAGCTTACGTTTTCCAGCACATTGGCATCGGCACCTTCGTAGCGGAAGGATACGTCTTTAAATTCCACAATGCCCTGAACCGGTTTGTTGAAATGCTTGGGATTCTCGGGGTCTGCCACAGCATCCTTGGTTTCCAGCACTTCGTTGATACGCTCTGCCGAAACCGATGCACGGGGAACCATGATAAACATCATGCTGATAAACAAAAAGCTCATGATTACCTGCATTGCATACTGAATAAAGGCCATCATGTCGCCTACCTGCAAGTTGCTTTCGGCAATTTGCTTACCGCCAAACCAAACAATCAGCAACGACAAACCATTCATTACAAACATCATAGCAGGCATCATGGTTGCCATAGAACGGTTTACAAACAGGGTGTTGCCCGTCAAATCCTTATTGGCTTTTTCAAAACGCTCCTGCATGAATTTTTGGTTTGCAAAAGCACGCACTACCATCAAACCGCTCAGTTCCTCACGGCTTACCAGGTTTAACTTGTCAATCAAGGTTTGCATCTTTTTAAACTTGGGCATAGCAACGGCAAACAGAACCATAATAAGTCCCAGCATTACAATCAATGCCAAAGCCAAAATCCATGCAAGGCTCAAACATTTGGATAAGCCCATAATTAAACCGCCAATGCCCATAATGGGAGCAAAGCACATTAAGCGGAAGCCAATGCTCAAAAAGTTTTGTACCTGGGTAATATCGTTGGTAGAACGGGTAATCAGGCTGGCGCCGGAAAACTGGTCCATTTCGTTGTTGTTAAAATAAGTAACCCGACGGAATACGTCACGGCGCAAATCACGGCTTACGCCTGCACCCAAACGTGCCATGCAGAAACCTGCCGAAACAGCACACACGGTTAACAGAATTGCCAAAAGCCCCATGCGTACGCCAACTTTTAAAATGTAGCTTGTTTGAATTGCATCGGTGTCTGCGCCCAGTTGTGCGTAAAAACTTTTGGTAAATACTACACCGGTTTGGCTTACCATGGTTTCGGGGGTAACCGCAGCAGTTTCAATGGCTTGCTGAATTTTTTCCTGCATCTGCGGGCTTTGCAGCATGGGAGCCATTTGGTTTAACTTTTCCATATCCATGGCAGCACCGCTCTCCTCGGTGCTGGTATTGGCAGAATCCTGCTCGGCACCGGTACCCATATCCTGCATTAAGCTAACTAAGGCATAGGAAGCACGGTTAAAAGCATCGTTTGCGCCATCTTCGGCATTTGCCACCAGCACATAGTCCGAATCGGTCAGCTCGGGATATTCTTCCAGCAGCTTATCGGCGTTCTCTGCCTTATCAAATGTGGTATAGGCATTTTGCACCAGTTCTCGGTCTTGCTCAGACATGAACATCTGCATTGTTTGCATGGTTTGGGCGTCAATGGCCTCGGGTGCAGCTTGGGTAATACCACCCTGCTGCAAACCAATGTTTACAATGTCGCTCATGTAGTTGGGCAATGTAAGTTCAAGCATCGCTTGCCCAAACAGCAGCGCAATGCCCAGCAGCAACACCCCAAGATAGGGTTTTAGGTATCGCTTTAGTTTTAGCATTGTTGTGTTCTCCTTGTTTCATTTTAATTCGGCGGCTTATTTACTCAGATTTATCCCGCTCAAATTCCGTTTGAACAGCATCTGCCAAGCAATGAAAGGCTTCAATCATCTGTTGGGCATTGTTCTGCCCGTTTTGATTCACTCGCTCCAATACTCGATTCAGCCGCTCAAACATGGTATGGCAAGTTTCTTTTAACAAGTCGTACCCTTGTTGCGTTAACCGAATCCATATGGTTCGGCGGTCGTTTTGGTCCTGGGTTCGTTCCACATAGCCCAATTCTTCCAGCTTGCGAATCCGCTGGCTCACCGCCGGCATGGTTTGTTTCATCGCCTTGGATAGCTCTGAAAGGGTCATTGGTTCAAAAGAATCGCCCGGATTGCAGCAATCAGGAAAAAAATCCTGCCGCCCCTTGTTTCGCAAAGTCATCAACGTAAAAAACTGCGATTTATTCAAAGAGGTACCGGGGCTTGCATTCTTCCATGCTCTGCGTAATCGGTCCATTGCACTAAGCAGTTCCAACGTTTGATTGCTTTCCACGTTTCTCCCTCCTTTTCATGTCAAAAAATAATTAAGCATATTAATTATGTTACTTAAGTATTTTATTCATTTCCCTTGACTTTGTCAATAAGTTCTATTTTTGTTTTTATTTTTTTAACATTTATCCAAAATCTTCTGCGAAACACAAAAAAGCAACCACACCTTTGTGCGGTTGCTTTTTTATTATATGCTTTTGGTTAAAATTAAATGTCGAATTGCTACGATGGGATTATAAAACAACATGCGCGGCCCTGCATATCGCATTGCATCCTTAATTTGCCGGCGCATTTCCGGCTTATAGCAAGGATGAGGGCAGGCACTGCAAAATGTTTTTTCCTCCATGCGGGGGCAGCTTGCCGCACGTTTTTGCGAATATTCCGCCAAACGGGTACATTGTTCGCATAACTGCCCTTTTTTGCTACCGTGTTTGCCGTGGCAGTAAATTTCAATCATCTGGCGTACCATTTTTGCTCGGCTTCTCGTTTTTGCTGAATTGTTTGCTTCATCGGTTTTTCCTCATGCATTATATGCGCAATGATTTTTTCATCTGCAACTGTTTGCGGTAACTACTGGGCGATACCTGATTACGCTTGCGAAACGAGGTTGCAAAATATGCCGGAGAGCCGAACCCGCACTGTTCTGCAATGCGGTCAATGGAAAGATTGCTGTGCTGCAATAAATGCTCTGCTCGATCTAATCGTTGGTTGGTTACATATTGCGAAAAACTTTGTCCCATTTGATTGCGAAACATTCGACACAAATAACATTTGCTCACAAACACATGCTTTGCCACCGTTTCCAAGGTGAACGGTTCGCTTAAATGGGTTAAAATATAGCAACATGCCATGTCGATGTGGTTGCTCTCCTGCTCAGTGGTATTCATATGGGCAGTATATTGACGAATCATTTCACGCCCATGAGCCAGAAACGCATGCTGCGGCAAAACCCGTGTATACATTTCACGGCTTTTATGCCGGTATTCGGTTGGTGCATATCCGCGAATTTGCAAAATGTGGGTATATACACTTTGGCTCAACGCCTCTAACATGGCGGTACGTTCTACTGCGCTTTCATTTTTCAACAATGCCGCCTTTTGTTCCCAAAGTTCCATGGCTTTGGTCATATCCCGTTGTTCCACTGCGCGGCAGATTTCTCTATGATCATAAATTGCATTTAAAAGTTCTTTGTTCACAGGTTTCTCTCCCCTTTTTCGCAGTTTTTCGCTTTGCGTTAGCTGTTACTAACTTTATGGTTAGTATAACCTAACCATAGCAACCTGTCAAGCAAAGGCAAGGTTTGGCATCCTGCCCGAGAATCTCTGTATTCGTTTTTGAAACTTTTTGATTCAATTTTAAAGGTATTTTCGCATCAGGCATGGTATCATGTGGTTAGTCAAAGCTAACTTATTATTCTCCAAAATAAGTCAGCTTTCAAGCATTTATCCTTACAATTTAATTCTCATTTTCTTCCTTTTAAGCTCTAGTAGCAAAAAGCCGCCGGGTTGCGAACCACTCGGCGGCTTTTTGCTGTTATTGTATTTGTTCTGCACAGCGTGCATGTACCACAATACGGTTTTTACCGTCATCGGTACAGGTGCTCAAGGTCATAACATGATCGTCGGAATAAACCGTAACCCCGGTTTCATATAGACTGTTTTCATACAGCATTTTTAAAAACGCATTGTATTCTTCGCTTTCTACAAATCCTACGGTATACAATTCATCATCGGCTGCTGCTTGGTAAACCGAGAAAATCTGATACCGCCATATTCCTTCCGGTGTATACAGGGTAAACCAACCACCGTTTTCTTCAAAAAAATCTTGGTTCAGATATTCCTTTAAAGGGGCAAACATGCTGCCATTTTTCATATTGTGCCCATACACTATGGTGTGCAGCTCATCAAAACTTTTATTGTTGCCCTCTAAAAATAGGCTGCCTGCCTGGTTGTAGCTCTTATCCCAAAGCCGGCGCAGATAATAGCTGTTATCGCCACTATATAGCACCGGATAACTAATATCCACCGAGTCAAACGCCAGCCAGCCAATAATATCGGAATTTTTGCTTTGCAGGTCTGTAAAATCAACATGCAGCAGGTTTGTTGTTTGTTGTTCTTGCGTGGTATCCTGTACGGTTTGAACGGTTTCGTTTCGCAGTGCATTATAACTGTCGGTACCTTTTTTATAATCCCACAATCGCAATGCCAAAGCCAACAATGCAATTAACATGATAATTAACAAGATGATTCGGATTACCGTAATCCAATCCAATCGCTTTTTTTGCTTGGACATTGTTTGCTCCCCCTTTTATCAATACAAAAAGCCGGCCGCTTAATGCAGCCGGCTATTGTTATTGTATCGCAGCTGTTTATCCCTCGTCAACTGCTTTGTTGTGGCGTCTTACCAAGATGAGCCCAACTGCAATTACCAGCAGAATTGCTGCACCGCCTGCAATTACAATTGCCATATTTTTATTGGATTGCTCATCGGGGTTTTGTGCCAACGGTGCCTCGTTCTCCTCAATATCTACGGTATCTTCATCGCCAGCTTGGGTATCCTCTGGGTTTTGAACCAGCGGGGTATCTGCGTCCGGAACGGTTACCGTATCATCTCCGGCAACTGCAGTACCACCACCGCCGCCAGCTCCGCCGGCGCCGCCACCGGGTGCAGGTACTACTGCTGCACCGCCTGCTACTACCTGGTCTTGGTATTCAATCACGGTACCGCCACCAACCACTTCGGTTTCAGTAACAGTGTTTACCCCTGCCGTATAGTAGAATGTAACCACATTTTGTTCGGCACTTTCACCCACCTGCAAGGTAATCTCGCCTGTTTGTGCCGTGTAATTTGCAACGCTTGCTGCACGGAATAAAATATTCTGGCCCACATTGGCGGTACCCTGTAATGCAGGTGCTACTTCTGCGCCGGTTTCACGGTCCAAATACTGTACCGTAAATTGCATCTCGGCACCACTTTGCCGCAGGTCGTACACTGCAACCGTGTCAACATCTTGGTTTGCTGTACCGCCAACATATCCGCTGGCCGCATCGGTTACAAAGTAGCGTGTTGCATCTTCGGCACTAAGCTGAATATCGTTTAAGGTTGGTGCACTCGGCATTTGAGAACCAACCGGAACCAGTACCGCTACCGCTCCGGTTGCATTGCTCACCTTGCAGTTTTCCTGACCATAGGTTTGAATCAGGTTATTTTTGAACTGCTCGGTAAACTGACCGTACTCACCGGGCCGAAATGTAATGACATAGCCCTTATCGGATTGCTCATCTGCTGCCATAGCCGGTAAAGCTCCCATGGCTGAAACCACCATGCATAAGCTCAGTGCACTGGCCAGCAATTTTTTATAAAATGCTTTACGCATCGTGGTTCACTCCTTATCTTTGGGATTTTTGTCTTTGTTTTCTTTTTTAGCACTTAGCGTTAAGAACAGAATGAACGCTGCTGCCGCTACAATAAGACAAATAAAAACAACATTCGCATCACCGGTTTGTGCGGCCTGAACGACTGTTCTTACCTGTGTTACCACATTTGGCTTTGCCTGTACGGTTTCGGTTTCTACCACCGTGCGAACCTGCGGCACATCCGATGCCTGAAAACGAAACTCAATGGAACCGTCAGCACTCATGTAGGTATTTCCGGTTGCTGTTGCATCCGGTTTTACACTCAGCGTTACGGTTGTGGATTCACCCGGATTCAAGGTCGCCACCAGCGGATACTCTTCCAGCTGGTTGTTCAACTCTTCCAAACCTTGTGTGCCATCGCCACCAATCAAGGTACCGCTGGCTTTTCCGCTAACCGGATCATAGCCATACAATACGGTTTCGCCGCAAGTAAGGGTTACGGTATATCCGGTATCCTTCGTGTTGGAAGCACCAATCAGTGTTTGTACCACGCTGGTATCCATATAAAAGTTTGCAGCGTTTGCGCCTTTGTTTTCCAGCTGAATGCTTCCGCTGTATGTTTTACCCGGCAGCATATTGGAAAAACCACTCATCTGATTGGTTCCTTCATAGATTAAGTTGGTTCCGTCGTAAACTACTTTGTTTGTAGTATCTGCTGCAAAACAGCTAATCCCCATAACCACCGAAACCATAAGCGCGATTAGGGTAGTGCAAAGATTCTTTTTCATAAACTTTTCCTCCCTATCCGCTTATTCTTCAATGTTTGTCAGATTACCGTTTGCATCAAATGTGGCAGCTACGCCCCAGCTTGCCAAAATACCTTTGGCATTCAATTCGCTTTCATTGGCACCTGCAAATTGTACTGCGTCTGCCACAGCTTCCAATTGTACCTTTTTGTTGGTATACTCGTTTCCAATCGAAGCACTAATTTCAATCTGCTTTAACAGATCGGCAGTGGACTGACCTGCTGCTACCGGATATTTATAATAAAACACCTGTGTTTCATTCATTGTTTGGTCTCCAAACAATTGCTCGGCCTGCAGCCAATTGTCGGTATCGGCTTGTAAATAAATATTGGAAGCATCCAGCTCCGGCATCTTGTTACCGGATTCATCGGTCCAATATTTAGTTACCGTAACCCGAATGTACGAGTCTACGCTGCCTGTGTTTTTTACGCTATATGTGTTGGTAAGCTCAATAATATCGGCCGGCATCAGGTTGTAATTTTGCATCTCAAGCAATACCGGTGCGCTTATATTTTGCTGACCATTCCACTCAATATTTAGGGTGGCCGCTGCCAGCGGTGCTGTTACAGGATTTTCCGCAGTGGCTTGGCCGGCTGCCAATGTGCCACCAACCACAGCGCTCATAACCAGAACCGCCGTTGCACCCATTAGCAAAAATCTTTTTTTCACTTGGAACGCTCCCTTTTCTTTGATTTGTCTGCAAGTGTCCACAATAGAATCGCTAGTGCAAATATTACCACACAGACTGTGATACCCAGCCCGGAATGCAGCATCTGCGACACTGTTCCCAGCACCGGCACACTCATAACTACTTTTCCTACTACCCGATTATAGTTTACGGGGTTTACATCGGGCTGTGCATTTGCATCGCCCTTTGTAACCAACTGACCCGCCTGTGTGTCGTTTTTCACCACCCGGTGGGTTTCCACTAGGCCGGTGGCTTGATTGAGCTGAAAGGTGATGACATCTCCCTGCTGTAACGTTTGAGGATCACAACGCATTACATAGATTGCGCTACCTGCCGGTATTTCCGGCGCCATGCTTTGGGTCAACACATGATAAATCTGATATCCAAACAGCTTTGGAACACTAAACGGAAGGGCGGCGGCCATTACCACCAGAAGCAGTGTCGCAGCAGCGGCACTCAGCGCTTTTGACTTCATGACCGTCGCCCCCTTTTCAGAAATCAATTATTCCAATTTTAAGCTTACTCCAATGCGGTTAGTTCATCCCAATTCATTCCCATCAAAGTTTCCAGTGTGGTATTGTCTGCCTGAATTGCTGCAGCTTGAACCTTTACGTTAAAGCCCATTTCAGCGTAAGCATTGCCCCACTCTTCGCCGGGGATTTGAATGCCTTCAAACAGCACTACATTTTCGGTATCAGCCGGTACCGCAGTGCGGAAGAAATAGGTTACTACACCGTTTTCTTCTTCACTGGGCTCTGCAATCCATACGCTGCCTGCCGATTCTTCCACTTGCTCCCGAATCAGTTCGCTTAACTGATTGGTTGCAACCTCTGCAGTGATCTCCTCGGTTGCATGCGGCAGATTGGTTACTTCGGTTTTCACGCGAATTGCAACGTAGCAATCGTTGGAATCTTCGGTTGTGCTGAAGCCCACTATCTTTTGCAGATAATCGCCGGGCAACACCTCGGTATAGCTGATACCGGTGTTATCACCGTTATCTACAGCTTTCCAGGTATGGTCATCGGGATTATAATCGTCCGGCAGCTTATCGATTAACTCAATGTCTACCTTACCGGTTGTAAATACGTTTTCTGCGGTGGAGGTTTGGTCGGTAAAGTAAGCCAATGTTGCACCAATGGATAAACATGCTACCAGCGAAAGGCTAACAGCTGCGGTAAGAATATTTTTCTTTTTCATATATAACACCTACAATTCTGTATCATCGAAATTACAACGCTAAGCTTTTATTAGTCCAGGGGAACCTGATAATCCAGTGCGGTAGCAGCCAGCTCATCGGCATTGGAAACACCGGTCTGGATTGCATAAGCCTTTACCGTAATGGGGCTAATGGTGGGAGTAGCATTGCCTTCCTGATCGTAATCAAAGGTTACGCCATCAAATACGATATAATCGCCGGTGCTTGTTACAACGCCGTTGTATTTGTACAGGCCGTCAACGCCTTCAAAGTCGCCAACCTTAGTCCAATGAGAATCAATGGTAACATCTGCCTCGTAAGCTTCCGAATCTACACCGCTAACCCTTACATACAGGTCAGCACCGCCGGTGGGGATTTCTGTTAGATGAACGGTGGGATCTTTATCCACTGCCTTGCCGGGAATAATGTCGGTGTAGCTGTTGGTTTTTACACGTCCAGCACCTTCGCCCACAATTTCCTCACCGGTTGCAGGATCTACCTTAGCCTCGTCCAGAGTCATTGTAATGCCCTTGCTGCCCACAAAGGTATTTTCTACCTCATCGCTTGTAGCTGTCAGATAAGCCAATGTACCGCCAATGGAAACGCAAGCTACCAGTACCAGAGACATACCGCCGATCAACATATTCTTCATCTTCATAACAATTACACTCCTTTTTGTCGTTTATCTGCTGTTAAAAAAGATTCTTTCTATGTGGCAAAGGCGTCTTGTTGACCGGGCCCTGGGCAATCCGCCTTTGCTTTACATGTATCATTGTACTCATGGCAGGTTAGAAACCAGTTAAAGTTTGATGCTTAAAACCAAAAAGTTTTTCTTTGTTTTACACGCAGATTAACCTGCGGGTTTTGTTTGTACTTTCTGCTTTTTTTCATTCTCGGCTGCGTCAATAATAGCCGGAACAAAATTCAATACAATAATTAGCATCAATACACCACAAATTGACATAATGCCTACCGGGGTACGAAAATTTTGAACCGCAAAGCCTAAGTATGGCAGATGAAAGTCTACACGGCCATATACCTGTCCAAACGCAATCTCTCCGTCTGCCGCCTCATTCGCATCGCCTTGGGTTACTAACGTTTGTGCCTGCGAATCAACGCTCATCACCCGATGTGTAACAAAGGTTTCACCGTCCGAAAGATAGTAGGTGCACACATCGCCGGGTTGCAGTTCGGCTGCATCCACCGGTTTTACATAAACCAAGCTTCCTACCGAAATGGTAGGCTCCATGCTTCCGGATCGTACTGCCAATTCTTTATACCCTAACATCATGGGTACCAGAATCACTGCAGACGCTGCCAGCAAAAGCAATAAAACTAATGTTGATAACACAGCGCAAATCTTTTTTACAATCATATCGGGTCACCTTCCTAAGATTAGCCCTTTTCTTCAAAGGCTGTTTTTGCAGCCTGTAAGGACCATTCACTGTCTGTTGGAGCCAATACACTTTCTTGGTATACATCCACCGAAAATTCCGCTTCTTTGGATACTTCGGTGCTTACAATAACATCGGTAAACAGGGGCGGAGTGGATGGGTTTTCAGGTTCTTCTTCCGATTTCGGAAGAAGAACCCCTGCATAGTAGTAAAAACCATCGTTGCCATAAACCCAGTTACCGTCTTCGGTGTTATAAACAACGGTAATCCAGTTGTTTTGTTCCAAAACCTGTGCATCTCCGCCGGAAATCACTGCACGAGCACGTACGTATACCGCTGATTTTCCAACATTCACAACCTGCGGGTCTTTTTCTGCCGCTGTACCGGAAGTAGGTTCATCAATTTCTGTATGAATATCTGCCAAGGCAAAGGTGTTAAATACAGGTGTATCGGTTGCATACAGGTAGGCAAACGTTCCGCCTATTGCCAAAGCTGCCACCAGCAAAATGGAAAACAATACTTTAATTGTTGCGTTTTTCATTTATATCGCTCCTTTCTGCCGGTTACGGCTGTTCTTGTACGAATGTCCAGCCTTTTCCTTCAACATACTTAAAGTTGTTGCGAACAATGCCCTGATCGCCGGGTACTTTGTTCGTGGTGGCTTTATTCGCAAATGTAACCTTTTCTTCTTTGCCTGCTGCAATGCTTACCTGGTAGCTCTGCTGTGTACCTTCCAGCTCATAGCCTGCACTGTCCATCTCGGTAACAACATAAGTGCCTGCCGGCAATCCGGTAACATCCACAGTTTTTACTCCGGTTTCGCCCTTTGCGTATGTTACATAACGATACCATACACGGCCGGCATACTTGCCTTCGGTTGCTTCAATCTTAAATTGGAAAGAAGCATCGTTGCCCATAGAATAATTGTAGCTCAGCAAGTTCTTTTCAATGGTAATCTTGCCATTGAAATTCTGGGTGTATTTGTTTTCAAAGTCAGCTGTTGCTGTTCCGTTTGCGGAAATGGTAACGCTTACCTGTGTATCGGAACCGCTGCGGTCATAATCAGCCACATCGTAATGGTCTTCTGTTACCATATATGTTGCATTTGCATCCAAGCCTTGTACCGTGTACTGATACTTGCCATTTACAAGCTGCATATCACCCAATGTAATGCTATCTGTATCGCTGGCATCGGCTGTATTGGTGTATGTGAATGTAAGTACATCATTCAACGATTGAATTTGTTGAGCATCCAGTCCTTCAAAAGCTTTTGTGATAACCAGGTTGCCCGTGGTTACCTGAATAACCGGATGGTCGTAGTAAATCGTTTGCGGTTGGTTGGTTCCGGTAACCGTGTAAACCAATGTTGCACTGGTATTGGAGTAGAAACCATTCTCATGGCGGTCGGCATGGGTACCGGTGTCCTTATCGGGAGTATCCGGGTAGGTGCCGGTATACTCTGCCTCTGCCTGTGCACTGGCTTTGATTTTCAAAGTAACCGAATAGGTGTACTCTGCTTTCAGCGCATAGCTGTCGTTAAAGTCCATGGTTACGGTGTTGGTTGCTGCATCATAGTTTGCAGTAATTCCACCTGCTGCAACTTCGGCTTGGGTTACATCATTGCCGTTTTCATCCAAAACTTTTACCTCCAGCTTTTCAGGCTGACCATCTGTTTTAAGAACAGCCTCGGCATACTGGCTCAGGGTATCGGTAATGGTAACATTTTCGCAAACTAGCTTTGTAATGCTGCCGGCAATGTCTTCAAATTTACTTGCCAAATTAGAACCGGTTGCATCTGCCTGGAAGTATTCTTTTGTTACAGCGGTGACCTTATCTCTCAAATCGGTCATGTAATTCCGCTGTGTTTCGCCAATACCAACTGCATAGAACTGGCTGCAATTGATTTGAGCAGCTTCCAGCAGTGTGCTCTTCCATCCATTTCCGCTGCGATCCAAGTTCTTATTGCCTGTACCGCCACCGATATAAAGGGTAGGGCCACCATCACTCAAGAATACAACCACCGTAGAAGCGGTAGACCGTGCACTCTTCAGCTGCTGAACCGCCAAACGTAAACCAGCTTGATAGTTGGTACCGCCGGTAGCAGAAAGGCTGTTGGTTGTATTGATTGCAGTGTTAGCATCGTTATTCCAATCCAGTTTCAAATCGGCATTGTGTTCTGTACCTGCAATGTTCGCCGTTTCATAGCCATTGAATGTTACAATGCTGTATCGTGCATCTACGGTATTTTTGCTATTCAGCTTATTTACCAAAGCATTCATTGCTTTTTTGGTATTGCTTAAACGGCCATCGTCGTTCATGCTATCCGATACGTCTACTACCATCAGCACATCTACCTGTGCCTTTTTGGTCGCAGTGCCGGTAGAACCGGAAACCGTTAAGGTCAGATCATAGGTACCATCATCCTGCAAAATTGCCTGTTTGGTGTGGGCAGGTTCTTCCATTTCCACATCACCGGCATCAAATACCTGGATAACAGGCTTAGGGAAGAACTCTTCTTTTTGTTCGCCAACCTGATTGTCTACAATCGGCTGGAAGGTAACTTTCGAGGTCTCATTTACATTGCTGTAAAAACCACTTTCACCTGCATGGCTACCGGTACCCACATCACCGCGGGCATTGAATTCTGTGGGACCAGCTTCAATTGCAAGATCCGTGGGCCGTACCGTAGTGGTAACGCTGTAGGTATGATCCTTTTCTAACTTGTAGTTATCCGGAAAATCCAGTGTAATGGTTGTTCCATCAAAGGTCAGCGTAACCTCACCAACCCCCTCCAAACTTACGGTTTTGCTGGTTTCGCCGGGTGCAAATGTTACGGTTTGGCTTGCTTTTGTGGTACCGTTATTTTCCACTTTAACAGTAAATACATAGTTGCCGTTGTCATCGGTTGTTACCTGAGCATATTGGCTCATGGTATCGGTTAGGGTAACATTTTGGCAAGCATAAAAGCTAATTTGGCTGGCAATGCTCTTGAACGCATTGTTCAAAGCGGTTGTATCCTGTGCCGAATAAACACCTTTGTTTTCTGCATTGGCAGCATTTTTCAGGCGAACCATGTTATTGTAACCGGTTTCTCCTGTTGCAAAATCAGGACCAATACCAACGGCATAGAATGCGGTGCTATTCATGCCGGAAACTTCTTTTACCGCAGCATCAATATTTTCACCCTCATTGTCGTTTTTTCCGTTTCCTGACTGCGAATAAATTCCGCGGAAGGTAGGAATACCGTCTGACAAGAAAATTACAATCGTAGCAGCGCCTTTTCTTGCTTGATTCAACTGTTGTTTGCCTTGGTAGATACCAGCTTGATAGTTGGTACCGCCCGTAATCCACATATATTTCAATGTGTCTTTAATGTCCTGCCCGTTGAACGTCCAATCGTTTATCACTCCTGTGGCACTTAGGTCAGAAAAAGCCACTGTGCTATACTTAGCATCAATATTTTTGTTGGATTCAATTGTATCTACAAGGCCATTTACCGCCGACCGAACTGCTTCAATTCTTGAGGTGTAATCAAAATAACTGATGCCGTCCGCCATACTATTGGAGCGATCCACAATAAACAGCACATCTACCATAGCTTTTTGCTCGCTAGAACCACGATCACCGGAAATGCCCAAGGTGAGGTCATACAAACCACCGGCCTGTTGACCGTTTTGCAAGGTCAAAGACTTTTGGGTCGTAATGGTAGCATTGGCTCCGGGCTGTGTAGAGCCGCCGGATTGTTCTTCGCTTTCATATACTAAGTAAATATTGCGCCAATAAGTATCCCTAAAAATTCTTGTTCCGTCACCGTGTCCTGTGGTGCGGTAATAATACCCACCGTCCTTGTAACGAATTTCGGGGCTGTCGTTGGAATCTGCCATATAATTGCTACTGTCGAAATCGCTGCCGTATCTGTATTCTACAAATTCATAGCCCTCCAGTTCATCGGCGTAATCTTCCAGTTCAACCCAATCTTTTGTATCAAACCATTCATCTCTGATTTGGCTTCCTTGAATTTCGTTGCCGTCTTGATCTACATAGTAAACTTGAACCGAACCGTATCTTCCCCATGTAATGGTAAAGTAAGAAAATCCATCTACGGCAAAAGTGCTTGCTACATTTTGCGTAGTCTGATCGGCATTTTCCTCAACGGTAATTTCACCAGTAGTTACAGTTGCATCTGCTACGGTTTCTACCGCAACCACTTCACCTGCTTCATTCTCTTTCAAGTGTTGTACCGCAACGGTTTCGGGGTCGGCATCCACCGGCAGCAAAGCCTGTGCATCAATCGAAACCTCTACCGGGTTCAGCGGCTCTACTTCGTTTCCGTCTTTATCTTCAAAACGGATATCCATAGCAACCATGGACTCATATGCAACCTGGGCATTGTTCAATGCTTCTTGTGCCTCTTCGTGAGCCTCGGTGCCTTGTTCCAACAATTCTGCTACCAAGGTAACATCCTTGGGCAATGTATTGGCAGGAACTTTCACTACAACGGTAACACCTTCTGCACCTTCCACATTTGCGGTTGCGGTGTACTCTTCTTCATTCATCTGCACCGGCTCTTCACTGGCTTCCGGTTCTTCGCTGGGAAGAGGACTTTCGGACGGAGTCGGTGTTTCAGAAGGAATCGGTGTTGCGGTAGCCTCAGGGCTTGCGCTGGATTCTGGCAATGCGCTGGATTCTGGCTGTGCGCTTTGCTCAGGCTGTTCACTGGGAGTAGCACTTTCTTCTGGTTGCTCGCTGGGAGCGGCACTGGGTTGCGGCTGTTCACTGGGAACTGCACTGGGTGCCACCGTTTCAGCCGGCACTTCGCTTGCAGCGGGTGCAGGTTCTTCGCTGGGTTCCACCACAGGAGCCTCACTGCTGGTTGCTGCCTCCTCTTGCACATTGCTCTCTATGCTTTGCGCTACATCCTCAATTACTTCATTGATTTGTGCTTCGCTTGTAGGAGTGACCGCAATCTCGCTGGTCACATCTGCAAAAGCACTGCTTGGCACCATGCTTACAATCATAGCCACAGCAAGTGCTACGCTAATAAAACGATTTGTTATTTTGTGTTTCATAGCTGTTGCCTCCTAACATTTTCTACGGGATCGTTTTCTAACTCTTTCGCCTCTCGCTGATGTTCCGGCTGATTGGTTTCTTCAATGGCACTATCCATTAGTTTGATTAGTTCCAATGCACTTCGAAAACTTTTTTGCTTCTTTTTTTCTGCCCAAGTTACTACGCCTTGCCAAGTAGCATTTTGCCGATATTTCACATGTACCACAAAGGTTGCTTCTTGGCCGCTATAAGCTGTTGGTTCATTGATTTCTTTGTTGCTCATCAACAGGTCTCTCCTTTGTGTGTTCGCTGTAGTAAATCTTCGTGTTTGTACCGATGCTTGGGGACACTTCAACTCATCCATTAGTTGTTCCAAAATCATTAGTATCCCTTCTGCACCACAAAATCGGATTGGCTCTTGATTAAATTTGTGGTAGATCCGTCCACTCAAACAACCATCTGTTACCTGGTCAACGCAAATACTAACCAAATTGGAAGGTTCTTTATGAAACGCAACCTCATCCATAGCCATTCCTCCTTTGCTTTCCTGACAAACACAATATATCATTCGCAAGTAAAGGAACGGTTAAAAAAAGTATTTCGATAAAACATTTTTACACTTACTCTTAAACCGCTTTAAACTTTAACTGCAAAACAAAAACCCCCTGTGTGTTTGTACACACAGGGGGTTTTACTTAGTTCCAAGATAATGCGCCGGAGCTCCAACTGGTTTCGTTCATACCATGTACCGGGCCTACTTTATAATGTAATGTAATAGCCGGGCCACGGGTTCCACGCCGCATCTCTTTATAATAGTTTTCAATGCGGTCAATTACAATACCGCAATTTTCTCGATTGATACCCATTAACAAAATTAGGTAACGGTCATTTTCAGCACGGGTGTAGATATCCCCGCGACGAAGCGCACTGTGAATGGCTTCGCCCACGCTGGGCATGGTTTGGTCAAGAATTGCTTTATCATCCAACCGCTGCCCTTTTTTGTCGGTTGCCCAACACATCATTAAATAAGCGGTTTGCCCGCTGCGGTCCAGCATACGGCTTACCGTGCGGTATGTATCAATGAAACTGGGAAATGTGCAGTAATACGCACCGCTTTCCTCGGTTTCTTCCATTAGTACATGCTGTAATTCTTCCAAGGTTGCTTTTCGGTTAGGTAGTAGCTGTTCAATCTCTTTCAAGCACTCCAGCAAACGTTCCGATGGTTTTACGCCAAATTCATCAATCAGCCGTGCAACTGATTCTTCGTATACTTCTTTTGCTTCCTGGTAACGCTGTAACACCAGCAAACTGCGGATACGCAAAATATCCCATTCTTCTTGCGGGCAAAGCGAAGATGCCTGGGTTGCAAGGCGCAGCAACTGTTTGTAATTGTTCTGTTCTTGCAAAATTTCGCTTAATGCCTGTACGCACAAGCGGTATTGCTCTTTATAATGTACAGCAGCTACCATTGCCCAATCGTAAGCCATTAGGTGGGGCAAAAAATCACCGCTGTACAGGCTGCACGCATGGGCAAATTCTTCGGCACGTTGTTCCCCGGTTGCGGCACGCGCCACAGCAACCTGCTTTTCAAACAAAAAGGCATCTACCTGCATGGGTTCTTCGGATTCAAAGTAGTAATTGCCTGCTTTAAAAAACACCGTTGTTGTTTCGGGTAAACCGGCACGCTGCAAAATACGGCGCAAATTGCTAATGGTAACCTTTAGATTGTTTGCCGGATTGGATACGTCTTCATCATCGCCAAATACCATATCCATTAGGGTGTCTTTGGGGATACCGTTTGCTCCGTGATAAATCAGCAACTGCAACACCTGCATAGAACGGGTGTTGTTATTGCGTTCTAATTTTAGCTGCTGGCCTTTGTAGCGCATTAAAAATCCGCCAAACATTGTTATTTCTAAACTCACAATTACCACCTTTACCTTTATAACCGCAATTGTATAACGAACCGTATGCTTAATCTATGCCGTATTTTTTATGAATGAAACCAGTATACCATATAATTCAAATTTCGACCATATTATATTTATAATACCATTTATTTTTTCCATTTTGTCATTTGGCTGAAACAAAACAAAAAACCTGTAAGCAGTTGCTTACAGGTTTATGGCGGAAAGAGAGGGATTCGAACCCTCGGTGGGTTTATGGCCCACACACGATTTCCAGTCGTGCGCCTTAGA